>JBDSSS010000138.1:0-19377 GCA_039928615.1 Terracoccus sp. | reverse complement strand
GAGCCGGAGTCGGCGAAGAAGACATGGGCCATCTCACCGGGGGCGATCGAGGTGAGACGCTCCGCGAGGGCGACGGCCGGCTCGTGGGTCAGGCCCCCGAACATGACGTGGCTGAAGCGGTCGATCTGACCGTGGGCTGCCGCGTCGAGCGCCGGGTGGCGATAGCCGTGCACCGCACACCACCACGAGGCCATCGCGTCGATCGCGTCGTGACGCGTCCCGTCCGGCGCCGTCAGTCCCAGCCGGACACCGGAGGCCGAGCGGACGGAGTACGGCTCCGGCCCGTCGAGCGGCGCGTAGGGGTGCCAGACCAGGCCGCGGTCTCGGGACGCCAGTGAACCCGTCTCGCCCACAGTCGGTCTCACGCGTTGGGGAGGGACTGCGTCCCCGCGCCGCGACGCCGCTTGACGGGGTCGTGGGAGGCGCCACCGCCGACGAGCGCGGTCTCGGTCTCGGGCGTCTCGGCGCCCAGCACGACGAAGCCGTTGTCGCGGAGCAGCTCGAGGTCGGCCTCGGCGGCCTGTCCCTCGGACGTGAGGTAGTCGCCGAGGAAGATCGAGTTCGCGACGTGGAGGGCGAGGGCCTGCAGTGATCGGAGGTGCATCTCGCGGCCCCCGGCGATCCGGATCTCCCGGTCGGGGCAGACGAAGCGCGCCATGGCGAGGATCCGCACGCAGCGGCCGGGGGTGAGCTCCCAGGTGCCCTCGAGCGGGGTGCCGTCGAAGGGCATGAGGAAGTTGACCGGGATCGAGTCGCTGTCGAGGTCACGCAGCGCGAAGAGCGCCTCGACGAGCTGCTCGTCGGTCTCACCGAGCCCGGCGATCAGCCCGGAGCAGGGGGAGAGTCCGGCGTCCTTGGCCCGGGTCACCGTGGCGACGCGGTCGGCGTAGGTGTGGCTCGTGACGATCGCGTCGTGGTGCGACTCGGCCGTGTTGATGTTGTGGTTGTAGGCGTCGACGCCGGCCTCGCGCAGACGCTCGGCCTGACCGTCCTTGAGCAGTCCGAGGCAGGCGCACACCTCGACCTGAGGGTGCTCCTGCTTGAGCGCCCCCACCATCCCGGCCACCCGCTCGACGTCGCGGTCGGTCGGCCCTCGGCCGCTCGAGACCATGCACACACGCGTGGCGCCGCCGCGCAGGCCGGCTGCCGCCTGCTCCAGGGCCTCGTCGGTCTTGAGCCACGTGTACGTGAGGATCTCGGCCGTCGACCCGAGCCGCTGGGAGCAGTAGCTGCAGTTCTCGGGGCACAGGCCGGACTTGAGGTTGACGAGGTAGTTGACCTTGACGGTGTTGCCGAAGTGCTTGCGCCGCAGCCGTGCTGCGGCCGAGACGACGTCGAGCAGCTCGTCGTCGGCCGACTGGAGGACGTCGAGCGCCTGCTCCGGTGAGACCGCTCTGCCGTCGAGGACGGCAGCGGCGAGGTCGTCGAAACGTCGGGTCATGGTGCTCCTTGCGCGGGACGGTGAACAATGCTCAACTTGAACAGTGTTCAGTATGCCGAGGCGCCCGGCCCGGCTGTCAACGGGGGCAGGTGTCGGATGGCTCTCAGCCGAAGCCAGGTGATCGACGCCGCGGTGGGCATCCTCGGTCGCTACGGCCTCGCAGACCTCTCGATGCGACGGCTCGCCCGCGAGCTCGAAGTCGCCCCCGGCGCCCTCTACTGGCACGTCAGCGGCAAGCAGGAGCTGCTCGTCGAGGTGGCCGACGCCCTGCTCTCCGAGATCCCGGTCCCGTCCGCCGACCAGCCACCGGAGGAGGCGGTCGTGTCCCTCTCCCTGGCGGTCCGCGGCGCGGTCCTCCGGGTCCCTGATGGCGCAGAGGTGGTGGCTCTCGCCTACGCCGTGGAGCCGAAGGCCGCGGGACCGTTGCGTGAGCTCTCACGCCAGCTCGGTCGGCTCGGTCTCGTCGGTCAGGAGCGGGAGGCTGCGGCCGACCTGCTCGTCCATCACGTCCTGGGCAGCGTCACGACGGAGCAGAACCAGGGGACTGCCGCGCGGCTCGATCCGGACTTCTCGGCGCGCTCGCCTGCGGCCGCGACGAAGTCCTTCGAGGGTGGTCTGTCGGTCATCCTGCGCGGCCTGGGGGTTGGCCGCAACGGCTGAGGAACCGCAGTGGCAGGCATCGGCTGTGTACTGAAATCAACTGCAGCGGAGTTGAATTGGTCTTTGCAAGTCCTTCCGTCAGTACCGGTTCCAGAGTAGACTGGAACACATGATCGATGGGCTCGCGACAGGAAGCACCGAGGCTCTTGCGGGCCTCGTGTCGGCTCTGTCGGACATCGACGGGGTGGGTGCAGACGAGACCCGTATTGACCAGCTCGCGCTCCTCGAGAGAGTCAAGGCCGCGGCGGCGGCGGCGCAGGTGAGGGTCACTGCGGCCTTCGTCGAGTCGCAGTCGGATGTTGCGGCGCAGTGTCGCGAGCGGGCGCGGCGGTGCTCGGCTGCCGGCGACTTCGACGCGTGGCGGGCGGCCCGGGAGGAGGCGCGGGCGGCCTCCCTCCCGGAGGCGGCCACGACGGACGGTCCCACGCAGAGGTCTCGGCGCCGGCGCCCGTCCCCGGCGACCGGGGTAGCGGCGCAGGTGGCCCTGGCCCGCCACGAGTCACCGGTCCGCGGCGCGCAGCACGTCGGTCTCGCGCTCGCCCTCACGCGCGAGATGCCGCACACCCTGGCCGCCCTCGAGGCGGGCGAGCTGAGCGAGGCCCGAGCCCTCATCGTCGTGCGTGAGACGGCGGGTCTGGGCTCGGAGCAGCGCTCTGCCGTCGACGCCGAGGTGGTGGCCGGGGCGCACGCGGGTGAGGGTGTCGGCGCCCTCGGCGACAAAGAGCTTGCCCGGCGGGTCCGCGCTGTGGCTTATCGCATCGATGCCGAGGCGGTGATGGCTCGGGCGGCTCGCGCCGAGGCCGATCGCCGGGTGACGATCCGCCCGGACCCCGACACGATGGCCTACGTCACGGCGTTGCTGCCGGTCGCCCAGGCCGTGGCCGTCCACGCCTCACTCACGGCCGCTGCCGACTCGGCACGGGCCGCCGGCGACGAGCGAGGCAAGGGCCAGGTGATGGCTGATGCCCTCGTCACCCGCGTCACCGGCCAGGAACGGGCTGATGCAGTGCCGGTCGAGGTCCAGCTCGTGATCACAGACCGGTCCCTGCTCGCGGGCGACGACTGCCCGGCCCAGCTCCTCGGCTACGGCTCCGTGCCGGCCCAGTGGGCTCGGAGTCTGCTGGGCGGGACCGTCGACACCGTGCCCGAGGCTGCGGCCTGGCTGCGACGGCTCTACACCCACCCGTCGACCGGCGCCCTCGTCGCGATGGACTCGACCCGCCGCACCTTCGACGGTGGACTGCGTCGGTACCTGCTCACGCGTGACGCCGCAACCTGCCGGACCCCGTGGTGCGACGCCCCGGTCCGGCACGTCGACCACATCCGCGACCACGCCGACGGTGGGCCCACGACGGCGGAGAACGGGCAGGGCCTGTGCGTTCGGTGCAACCTCACCAAGCAGCTCCCCGGCTTCAGGGCGAGGTCCCTGTCGCCTCGGCGGCCCGGCGCACCTCATGCGGTGGAGACGGTCACTCCCACAGGGCATCGCTACCGCTCGACCGCCCCTCCGCTGCTCCCGGGCCATCGACCCGACCGGGCGCGTAGTGACGTCGAAGCGTGGTTCGAGCAGGCCCTCGCCTCCTGAGACCGGTGAGGGCGAGCCGAGGGCTGTCGACTGCATGGCGAGCGGCCGCTTCACGCCCGCGCAAGGCACGCCTCGAAGCTCCGCGGACGGGCCATGTCGTCGGTGGCTATCCTCGCGCGATGACCACGCGAATCGTGCTTCACTTCCACCCGGGGTGGCCCTATGGCGAGGGCACGGTGCTCGACGCGATCGCGACGTCAGGGGTCTACCGCAGCCAGTGGGAGACCGGCACGTCCAACGGTGGCCTGACGGCTCACCCGGGGGGTGACCGGTGGCGATGGGAGAGCAGGCTCTTCGACGGTCGGTACGACGTAGCCGATGCCGAGGGACGACCCGTCTACGGTGCCTGGAACCGCCACGCCGATCCCTACGGTGCGTCGCCTCGGTTCGGCTCGGCGTACCTGCGGTTGCGTCCGGAGGTCGCCGACCGAGCCACCTTCTGCTGGCCTGACAGCGTCTACGACCCGAGCGCGATCGGTGGCCCGGACATGCTCGCCGAGCTGTGTCGACTCGCCGACGCCGTTGCGCTCGACCCGTCGTCGTTGCCCAACGGTGCCACCGACCTACCGCTCGACGATCCCCTGAACGACTACGTCGAGGCCCACGTCCACGGCGGCGTGGTGATCGGTCGGGACGTGGAGGCCCTCGTCATCGATCCCAGCGATCGTGAGGCGCATGTGGGGGTGCTCGCGCGTCTCGGCTGCCCCGTCGAGCAGCACCGCGGCTATCGGGTGCAGGCGCAGTCGATCGACCCCTCCTACCGGGGCCCCGTGCCGGTCGCGCTGGCGCGCGCGCTGGGTGGCGAGATCACTCCCGCCCGGCTGGCCGCGGCGTCGAGGACGGCCGATCCCCAGGCGGTCAAGTGGCTGTGGCACTGCCTGGCGCGATTCGGCCGCCAGTAGGCGAGTCCCGCGCGACCTCAGGAGGGTTCGAGGACGCGGTCGCACGCAGAGACCATGCGCTCCCGCAGCTGCTGACCGCGGACCGAGAAGGCCCGCTGCGCGGCGGCATACTCCGCCTTGCCCTCGGGCGTCTCGATGCGCACCGGCTCGTAGCCGAGCTCACGCAGGTCGTACGGGGCGGCTCGCATGTCGAGGGAGCGGATCTCCCGGGCGAGCTCGAAGCACTCCATGACGAGCTCGCTCGAGACCGCCGGGACGAGCTTGTGGGCCCACTTGTAGAGGTCCATCCCGGCATGGAGGCACCCGGGCTGCTCGAATGCCGGTTGGTCGGCCCGGGTGGGGGAGAGCAGGTTGCGCGGGACGGCCTCGGGCGTGAAGAAGCGGAAGGCGTCGAAGTGCGAGCACGCGACCTGGTGGCTCTCCACAACGGCGTCGGTCCCCTCGGGACCCAGCCGTAGCGGCCAGCCCGCATGCCGGACGTCCGAGGAGTCGAGCCGGTAGACCATGGCCCACTCGTGCAGTCCCAAGCAGCCGAAGCGCCCGGGCCGGGCCGCGGTCCGGCTCAGCAGGTCGCGCACGAAGCGCACGGTGTCTCCGCGGGCCTCGAGGAACGCGTCGACGTCGACCGATACGACGTCGTCCTGCAGCCGGTAGAAGCGCCACTCTCTCTGTGCCGCAGTGGAGCCCCCTACGAGACCGACCCCGGCCCCGGGGTGCCAGCGTCGCAGCTGGGCCGGTTTGAATGCGTAGTAGGTGAAGAGGAAGTCCTCGACCGGGTGCCGTCGTCCGTCGGCCCGACGTGCCCGGTGGCCAGCCGTCGCGGCGTCGACGCGAGCCTCGTGCGCCGCCTCGTGTGCGCGCCAGTCGCGCTCGCTCAGCAGGGTCGGGATCTCCACCCGACGAGGGTAGGTCAAGGACGACACGTCCTGGTGCGGCCGGCCTCTTGCCCCGGAGGGCCACCGTGAGGACGATCGGAGGATGGGAACCTTCACGGTCGAGGTGAGCTGGGACGGCCTGCCCGTCAGTGGGGTGACGGCGGTCAGCCCGCTGCGCCGTTCCACGGAGGTCATCACCTTGCGCGACGGCGCCGGCATGATCCGCCACGCGCCGGGCCGGACCGACACTGCGGTGGTCACCGTCTCGCGCGAGCTCGGCAGCGACCTGGCCTTCGACTTGTGGGCGCGCGGACCGGTGCTGCGCAAGGTGGTCGACCTGACGCTCGCCAACGCCGCGGACGGCGTGACCGTGACCTACCGCCTGCCGGACTGCTGGGTGACGGACTATGCGATCGAGCCCGACGTCGGGACCGGGACCGTCGTCGAGTCGCTGTCGCTGAGCACCGGTCCGTGGCAACGGGTGACGCCGCCGGTCGCCGACCTCGCCGCACGCCTCTCCGACCACGTCTCCGGTGGGCGACCGGGCCCCGTGGTCGAGCTCGACGTCGCCTCGCTCCTCACGGCGCTCGAGAGGGGCGGCCCCGCCGAGCTCGAGGCGCGGCTGAGCAGGGCGGAGGAGGCCGGGGCGGTGCTGCTCCTCGAGGAGGCCGACGCACTCTTCGCCCGCCGCACCGAGGTGGCCGACGCCCACGACCGCTACGCGGACATCGGTGTCGACGCGCTGCTCCAGCGACTCTCGGCCTACCGCGGTCAGGTGCTCGTGGAGCCTCCGGAGGCACGGAGGTGAGCCCACCCGGACCGTGGTCGTAGGGTGGCACGGTGCGTATCGCGAGGTTCACGACCGGGGACGACCCGGCATACGGCATCGTCCAGGGCGACCCCGGCAGCGAGGTGATCACGCCGTTGGCCGGCGACCCGCTCTACATCGGGCTCCAGCCGTCGGGCGCCGACCCCGTCATGCTCGCCGACGCCCGTCTGCTCGCGCCGGTCATCCCGCGCTCCAAGATCGTCGCGATCGGCAAGAACTACGCCGACCACGCGCGGGAGATGGGCGGCGAGGCCCCCGCCGAGCCGATGATGTTCTTCAAGCCCAACACCGCCGTCGTCGGCCCGTTCGACCCCGTGGTCCTGCCCGCCGGCAGCAGCGAGATCTCCTACGAGGGAGAGCTCGCCGTCGTCATCAAGACGATCACCAAGGGTGTCAAGGCCAAGGACGCTGCCGACTGCATCTACGGCTACACCGTCGCCAACGACGTCACGGCCCGCGACTGGCAGCGCAGCGACGGGCAGTGGGCCCGCGCCAAGGGCTTCGACACGAGCTGCCCGCTCGGGCCCTGGGTCGAGACCGACCTCGACACCGCGAGCCTGTCCATCGTGACGACGCTCGACGGCGAGGTCATGCAGGACGGCTCGACCGCCGACATGGTGCACGGCATCGCCGCGATCATCGAGTACGCCTCGGCCGTCTTCACCCTGCTGCCCGGCGACGTCATCCTCACCGGCACGCCGGCTGGGGTGGGTCTCGTCGAGGCGGGCCAGCAGGTGACCGTCGAGATCGAGGGCATCGGCGCGCTCACCAACACCTTCGTGCGCCGCTGACCCCGTGAGGGGCAGGCGGCCCGGCCAGTAGGCTGGCGCCACCATGAGCGACACGAACACCACTGCCGGTATGCCGTCCACCCCCTCCGCGTCCGACGCCGTGTCCGACCGCGCCGTCGAGGTCCGACCCGCTCCCACCCCCCGGGTCTCGACGTCGGACGGGTCCGGCCCGGTGCGGACCCGCGTGGCGCCGTCGCCGACCGGTGACCCGCACGTCGGCACCGCCTACATGTCGCTGTTCAACCTCGCCTTCGTGCGTCAGCAGGGCGGGCAGTTCGTGCTCCGGGTCGAGGACACCGACCGGGCCCGCTTCCGCGAGGACAGCGAGGCCCAGCTCTACGACATGCTCGGGTGGCTCGGCCTGCACTGGGACGAGGGGCCTGACATCGGCGGCCCCTTCGCGCCCTACCGCCAGTCGGAGCGGCTCGAGACCTACCGGCCCTACGTCGACCGGCTCCTCGCCGACGGCCACGCCTACCTCTGCTGGTGCTCCACCGAGCGCCTGACGCAGATGCGCGAGGTGCAGCAGAAGACGAAGCAGCCGACCGGGTACGACCGGCTCTGCGTCGGCAAGACCCGCGAGGAGCGGGCCGAGCTGCCCGGCTTCAGCGAGACCCCCGTCGTGCGGATGCTCGTTCCCGACGACGTCTCCCTCGTCTTCGACGACATCATCCGCGGCAGGGTCTCGGCGCCGCGGCCCGACGACCAGGTCATCCTCAAGGCCGACGGCTTCCCGACCTACCACCTCGCCGTCGTCGTCGACGACCACGAGATGGGGATCACCCACGTCGTCCGCGGTGAGGAGTGGATCAGCTCCACGCCCAAGCACGTGCTGCTCTACCAGTGGCTCGGGCTGACCCCGCCGAAGTTCGCCCACATGCCGCTGCTGCGCAACACCGACAAGTCGAAGATCTCCAAGCGCAAGAACCCGGCGGCCCGGCTCACCTGGTTCCGGGAGGAGGGCTACCTGCCCGAGGCCCTCGTCAACTTCCTCGCCCTGCTGGCCTACCCGCCGCAGCAGGACGCCGACGGCAACGACGTCGAGGTCTTCACCTTCGAGGAGTTCAGCGCGAGCTTCGACTGGGCCAAGGTCAACCCGATCGGACCGATCTTCGACCTCAAGAAGCTCGAGTGGCTCAACGGCGTCCACATCCGCGCACTGCCGACGGGGGAGTTCGCCTCGCGGCTGCTGCCCTACCTCGAGTCGGCCGGGGTGCTCTCGGACAGCCCGTCGCTCGGTGAGCTCGCGCGGCTCGAGCTCGTCGCGGAGCTGATCCAGACCCGGATGGCGCTGCTCACCGAGGCACCCGCGCTCGTGGGCCCCTTCTTCGTCGCCGACGACCAGCTCGAGATCGACGAGGATGCGCGCGCCCAGCTCAAGGACGACGCCCCGTCAGTGCTCGACGAGGCGCTCCGCGTCCTGGGCGACCTCGACGACCACGGCACCGGCGTCCTCGGCACCAGCAGTGCGTGGAACGCCGACCAGATCCAGGCGACGCTGCGGGCCGCCATCGTCGACGGTCTCGGCATCAAGCCACGGCTGGCCTTCGGGCCGTTGCGCACGGCCGTCTCCGGCGCCCGGATCTCCCCGCCGCTCTTCGAGTCGATGGAGATCCTCGGCAAGACCTCGACGCTGAGCCGGCTGCGCGCCCTGCGCGACTCGCTCTGAGCGGCGGGTCGGTGGCGGGGCTCTGGCCGCTCCACGGCATACGACTGCGGGCGGGCGCGGTCGAGCTGCGGGCGCTCACGGAGCCTGACCTCGACTCGCTCGCGGGGCTCTTGCCGACGGATGTCGAGCAGGACCCGGCAGCCACGAGGTATGTCGCTCTCGACGCGGGTGCCAACAGGTCCGCCGTGCTGGCGCAGTCCTACTGGCGGGCCATGGGCCTGTGGTCACCGGCGGACTGGGCACTTCCCCTCGTGGTCAGCGCCGAGGGCCGGGTCGTCGGGGTCCAGTGGCTCGAGGGACCGGACTATCCCTCGGACCGGGTCGTCGACTCGTCCTCCTGGCTCGTCCCCGAGGCCAGGGGGCACGGCCTCGGCACGCAGATGCGGCGCGCGGTCCTCGAGCTGGCCTTCGGGCATCTCGGAGCGGTGGCCGCGATCAGCTCCGCGGTGGTGGGCAACGACGGCTCCCTGGGGGTCTCCCGCTCGCTCGGGTACGTCGCGACGCACACGTCGCTGCTCGCGCACAGCGGCGAGATGCTCCAGCACCTGAGGCTCGAGCGCGCCACCTGGCTCGCCTCGGGACGGGGCGCGGGCGTCGAGGTCGTTGGCGTCGAGGCCGCCCTGCCGCTCTTCGGGGTGGGGGAGCGGCCGTGACGATCCTCGACGACGAGCTCACCGAGGTCGCGGCGCTCGTGCTCGACGTCGACGACACGATCATCGACACCCGTGGGGCCATGGTCGCGGCCGGCACGGCAGCTGCGGCCGCTGTCTGGCCGGACGCGGACGAGCACGTCGCGATGGCGCAGCGCTACCACGCCGACCCCGGACGCTGGTTTCGCCGGTATGCCTCGGGGGAGCTGGCCTTCGAGCAGATGCGGGCCGAGCGGCTGCGCGAGGTGGCGGACGTCTTCGGCCTTCCCCTCGGGGAGGACACGTTCGACCGGTACGAGGCCGCCTACGGCCCGGCGTTCCGGCGGTCACAGCGGCTCTTCGACGACGTTCCCGACCTCCTGGATGCTGCCGAGGCAGTGGGACTGCCGGTGGCGCTGCTGACGAACTCTGCTCACGAGCCGACCCGGGTCAAGCTCGAGGCGCTGGATCTGCACGAGCGCTTCGAGGTCGTCGTCACCACCGACACGCTCGGCTTCGGCAAGCCTGACGAGCGGGTCTACCTCGAGGTCTGCGCCCGGGTCGGCGTCGCGCCGGCGCGGGCGGTGTGCGTCGGTGACAGCCTCGAGTGGGACGTCCTCGGTGCCCGGTCGGCCGGCCTGCAGGCCGTCTGGCTCGACCGGGAGGGTCGGGGCACCGGGGAGGCCGTGGCCTCGGTGACCAGTCTGGGGGAGCTGGCGGCTGCGGTCCGCCGCCGATTTGGGCCACCGCGGATGGACCGGTAGTATCCTCTTCGGTTCACAACGCAGAAGGCCGACAGGCGCGCTCGAAGTGAAACCCCTTGGGGTATGGTGTAATTGGCAACACAACGGTTTCTGGTTCCGTCATTCTAGGTTCGAGTCCTGGTACCCCAGCTTTCAGTTCATCGCAAGATGAGCCGATTCGGAGAAAGTCTGCCCATGCGGTAGATTTTTCTCCGTTGCCGACGCGCTCGGCGATCACGGCCCCGTTGTGTAGCGGCCTAGCACGCCGCCCTCTCAAGGCGGTAGCGCGGGTTCGAATCCCGTCGGGGCTACGTGATGCTCGGAGGAGCACCAGACAGGCCCCCGATCCACTGGATCGGGGGCCTGTCTGCGTCTGCCGCCCTATGCTCGGTGCTGGAGGTAGCGAGCGCCGCGCGGGGCGCGCGTCGGAGCGAAGAGGAGCCGTCAGTGTCCGCAACGGTGACCGAGCGGCCCCCGGCCGCCGACGAGGACCCGGCTCGCGATGGCACGGCCGGGCGCAACTGGCGCCTGTCGCTCGGGCGTCCTGGTCACGTCCTCGATCCCACCTTCTCCGGTGCCGGGCTCATCGCGGCGGCGTGGTCGTTCGCCCTGTCCCTGACCCCGTCGCTGCTGCCGCGCGACGCCACGGTGCAGGGCGTCGCGTCCGGGGTCACGGTCGTCGTCGGCTACGGCATCGTCGCCGGGCTGACCGCCCTGCGCTACTACCTCCAGGTGCCCGCCTCCTCGCCGCGGGTGCGCCGGCTCGTCGTGGGCGTCCTCAGCGTGCTCGGGCTGGGGGTGGCGGTGTTCACCGGCTGGCGCTACGTCGGCTGGCAGAACGAGACGCGGCTGCAGTACGGCATGGAGCCGACCTCCCCGGTCATCTGGCCGGTCATCATCGCGGTCACTGTTGTCGTCGCGCTGCTGCTGCTCCTGGTGGGCCGCACGGTGCGGCTGCTCTTCGTCACGGTCTTCGGCTGGATCGGTCGGCGGCTGCCTCGGCGCCTGTCCATCGTCCTCGGCTCCGCTGCGCTGCTGCTGCTCATCTGGACCCTTCTCACGGGAGTCCTCGTCAACGCCTTCTTCGCCGGCGCGAACGCGACCTTCGCGCCGCGTGACGCGACCCTCACCGAAGGGGTCGTGCAACCGACGGCCGCGGAGCGGTCAGGCAGTCCCGCGTCGGCGTCCCCGTGGGGCCAGCTCGGTCGGCAGGGGCGCAACTTCGTGTCGGGCGGGCCGACCGTCGCCGAGCTCGAGGCCGCCGGTGGTGGCGGAGCGAAGACCCCCATCCGGGTCTACGCGGGCCTCGAGAGCGCCGACACCGTCCAGGGGCGGGCCGACCTGCTCCTCGCGGAGCTGAAGCGCACGGGGGCCTTCGATCGCAAGGTGCTCGTCGTGGCTACGACGACCGGCACCGGCTTCCTCGACGCCAACGGCGTCGATCCCCTCGAGTTCCTCTGGAACGGCGACACGGCGATAGCCGGGGTCCAGTACTCCTTCCTGCCGAGCTGGATCTCGCTGCTCGCGGACCAGGAGGCCGTCAAGGAGACCTCGCGGGTCGTCTTCGACACGGTGCACGGCTACTGGCAGACGCTGCCAGAAGCGACCCGGCCCACGTTCTATCTCTACGGTCTGTCCCTCGGCTCGTTCGGTGTCGAGAGCATCCTCGGGTCCGTCAACGTCATCAACGCCCCGATCGACGGCGCGCTCATGGTCGGTCCACCCTTCGTCAACGGCCTGCACGGACAGGTCACGGCGGATCGGGACCGGGGAAGCCCCGCCTGGCTGCCGATCTACGGGCAGGGGCGAACGGTGCGGTTCACCGCCGAGCAGGACGGCTTCGCGCGCACCACGGGGCCGTGGGGCCCGACCCGCCTCGTCTACCTCCAGCACGCATCCGACCCCATCGTCTTCTTCAACCAGAGCCTCGCCTTCACCAAGCCCGAGTGGTTGCTCGATGGCCAGCGTGGCCCAGACGTGTCCCCGCGGATGACGTGGTTCCCGGTGGTGACCATGTGGCAGACCTTGCTCGACCTCCCCGGCGCCGGCAACACCCCGGTGGGTTACGGGCACCTCTACACCGCCTCGGCAAACCTGAGGTCGTGGGTGGAGGTCACGCGCCCCGACGGCTGGACGGACGCGCGCACGGCTTCGCTGTCGACGGTCCTGCAAGCGCGGCCCTAGGAGGACGGGTGAGCCGGGGGAGCGTCCGGGATCAGCACGGACGGGGCTCCGCGCCAGCACGCGCGCCCGGTGGAGGAGGCCTGACGGCCACCCCACCGGACGCGCGTGACGACGGCTCGGGTCAGCTCCCGGGCGTGGTGCTCTCGCCGCGCCCGGTCGAGGACTGGAGGCGGTCGATGTGCTCGGACGCCTCCGCCTTGTTGAGGTCGGCCGGCAGCGTCTCGCCGGCCTCGCGGGCCAGGGTGTCGAGGTAGCTGCGCTGCGCGCCGGTCATCGGCTCGTCGCCGGTGACCCAGTCCTCGGGGTCCTTGATCGTGTTGTCGCCGGTCGCTCCCGTGTCGGACCCGGGGGTCGCGCCGATGACGTCGTCACTCGAAGGTGTGTTCGATTCGCTCATGACCGAGACGTACCCCGCGGGGGCGACTCCCGAACACGGGGGACCGGTGCCCGCTGACGGGTCAGCCGAGGTCGCGCAGACGCGGCAGGACGTCCGCGCTGAACTGGTCGAGGAAGCGCGCCTGGTCGTGACCCGGCGCGTGCACCACGAGGTGGTCGAAACCCCAGTCGACGTACTGCTTCATCGCCTCGACGGCCTCCTCGGGGTCACTCGTGACGATCCACCGCTTGGCCACCTCCTCGTCGGACAGCTCGTCGGCGAGGCGCTCCATCTCGACCGGGTCGTCGACGCCGTGCTTCTGCTCGGCGGAGAGCGACAGCGGTGCCCAGAAGCGGACGTTGTGCAGGGCCACCTCGGGGTCGCGGTCGTAGGACAGCTTGATCTCGATCATCTTGTCGATGTCGTCGCGGGTGCGCTCGGACTTCGCCAGGCCCTCGTCGACGGCCGGGAGCAGCTTGTCCTCGTAGAGCTCACGGCCCTTGCCGGAGGTGCAGATGAAGCCGTCACCCGAGCGACCGGCATACCGCGCGACGACGGGTCCACCGGCAGCGACGTAGACGGGGATCGGCTCGTCGGGCCGGTCGTAGACCGTCGCGTCCTTCGTGCGGTAGTAGTCACCCTCGAAGGTGACGCGCTCCTCGGTCCACAGCTGGCGCATCAGCCGGACCGCTTCGCGCATCCGGGCGAACCGCTCCTTGAACTCGGGCCACGGGGAGCCGGCTGCGCCGACGGCGACCTCGTTGAGCGCCTCGCCGGTGCCGATCCCGAGGACGATCCGCCCCGGGTTGAGGGCGCCGAGGGTGCCGAACGCCTGGGCGACGACCGCCGGGTTGTAGCGGAAGGTCGGCGTCATCACCGACGTCCCGAGCTGGATCCGCTCCGTCCGCTCACCGACGGCCGCGAGCCAGGCCATCGCGAACGGTGCGTGTCCCTGCTCGTGGCGCCACGGCTGGAAGTGGTCGGAGATGAACGCGGAGTCCAGCCCCACGGACTCGGCGTGGGCGGCATACGTGAGGAGCTCGCGCGGACCGAACTGCTCGGCGGACGCCTTCCAACCAACCTTGAGCACGGGGGCCTCCTGGCACCGGGGGACACGAAGTCCGCCCAGCCTACGTCGCCCCGGTATGCCGCTCAGCGGGGCGGGTGCGCCGGCGCGCTCGCGAGGTCACCAGTGGACGACGACCGTGTCGCCGACGCGGGACTCGTTGTAGAGCCGGATGATCCCGGCGCGGTCGCGCACGTTGACGCAGCCGTGCGAGGCGCCGGAGTAACCGAGCCGCGCGAAGTTGGACGAGTAGTGCACTGCCTGGCCGCCGGAGAAGAACATCGAGTAGGGCATGGGCGTGTGGTAGAGGTTCGAGATGACGTCGACCTTCTTCTTGTAGACCGAGAAGGTGCCCTCGCGGGTGGGCAGCTCGTCACTGCCGAAGCGGACGTCGAACTGGAACTGCGGCACACCGTCGACGACCCAGGTGAGGGTGCGTGCGGTCTTGCTCACGCACATGACCCGCCCGGTGAGGCAGCGCTGGTCGACGTCCCACGTGATGCCGTTCGACCTGGGCTTGTCCGTCGCGGGCTTCGTGCCGGGGGTCGCGGGCTTCGTGCCGGGGGTCGTCGGCTTCGTGGTCGGCTCGGGCGGCTTGGGCTTGACGTTGGCCAGCTCGTCGGCGGTGGGCCGGCTGGTCATCGCGAGCAGCCGGGCGTAGGTCGTCTGGTCGAGCGCGCCCGTGACGGGCAGGCCGCGCTTGCGCTGGAAACCGGACACGGCGGCAGCCGTCACCGAGCCGTAGCGGTCGGCGACGTCGCCGGAGAACCAGCCGATCTGGCGCAGCCGGGCCTGGACCGAGCGGACCTGGGCGCTGACGTCACCGTTCTCGAGGACGATCTTGACCGGGGGAACGGCGGGCTTGGGGGGCGTCACCGGCTTGGGAGCCGACACCGGCTCGACGACCACAGCGGGCTTGCTCGCCGGGGTGCGGGTGGGTGCGGGTGCCGGGGGAGGAGCAGGTGCCGGTTTGGTGGCTGGGACCGTCGCGGTCGGTGCGGGCGCACTCCGGGTCGGGACGGGGGCGGCGACCGTCGGGATGGTCGACCGGGTCGGGGCGGGGGCCGGGGTCGAAGCCTCGGCCGTCGTCGGGGTGCCCGTCGTCAGCCTCGTCGGGGCGGCGGAGCCGGTCGCCTCCGAGCTGCACGCGGACACCGTGAACGCGAGCAGCAGGGCGCCGGCCGTGACGGCCGCGCGTGCCGGCGTGCTGGCCTGTCGTCGGGTGCTCTCCATGGTGACCCCTCTGCTCCGGTTCGTGCGGTGTCACACAGGGTGATGCCACCGGCCCTCGGATGGCAGGGCGAAAGGGGGTCCGAGGGCACATCGTGACCGATCCGTTGCCCCGCCCCACACCGTCTTCGGTTGCCCGGGCTACGAAACGTGCGGCATACCCCTGGCTTCGCCTCCAGTGTGGTCGCCCGGGCTACGAAACGTGCGGGGTATGCCGTCCGCTGGCGCCGGTGTGGTCGCCGGGGCTACGAAACGTGCGGGGTATGCCGTCCGCTCGCGCCGGTGTGGTCGCCCGGGCTACGAAACGTGCGGGCAGTGGCAGCGCAGGTCAGGCGTTGTGCTGCTGCTGCTGGTTCTGCTGCATCGCGTGGTGCCGGCGCAGGACCTCGGTCAGCTTGTTGGCGCCCGCGACGACCGTCGCGGCGTGGAGCCGGCCCGGCTGGCGCGAGAGCCGCTCGATCGGACCCGAGATCGAGACCGCGGCCACGACGCGGCCCGACGGGCCGCGCACCGGCGCCGACACCGAGGCGACCCCGGCCTCGCGCTCGGCGACGCTCTGGGACCAGCCCCGACGACGCACCCCCGACAGGGCGGTCGCGGAGAAGCTCGCGCCCTGCAGCCCGCGATGGAGGCGGTCCGGCTCCTCCCACGCGAGCAGGACCTGGGCGGCGGACCCCGCGAGCATCGACAGGGTGGCGCCGACCGGGATCGAGTCACGCAGCCCGACGGGCCGCTCGGCGGCGGCGACGCAGATGCGCTGGTCGCCCTGCCGGCGGAAGAGCTGCGCGCTCTCGTTGGTGTGGTCACGCAGGGCGCCGAGGACCGGTCCGGCAGCGGCGAGCAGCCGGTCCTCGCCCGCGGCCGATGCGAGCTCGCCGAGGCGCGGTCCGAGGACGAAGCGGCCCTGCATGTCGCGCGAGACGAGGCGGTGGTGTTCGAGGGCGACCGCGAGGCGGTGGGCGGTCGGGCGAGCGAACCCGGTGGCACCGACGAGCTGGGCGAGGGTGGCCGGCCCGGCCTCGAGGGCGCCGAGAACCGTCGCGGCCTTGTCCAGAACGCCGACCCCAGATGAGTTGTCCATGCACTGATATTGCCGTCTCAGGCACTGAGACGTCAACACCCTCCACCCACAAAGGGGCCACGCTGTTTTTCAAGCGATGGCGCGGGTGACCCCGGCCTCGCGCATCCTCGGAGGTCCACACGTCGTCGCGGAGGGAAGTCATGGCACGGACATTGGCCGAAAAGGTCTGGGAGTCGCACGTCGTCCGGCACGCCGAGGGCGAGCCGGACCTGCTCTACATCGACCTGCACCTGCTGCACGAGGTGACCAGCCCCCAGGCCTTCGACGGGCTGCGCCTCGCGGAGCGCACCGTGCGCCGACCGGACCTCACGCTCGCGACCGAGGACCACAACGTCCCCACGACTCCCGGCCCGATCACCGACCCGGTCTCCAAGATCCAGGTCGACACCCTTCGTCGCAACTGCGACGAGTTCGGCGTCCGGCTCTACCCGATGGGCGATGCCGACCAGGGCATCGTCCACGTCGTCGGCCCCCAGCTCGGCCTGACGCAGCCCGGAATGACCGTCGTCTGCGGTGACAGCCACACCTCCACGCACGGCGCCTTCGGGGCGCTCGCCTTCGGGATCGGCACGTCAGAGGTCGAGCACGTCCTCGCCACGCAGACCCTCCCGCTCAAGCCCTTCCGGACGCTCGCCGTCACCGTCGACGGTTCGCTGTCCGAGGGCGTCACGGCCAAGGACATCGTGCTCGCGGTGATCGCCCAGATCGGCACCGGCGGCGGGCAGGGCTACGTCATCGAGTACCGCGGCCAGGCCATCGAGGCGCTCTCCATGGAGGCGCGGATGACGGTCTGCAACATGTCCATCGAGGCCGGCGCCCGCGCCGGCATGATCGCCCCCGACCAGGTCACCTTCGACTACCTCGAGGGCCGGCCGCACGCGCCGCAGGGCGCCGACTGGGACGCGGCCGTCGCCGAGTGGACCGCGCTGCGCACCGATGACGACGCCGTCTTCGACGAGGAGGTCCACCTCGACGCCGACGCGCTGACGCCGTTCGTCACCTGGGGCACCAACCCCGGGCAGGGTCTCCCGCTCAACGCCTCGGTGCCCGACCCCGAGTCCTTCGCCGACGAGGGTGACCGCGTCTCGGCCGCCAACGCGCTCGCCTACATGGGCCTCGAGGCCGGGACGCCGCTGCGCGACATCGCGGTCGACACCGTCTTCGTCGGCTCGTGCACCAACGGCCGGATCGAGGACCTGCGCGCGGCCGCGGCCGTCGTCAAGGGCCACCAGGTCGCCGACGGCGTCCGCATGCTCGTGGTCCCCGGCTCGGCCAAGGTGCGCCTGCAGGCCGAGGCCGAGGGGCTCGATGCCGTCTTCACCGCAGCCGGCGCCGAGTGGCGTCTGCCCGGGTGCTCGATGTGCCTCGGCATGAACCCCGACACCCTCGCCCCGGGCGAGCGCAGCGCCTCGACCTCGAACCGCAACTTCGAGGGCCGACAGGGCAAGGGTGGTCGCACCCACCTCGTCAGCCCGCTCGTCGCCGCCGCCACGGCCGTGCGCGGCACCCTGTCGAGCCCGGCTGACCTGCCGGGCGTCACCCCCACGGGCGAGGAGGCCTGAGCGATGGACAAGTTCGAGAGCCACACGGGGGTCGGCGTCCCCCTGCGCCGCAGCAACGTCGACACCGACCAGATCATCCCCGCCGAGTACCTCAAGCGGGTGACGCGGACCGGCTTCGAGGACGGCCTCTTCGCCGCCTGGCGCAAGGACGAGTCGTTCATCCTCAACAACCCGGTGTATGCCGCTGGGTCCGTCCTCGTGGCAGGGCCTGACTTCGGGACCGGTTCGAGTCGCGAGCACGCGGTCTGGGCCCTGATGAACTACGGCTTCCGGGCGGTCATCAGCTCGCGCTTCGCCGACATCTTCCGCGGCAACAGCGGCAAGCAGGGGCTGCTCACCGCGGCGGTGTCCCAGGACGACGTCGAGCTGATCTGGAAGTACCTCGAGAACAACCCCGGCGCCGAGATCGGGGTGGATCTCGTCACGAGGACCGTCACTGCGGGGGAGATCGTGGCCCCCTTCGAGATCGACGAGTACACCCGCTGGCGCCTGCTCGAGGGCCTCGACGACATCGGCCTCACCCTCCGACACGAGGACGAGGTCACCCGGTTCGAGAAGAGCCGCCCCGCCCACAAGCCGGTCACGACCCTCGCCTGAGCGGGTCGTTCCGCGTCCGCGGATCCGTCGCGTTCCGGCGAGAAACGTTGCGGGACAGAGCTTTTGGGTTCGGCTCGGGAGGGCTGGGGGTTGACTGACCGCTCCTGGGCCCTCGCCCCTCCCGCCTCTCCAGAACTCTCAAAGCCCTTGCGACACAAGGAATAACCCCGTTCCGGTGGTGGACCTCGTGTGCACTTCGGCCTACCGTCAGGGGATAACCGGACTCGATCCGGACTCACCGTCGGGTCTCCTGACTGCGACAGTCCTCTGGAGGGGAAGACGTGAACAAGGCAGAACTCATCGACGCGCTCGAGGCCAAGCTCGGCAACAAGAAGATGGCCTCCGACGGACTCGAGGCCTTCCTCGACATCGTGATCCGCGAGGTCAACAAGGGCCAGAAGGTCGGCATCACCGGCTTCGGGACCTTCGAGCGAGTCGACCGGGCAGCCCGCACGGGCCGCAACCCCAAGACCGGTGAGACCGTCAAGATCAAGAAGACCAAGGTCCCCAAGTTCCGGGCCGGAACGAACTTCAAGGAGATCGTCTCCGGGTCCAAGAAGCTCTCCCGCACCGAGTCGGCGGCTGCCCGCGCCTCCGCGGGATCGGCAACCGTGGCCGCTCCGGCCGCGAAGAAGGCGACGAAGGCCGCCGCGAAGACGACGACGAAGAAGGCGGCTCCGGCCAAGGCGGCCACGACCAAGGCGGCCACGACCAAGGCGACTCCGGCCAAGCGGACGGCAGCCACGACCAAGGCAGCTCCGGCCAAGCGGACGGCAGCCACGACCAAGGCCACCGCGTCGAAGGCAACGGCGACGAAGGCGGCCTCGACGACGGCCCGCAAGAGCGCCGGTGCGGCGAAGAAGGCGACGACCACGACCTCTGCGGCGCCCGCCAAGCGCGCCACCGCCACCAAGGCCACCAAGGCCGCCCCTGCGAAGGTCTCGGCACGCACGACGGCGACCAAGGCGGCCCCTGCCACGAGGAAGGCGGCCACCACGGCCGCCCCCGCCAAGGCCACCGCCCGCAAGACGACGGCGAAGGCCGCACCGGCCCGGACGACGGCGGCGCGCAAGAGCGCCCGCTGACCCACGGCGCCGCACCCGTCCAGAGGGCGCCCGTCCGGCGGTGACGATGATCGACGAGGGGTCGGGCCGAGT
>JBDSSS010000137.1:0-15640 GCA_039928615.1 Terracoccus sp. | reverse complement strand
GGCCCGCACGCCGACCTGCACCACCGGATCACCCGACTCGGCGCCGAGGTCGCCGCCGCCGCCGAGGGCGCGGCGATGGTCCGCGCCGGTGACGCATCGGCCCTGGCCCGGGTCGGCACCCGCGCGGCCCGGGCCCGGGCCGAGGCCGCCGACGTGGTCGCCCTCGCGCGTGGCACGGTGCAGCCGTGAGCGGCCTGCTCGCCGAGTGCCCGTGCGGCACCGGCGTCCCCTACGCCGCCTGCTGCGGACCCGTGCACGAGGGTGAGTCCGCCGTCACGGCCGAGCAGCTGATGCGCTCGCGCTACTGCGCGTACGCCCTGGGCCGCACCGAGCACGTCGCGCGCACCTGGCACCCGCGCACCCGGCCGGACGACGTCGCGCCGTCCCCCGGCCTCACCTGGACGTGCCTGCGGGTGCTGCAGGCCGTGGCCGGCGGTCCGGGCGACGACCGGGGCACGGTCGAGTTCGAGGCCGCGTACTCCGGGCCGGACGGCACAGGAACGCTGCACGAGACCAGCCGGTTCGAACGCCGCCGCGGCCACTGGGTGTACGTCGACGGCGAGGTGCCCGGGTGAGCGCCCGGTTCGAGGAGGTCGCCTGGGCCCCGACGCCGATGGGCGCGATCAGCCTGCGCCGCCGGCTCGAGCCGACGCTGCTCGTCGACGTGTACGAGGTCAAGCTCGGGGACGAGTTCTTGATGTCGAGCCTGTTCACGGTCGCCGAGGTCGAGCTCGCCCACCGCGGGCTGGCCGACACCCCGGGGACCGACCTGGACGTCGTCGTCGGCGGTCTCGGCCTCGGTTGCACCGCACGGGCTGCCCTGACCGACTCGCGGGTCCGGTCGATGCTCGTGGTCGAGGCGCTGCCAGACGTCATCGACTGGCACCAGCGGGGGCTCGTGCCCGGCGCGGCCGAGCTCACCGCCGACCCCCGCACGCGGTACGTGAACGGCGACTTCTTCGCCATGGCGGCCGGTGAGGGGTTCGACCCGCGCGAGCCCGACCGGCGGTTCGACGCCGTCCTGCTGGACGTCGACCACTCGCCGCGCCAGGTGCTGCACCCCAGCCACGCCGCGTTCTACACCGACGCGGGGCTGCGCCGCCTGACCCGGTTCATCCGTCCTGGCGGCGTGTTCGCCCTGTGGGCCGACGGTGACGCGGACGCGGAGTTCCTGGCCGTGCTCTCGGGCGTCTTCGACCGGGCCCGCGCGGACGAGGTGAGGTTCGCGAACTTCCTCACCGGCGGGACGTCGGCCAGCACCGTCTACGTCGCGAGCTGACCGGACGCCGCGATGGCCGCGATCGCCGCCAACGTCGCGGGGATGCCCGCATGGGCGGCCCGGGTGCGGTCCTCGATCTGGGCCGGTGCGTCGTCGCCGTACTTCTCGGCGAACATCGCCAGGCCCTCGGGGAGGAACTGCCACGACTCGGTCAGCTCGGTGCCGCCGTCCACGGGGGCGAGGGTGTACGACCACCGCACCAAGGACCCGCCGACGACGAACGCGAAGCGCTCACCAGGGTCGGCCACGACGACCTGCGAGCGGGTCTGCCAGGTGCGGCCGGGCACCTCGTTGCGCCCGGTGAACCAGGCTCCGACGCGCGGCCCGTCACCCTCGTCCCACCAGCACTCGCGACAGATCGGGCTCCATTCACCGGTGCGCGTCACGTCCGAGACGAGGTCGTACACCTGCTGCGGGGTGGCCGCGACGACGGCCGACTCGGAGTACGTCAGCTCGTCCGCGCTCACTTCTTCACCCGCCGGCTGCCGCCGTGCCAGTCCTCGCTCACGCCGACCTCGTCGACGTCCACGCCGAGGCCGCGCAGCTGGGGCCGCTCGCGCAGGCTGCGCTTGAGCTCGGCGAAACCCGGGAAGCCCGCCAGCCCGACCACGTGGTCCCACAGCTCGACCGCGGCGTCCTCGTCGGGCAGCCGGCTGATCACCGGCCCGAAGAACGCGACCCCGGTCGGCGGGCTCACGTGGATGATCGGCGTCCCGACGTCGCGCCCGGTCAGGCTCAGGGCGTGGTCGGTCTCGGCCCGGAGCTCGGCGTCCAGGCTCTCGTCGTCCAAGGCGTCCGCCAGCGTCGTCGGCAGCCCCGCCTCGACCAGGATCGGCTCGACGAACGCTCGGGTGCCGCGCCGCTCGCGTCCGGCCAGGTCGTCGGTGGCCGACGCGTCGTCGAAGATCCGCGCGCCCATCGCCGCGTACAGCGGGCCGACCGCCGCGGCACCGTGCTCGGCGCGGGCCCGGGCGGCGACCCGCAGCAGCCGCAGCCCGGCGGTGTGCCCGGCCTCGTACTCCGGCGGGAAGTGGGCGTCGTAGTCGACGTCCTTGTTGACGAGCCGGAGCGAGATGAACCGCCACTCGACGGTGTAGTCGCGCTGGTCGGCGACCATGCGCACCCACTTGCTCGTCATCCAGGCGAACGGGCAGACGGGGTCGAAGTAGAAGTTGAGGTCGGCAGTCGTCATGGCACCAGCGTAGGCACCGAGGGGCGCCTGGCGTCGACCTGTCAGAGGCCGAAGCGCCGGGCCGTCGCCCGGACGGCGTCGGCGGAGGCGCGCAGACCTGCCAGCTCGGCGTCGGTCATCGGGACCTCGATCCGCTCACCGACCCCCTCCGCGTGGACGAGGGCGGGCACGGAGAGGCAGACGTCGCTGATGCCGTAGTAGTCGGTGAGCAGCGACGAGACGGGCAGCAGCCGCCGCTCGTCGTAGACGATGGCCTCGATGATGCGCGACCCGGCGAGGCCGATGGCGTAGTTGGTCGCGCCCTTGCCCTCGATGACCCGGTAGGCGGACTCGATGACCTCCCGGGCGATCCGCTCGCGGTCCTCGGCGTCGAGCCGGCCCTCGCCGGCGACACCGGCCCACTGGAGCAGCGGGACGGACGCGATGCTCGCCGAGCTCCACAGCGGGATCTCGCTGTCCCCGTGCTCGCCGGCGACGTAGGCGTGGACGTTCTGCACCGCGACCCCGGTGTGCTCGGCGATGAGGAAGCGCAGGCGGGAGGAGTCGAGCACGGTGCCGGAGCCGAAGACCTGGTTGGACGGCAGGCCCGAGGCCTTGAGCGCGGCATAGGTCACGACGTCGACCGGGTTGGTCACGAGGACGTGGATCGCGTCGGGGGCGACCTCGACGAGCTGGGGCATGATCGAGCGGACGAGCGAGATCGTCGTCTCGGCGAGGTCGAGCCGGGACTGGCCCGGCTTCTGCTTGGCGCCGGCAGTGAAGACGATGACGTCGCAGTCCGCCAAGACGGCGATGTCGTCGGAGCCGATGACCCGCGCCATCGGGACGAACTGGATGCCGTGGCTGAGGTCGAGGGCCTCGGCGTGGACCTTCGCCGCGTTGACGTCGTAGAGGGCGATCGTCTGGGCGACACCGCGCATCAGGACGGCATACGCGAGGGTGGCACCCACGGCGCCGGCACCGACGATGCCGAGCTTCGTGCGACGGCGGCGGAGTGAGGGACCGGTGAGCGGGAGGTCGTTGGCGGGATCGAGCTCGGTCATGGGGTGCCTCCACGCGTCGGTCGGATGCCGTTCCACGCCAAGGCTAGTGGGAGCGGGGTGTCACGCCGTCGCGAACAGCTCCGTCAGGCACGCGGCGAACATGGCGGTGTGGGCGTCGACGTCGGCCTGGGTCGTGTCCGGGCACATCAGGGCCATGTTGTGGAAGGGCGTCAGCAGGATCCCGCGGTTGAGGGCATAGAGGTGGAGGTACTGCTGGAGGTCGAAGTCGTCGGCGTCGTGGGCCTGCTGGCCGTCGTGCGAGGGCCGGGCGGAGAAGTTGTACTCGGCCCGCGCGCCGAGGCGGGTCACGTGCCAGTCGGCGCCGACCGCGTCGATGCCCGCCTGCACCCCGTCCGCCCAGGCGTCGGCGAGCGGGACCATGTGCGCGAACGCCTCGGCCGTCATGACCTGCTCGAGGGTGGCGCGCATCGCCGCCGTCGACAGGCCGTTGCCGGCCAGCGTGCCGCCGATCCCGCCCACGTCGATATCCTCCAGATCGACGGAACGGGCGATGCGGTCGGCGACATCCTCGGTGAAACCGAAGGTGCCGCAAGGGATCCCGCCACCGATCGACTTGCCGATGACGAGCATGTCAGGGCGCAGGGAGTCTCGAGCGGTGATGCCCCCGGGTCCCGCACAGATCGTGTGGGTCTCGTCGTTGATGAGCAACGCCCCGTAGCGGGTCGCGAGCTCGCGCAGGCCCTCGTTGTAGCCGGGGTCGGGCAGGACGATGCCGATGTTGGTGAGCGCCGGCTCGACCAGGACGGCCGCGACGTCACCATGGGCGAGGGCCCGCTCCATCGCCTCGAGGTCGTTGAACTCCACGACGCGCGTCGTCTCCGCCGTGTCGACCGGGGCGCCGATGTTGTTGCGCCGGTTGACGGTCCGACCCGCCTCATCGAGCGTCGCGAAGGTCTCGTCGACCGACCCGTGGTAGCACCAGTTGTGCACGACGATCTTGCTGCGACCCGTCAGGTGACGTGCGTAGCGGATGGCGTGTCGGTTGGCGTCCGTCGCCGTCAGGGTGAACTGCCAGTAGGGCAGGCCGAAGCGGTCGGCGAGGTCGGTGGACACGGCGATCGCGTCCTCCGTCGGGAGCATCGTCGTGATGCCCCGGGGCAGCTGCGCGACGACCGCCTGCGTCATCCGCGCCGGCGAGTGCCCCATCATCGCGCCGGTGTCGCCCAGGCACAGGTCGACGTGGTCGATGCCGTCGACGCAGGTGAAGTGGGCGCCGGAGGCCTGCTCGACGAAGACCGGGAAGTCGCCGGGCCACTTGACCATCCAGCTCATCGGCACGCCGCCGGGCAGGTGGGCCCGCGCGCGCTCGGCGAGGGCGGCCGAGCGGGGGCGAGCCGCGCGGAAGGCCTGCCGCTCGCGCTCGTGCAGGTCGTGGAGGCGGGCGCGGTCCGGGGTCGTCATGCGGTCCATGGTGCTGCATCGGTGACGGTTGCGGAAGGGGTTGTCTGAATCCGATCTCGCGACGGATTCCGTAGGCGAACGCGCTCATGGTCCACGGAATGCGTGACGTCAGGCTGTCGCGGGCCGCAGCTTCACGGCATACTGCCGGAATGCCCACCGACTACCGCGGACTCAGCCTCTGGCACGACACGGTCGACGACGACCTCACGCCGCGGCCGGCGCTGGGCGGGGACCTCGACGTCGACGTCGTCATCGTCGGAGCCGGCTACACGGGGCTGTGGACCGCCTACCACCTCGCCGTGGCCGACCCGAGCATCCGCGTGGCCGTGGTGGAGCAGGAGATCGCCGGCTTCGGTGCGTCGGGCCGCAACGGCGGCTGGTGCTCCGCCCTGTTCCCCACGTCCTTGGGACGGATGGCCCGCGAGCGCAGCCGCGACGCCGCGGTGCGGATGCAGCACCGGCTCCACGAGGTCGTCCCCGAGGTGGGGCGGATCGCGGCGGAGGAGGGGATCGACTGCCACTTCGAGCAGGGCGGCTCGCTCTCGGTCGCGCGCAACCCCGCCCAGCTCGAGCGGATCCGCGACGAGGTGGCCGACTACGCCGCCTGGGGCTTCGGCGAGGACGACCACCGGCTCCTGTCCGCCGACGAGCTCGGCGACCGGGCACGGGTCTCCGGTGCACTCGGCGCCGCCTTCACCCCGCACTGCGCCGTCATCCACCCGGCGCGGCTCGTCCGGGGCCTCGCGCGGGCCGTCGAGCGGCGCGGTGTCGTCATCTACGAGCAGACGGCCGCAGCGGACGTCGGCAGCCACCGCGTCGTCACCCCGCACGGCACGGTTCGCGCCGACCACGTCGTCCTCGCCACCGAGGGCTACACCCCGACCGTTCGCGGTCGTCGCCGCGCGATCGCTCCGGTCTACTCGCTGATGACGGCGACGGAGCCGCTCGACGACGCGGCCTGGGATGCGATCGGGCTCGACGGGCGGGAGACCTTCGCGGACAACCGCCACCTCGTCGTCTACGGCCAGCGCACGAAGGACGGGCGGATCGCCTTCGGCGGCAGGGGGGCTCCCTACCGCTACGGATCGCGGATCTCGCCGTCGACGGAGCACCACGAGCGCGTCCAGACGATGCTCCGGCGGATCGTCGTCGAGCTCTTTCCCGTGCTCGAGGGGGTCCGCTTCACGCACGCCTGGGGCGGCAACCTCGGGGTCCCGCGCGACTGGTTCCCGTCGGTGCGCCACGACCGGACCACGGGGCTGGCCTTCGCGGGTGGCTACGTGGGCGACGGCGTGGCGACCTCGGCCCTGGCCGGACGGACCCTCGCCGCGATGATCCGGGACGACGACCCCGAGGGCCTCGCGCAGCTGCCGTGGGCCGGTCGCACCTCCCGGGCCTGGGAGCCGGAGCCGCTGCGCTGGCTCGGGGTCAACGCGGTGACCGGCCTGATGACCTCCGCCGACTGGAGCGAGCGCCGCACCGGCCGCCCCTCCCGCGCGGCATCAGCATTCTGGAGCGCCATCGGCCAGTGAGGTCGCCCGGTCCCGGAAAGCCCCGTCGACGAGGACGGGCACGGCTGCGCTCGAGTCCAGCTCGGCCGCGACCGACACGTCGTCGGCCCATCCGCTCTCGACCAGCTCGCGGCCGCTGGCACAGGCCGCCACATGGTCCGCGAGCGAGACTGCGGCGGCCTGCCAGGCGGCGACGGCAGCCTCCGCCTCCGGGCTGAGCAGCAGTGGCCCGGCCCGGTGGTCGAGCGAGGACACGAGGGCGTCGGCCACGGCGCCGGCCCCCCACAGGTCCTCGACGGCCGGACGCAGCGTGCCGTCCGTCCAGCGCTCGCCGGACGGCACGAGCAGGACGACGACGTCCTCACGCGGTGACGCCACGAGCTGTGCCGCGAGCCAGCCGGCCACTGCCGACCGGTTGCGCAGCGACGCGGCCAGGACCGTGGCCCCCGTCGCGGCGAGACGGCCGCTCGTCGTCGAGCCGTTGGGGGAGGGGAGCACGAGGCGCTCCACGCCAACCGCTGCGCGGATCGTCCCGGGAGACAGGGTGATCGACGAGTCCAGCACACCCCGCCCCTGGGCCAGCACCGCGTCGTTCGCCGTCGCGAAGTCCGCGGCGCGGTCGTCACGCCAGGGGAACGGCAGGACCGCGATGCCCCGGTCGGCGGCCACCGACACGCACGTCGTGAAGCTGAGCACGTCGACGACGACGGCGATCACCCGGCTGCCCTGCTCAGCGGCATACCGCGCGAGAGGGTCCGCGCCATCGGGACCCCACTCGAGCCGCACGACGTGGCGGTCCTGGCTGTGCCAGGGCTCGGCCGCACTCATGCGTGCTCCGCGGCGTCGAGCGCCGCGACGAGACGGGCGGGTGCGGTCCGGCGGTAGGACGCGTCGACGAGCTCGGCCACCTCGTCCCAGTCCACGTCGTCACCGGGCAGGTCGAGCCCGAGCCAGCCGGAGGGGCCGAGGTAGGCGGGCAGGAAGAATCGACCGTCCTCGACGAGCGCCGCGTGGTCGTCCTCGTCGGGGAGGAAGAGCAGTGCGCGCCCGTGCGCTCCCGAGGAGTGGTCCCCCTTGACCGAGCCGCCGTAGATCGCGAAGACCTTGGTCGTGAAGAAGTTCGGACGTCCGTGCGACACCTTCTCGTCGGCGCCGGGCAGCGCGAGACAGATCGCGCGGAGCCGCTCGAGGACCGGGTCCTCGGCGTCGAACATCGTCGGGTGCGCCATCACCCGAGGGTAGGGCGGAGTGCAGTCAGCAGGCGCCGCCGCAGCCACCGGCTCCGCAGGCCCCGCCGCAGCCGCCACCGGCGGCGACCGGCTCGGGGCGCTCGTGCCGGGTCGACCACGCGGTCTCGAGGGCCTGCGCGAAGACCTGCGGCGGCTGGGCGCCGGAGACGCCGTACTTGCGGTCAAGGACGAAGAAGGGGACCGACTCGATGCCGAGCATCTTGGCGGTCGCCTCGTCGCTGCGCACGTGGTTGCCGAACTCGTCCGACTCGAGCACGGCGCGGACCGTCGCGGCGTCGAGGCCGATCTCGGTGGCGAGCTCGACGAGCGTCTCGCGGTCGCCGACCGCTCTGCCCTCGGTGAAGTAGGCCCGCATGAGGCGCTCGTGGGCGCGGTCGGCCAGCCCCTGCTCTGCGGCGAGGTGGACGATCCGGTGGGCATCGAAGGTGTTGCCGTAGCGGGCGTCCTGCCAGTTGAACTCGAGACCGAGCTCCTCGGCCGCCGCCGCCATCGACTCGTGCTGGGCGATCGCCTGGTCACGGTCGGTGCCGTACTTGGCGGCGACCAGGTCGACGAGCGAGCCGTCGGAGACGGTCGGCGCACCCCGGTCGAGCTCGAAGCTGTGCCACTGGATCTCGACCTCGTCGCGGTGCTCGAAGCCGGCGAGCGCGGCCTCGAGGCGCCGCTTGCCGAGGTAGCAGAAGGGGCACACGATGTCTGACCAGATGTCGATCTTCACGAGGGTGCAACCTACCGGTCGCCGAGGTTCTTCCCGGTATGCCGCTCAGCCGGCGGAGCGGACCCGGTCGACGATCGCGGCGGCGCACTCCTCGGGCCGGGTCTCGGGGAGCCAGTGGTTCGCGTCGAGCTCGATGAAGGCGTAGTCGCCGGTCACGTGCTCGCCGGTCAGCTCGGCGGCGGTGCGCCCCAGGGCCGGGTCGTCGGACCCCCAGACGTAGGTGGCCGGCACCGTCACGCGGTGGGCACGCATCGAGGAGCTGCCGGCCGCGCGGTACCAGTTGATCGGGCCGGTGAGCGCCTCCGGGCGAGCGAGGCGAGCGGCATACCGCGCCATCTCGTCGAGCGGGAGACCCATCCGGGCCATCACGAGGTGGAAGCGGGACGCGAAGAGCCGCTCGGGGAGGGTGGGGACCTGGAAGGCGGCCATGTACCAGGAGCGGCGACGCTGGTCGGCGGTGCGCAGGGCCCGGGAGAGGGCGCCGGGGTGCGGCGTGGAGAGCACCGTCACCGAGGCGACCCGGTCGGCGTGGTTGCCGGCGAGCAGCCAGGCGATCGCCCCACCCCAGTCGTGGCCGACGACGTGGAAGCGGTCGACCCCCGCCGCGTCGGCGAGCGCGATGACGTCGGCGACGAGCTCCTCGAGGTGGTAGGCGGCGACCTCGGTGGGCGCAGCGCCGGGGGAGTAGCCGCGTTGGTCGGGGGCGAGGGTGCGCAGGCCCGCTGCGTGCAGCAGCGGCTCGACCCGGTGCCAGCCGGTGCGGTCCGCCGGGAAGCCGTGGAGCAGCACAACCACCGGCCCGCCGCGTGGCCCCCCGTCGGTGACGTCGAAGGTCAGTCCGACGCGCTCGAAGGAGGTGACCCGGTCGGCGGCGCTCGTCGTCATGAGGCCATCATCTCCCTCGAACGCGCCCGGGGGCCGGTGCGGCCGCACCTACGCTGGGCCCATGGTCGACGTGTCGGTGGTGCCGCACGAGGGGCCGCGCTGGTGGCACCTCTCGCGGCTCGGCCTCGTGCTCGGCTCGGCCTACGTGCTCATCTCGATGTCGCCGAGCCTGCTCCCGCGGACCTGGTACTACCAGGGCTTCATCACCGGGCTCTGCGCCGCGGCGGGCTACGGCCTGGGGGTCGGTCTCTCGTGGGTCGGGCGGCACGTCGCACGCCTCGCCTCCTTGCACATCACGATCAGCAGCGAGGCGGCCCACTGGTTCCGCGTGGCGCTGCCGCTCGTCACTGCCGCCGCCGTCGTCGGGATCACCGTGAGCAACGTGCGGTCGCAGGCGCGGACCGCTGCGGTCGTGCGGCTCACGCCCCTCGGTCCGCTCGACTGGGTGGGCGCGATGACCACCGCGCTCGTCGTCGCGGTCCTGCTCGTCGGTGCCGTCCGGGGGCTGCGACGCGCGACCCGAGGCCTCGCCGAGGCGGCCGGCCACGTCCTTCCGAAGACCATCGCGTCGGTCCTCGCCGTCGTCGTCGTCGTGCTCGCCACCGCCTGGGTCTCGGACAACGTACTCTTCCACCGCGCCATGCAGGCGATGGGGGCGGCCGCAGCGGCCGGCAACTCGAGCCCCCCGGAGGGGCGGATGGCGCCGACCTCGCCGCTCCGGTCGGGTGGCCCGGGCTCGAGCGAACCGTGGGACAGCCTCGGCTTCCAGGGCCAGCTCTTCGTCACGAGCGCGCCGACCCCCGCCCAGATCACCGCCGCGACGGGGCGCAGTGCCATCGAGCCGATCCGGGTCTACGCGGGCCGCTCCGACGAGCGCAGCGTCGAGGAGATCGCCGCCGCGGTCGTCGGCGAGCTCGAGCGGACCGGGGCCTTCGACCGTCGCGTGCTCGCCGTGGTCACGACGACGGGCACCGGGTGGGTCGACGACTGGACGGTCCAGTCGATCGAGTACCTCAGCGACGGTGACAGCGCCGTCGCGGCGATGCAGTACTCCTACCTGCCGAGCGCGATGTCGATGATGACCGACCGTGAGACGCCGCGGGCGGCGGGCAAGGCGCTCTTCGACCGGGTGTATGCCGTGTGGTCAGCCCGCCCGGCCACCGCGCGTCCCCGTCTGGTCGTGGGCGGGGAGTCGCTCGGCTCCTACGGCGGGCAGGCGGCCTTCACCGACGCCGCGGACATGATGCGGCGGGCGCAGGGCGGGGTCTGGGTCGGCACCCCGAGCTTCACCGAGATCCACGAGGAGCTCACCGATCGGCGCAACCCCGGCTCCCCGGCTATCGACCCCGTCGTCGACGACGGCCGCAACGTCCGCTTCGCCACCCGTGCGGCCGAGCTGACCCGGGACTACTACGGACGGCCCTACGGCCAGTGGGAGTTCCCCCGGTTCGTCTACGTCCAGCACGCGTCCGACCCCGTCGTCTGGTGGGATCCCGCCCTGCTCGGGGCCGAGCCCGACTGGCTGCGCGAGCCGAGAGGGCGCGACGTCAACCCCGACGTGACGTGGATCCCGTTCGTCACCTTCTGGCAGGTGACGACCGACATGGCCGTCGGCCACGACCCGCCGGACGGCTACGGGCACCGCTACGGCGGTGAGCTCGTGCCGGCGTGGTCGGCCGTGCTCGGCGGCGACCCGTCCGGCGACTACTCCCGGATCATCGCGGGCATCGAGGCCACGGTCACCCGGAGCGAGTGACCGGCCGACCGCCCCGCGCCCGCGACCGGGTTCGCTTACGCTCGGTCGGGTGACGCTCCCGCACCCTTCGTCGGCTGCCTCCTCGCTGCGCTTCCACGGGCGGATCGCGGGCGTGGGCACCACGAGCGGGACGCGGGTCGTCGTGGGCCACTGGGACCGGACGCACCTCGGCTCCTTCTCGGACGCGATGGTCGAGACGGCGCAGGGACACCGCGTCCTGCTCGCCCCGTCACCCGAGGTGGCCGAGTTCATCTGTGACACCTACGTCTTCGACGAGATGCGGATCGAGCCCGTGACGGTCAGCGTCTCCGCCGACCGGTGGCTGCTCCGCTCGACGTCCCTCGAGCTGCACGTCGACCTCGGTGGCCGAACGCTGCTCGGGCGCCTGCTGCGACTCGTGCCCCGCCGGCTCGCGACGAGCCCCGCCTGGGCGACGGTCGTCGACCCGGTGGCCCGGGTCGTCCTGCGCGGGGTGCGGACCCGCGGGACCGCCCTCGAGGGCCGGCGCGAGTTCTACGGGGCGACGGACGCGCGCCGGGTGACGGGAGTCGCGGGGGAGTTCGACGGGGCCGCCCTGGGGTCGATCGCCCCCGTGGACCCGCCGTGCCGGTTCGGGTTCTCCTCGACGCCCCGCACCCCGTCGGTCACCGACGTCGTGACGACCGTCGTCGTCAGGCCGGCGAGGTCGTGACCTGCGCTCGGAGCCGGTCCTCGGCGTCGGTCAGTGCGACCCGGTGCGTCGGGTGGGTCACGGTGAGCAGGTCCTCGAGCATCGCCATCAGGCGCCGCGGCACCTGCACCGACTCCCGTCCGTAGAAGCCGACCTCCTCGGTCGCGAGCCGGACCAGCGCGTCGACGTGCTGGGGGTGGTGCACGACCCGCACGAGGTCCTCGGTCTCCTCGTCGCCCGAGCTCGGGCTCGAGCCGTTGGCGCCCGGCCCCTTGGCGTTCTCCTCGTCGGAGCGGTTGTCGCGGATGTAGGCGCTCGGCGGTCGCCGCTGCACGAGGACCCGCAGGATCCGGTGCAGCTCGTCGATGACCTGGACGGCCGTCGTCGGGTCGTTGATGCCCGGCGACAGGGCCCGCTCGGCGATGTCGACGAGCTGGCGGATGCCGAACGCGGCATCCTGGCCGAGGGTCCGCTCGGTCTCGAGGGCGATGCAGTGGCCGACCCGGTCGAGGTCGTGGGCCTCGAGGTCGTCGCGTCCCCACACGGTGGCCAGGCGCATCCCCTCGGCGACGAACTCACCGACCGACACGTCGACGACGACGACGGCCTCGAGCTCACGGGCGACGCTGACGAGCTTGTCGTAGTCGAGCTGGGTCACCGACCCGTGGCGCGAGGCCGACGTCACGGTGCTGCGCGGCATACCCGGAGAGGGGGACCACGTCGGCGCGCCGCCGCCCGCGTCCTGCTCGTTCTCCGGGAAGAGGCGGTCGCAGAGGTCGACCGTGCGGTCCCCGACCTGCGAGATGACGTGGGACACCTGGATCGAGGTGGTCATGTGGTGGATGAAGGCGAGGAAGCAGCCGACGCTCGCGAGCACGAGCAGGAAGGCGGTCGTCACCGACACCTGCGGGACGAAGGCGCTGATGGCGTCGGTCGAGCCCTGGACCGACCGGAGCACCGTCAGGGCGAAGGCGAAGGATGCGATGAAGACCCCGAGCGTGATCTGGGTGATGCGGTTGGCGAGGAAGTCGCCGAGGACCCGGGGCGTGAACTGGCTGCTCGCGAGCTGGAGCACGACCAGCGTGATCGAGAAGACGACGCCGGTCACCGAGATCATGGCGGTCGCGATGGTGCTGAGCATGCCGCGCGCCCCGTCGGGACCACCCTGGAAGAGGTAGGGCAGGTGCTGTGAGACCCGCCGGTCGAGCTCGGGCAGCAGGATCCCGGCGACGATGCCGGCCGCACAGATGGCGGCGGGCAGAGCCCAGAAGGGCCGCCAGATCCGCTGCCAGGGCCCGACGGTCGGGATCGTCGGCACCTCGCCGCGGGCGCGCCTCGGGTCGCTCACGCGGTAACGGCGGACGTCGTCGGGACCTGGCGGTGTCGGGACATGCGCCCATCCTCACATCCACGACCCCCGTCCGCGCGGCAGCGGCGTGGCCGTGGCCGGCCGGTCAGGATGAGATCATGAACATTCAATGACCATCAACGCCGTCTACCTCATCGCCGGGCTCGCGCTCTTCCTCGCGGCCGTGCTGCCGGCTGCGCTCAAGCGCTACGCCGTCTCCGCCCCCATGGTCCTGCTGTCGATGGGGCTGCTCATCGGCCTGCTGCCGCTGCCCGACGGCCTCCAGCTCGACCCGATCGACATCCGCCCCCAGATCCAGCGGGTCTCCGAGCTCGCGGTGCTCGTCGCGCTGATGGGTGTCGGCCTCGCGCTCGACCGGCCCTTCCGCTTCCACCGACGGGCGACGTGGCCGGCCTGGTCGACGACGGCGCGGTTGCTCGCCATCGCGATGCCGCTGACGATCGCCGGGGTCTTCCTGCTCGGCTGGGGGCTCGGGCTCGCGCCGGCCGCCGCACTGCTGCTCGGCTCGGTGCTATCGCCGACCGACCCCGTGCTCGCGGGCGACGTCCAGGTGCAGGGCCCCCGCGTCGACCCGGAGCACCCGTCGGACGACGAGGGGCTGATCCCGGAGGAGATCGACGAGGACGACGAGGTGCGCTTCGCCCTCACCTCGGAGGCCGGCCTCAACGACGGGCTCGCCTTCCCCTTCGTGTATGCCGCCGTCTTCCTCGCGTCGCTCGGACCGGTGTCGGGGTGGATCGGCGGGTGGCTCGCCTGGCAGCTCGTCGGCAAGGTGGTGATCGGGGTCGCCGTCGGCGTCGCCGTCGGGTGGGCCCTGGCGCGGATCGCCTTCCGGTCACCGAGCAGGCCGCTGCGCCTCGCCGAGCAGGGCGAGCCGCTCCTCGCGATCGCGGCGCTGATCATGACCTACGGCCTGAGCGAGCTCGTCGGCGGCTACGGCTTCCTCGCCGTCTTCGCCTGCGGCATGGCCCTGCGCGCCGGCGCGAGCAGCCACCGCTACCACGAGGCGATGCACTCGGTCATCGAGCGGCTGGAGCGGTTGCTCACCCTCATCATCCTGCTGCTCCTCGGCATGGCGATGACCCACGGCCTGCTCGCCAACCTCGACTGGCGCAGCTTCGTCATCGTCGGCCTGCTGATCTTCGTCGTCCGGCCCCTCGCGGGGATCGTCAGCCTGCGCACCCGGCGCCGTGACGTCGAGCGGCGCGGCGGACTGAGCAAGGCCGAGGCGGTGGCCGTCGCCTTCTTCGGCGTGCGCGGCATCGGCTCGATCTACTACCTCGCCTACGCCGCCGGCGAGCACGCCTTCGTCGAGGAGCGCTTCCTCTGGTCGACCGTGGCCCTGGCGATCACCGTCTCCGTCTTCGTCCACGGGGTGCTCGTCACGCCGGTGATGGGCCGTCTCGACGCGCGGCGCGGGCTGACCGGCACCTCGACGAGCCCCGAGTGAGCTCCCGACCGGCTCCCTGACCGGCTCCCTGACCGAGCTGCTCTCGGGGAGGGGGGTCACACTGCCCTCATGGGAACCATGATCGAACTGCCGCAGCACGACCTCGTCGCCTACCGCGCCGACCCGCCCGGTGAGGTGCGGGGCGCGGTCATCGTCATCCAGGAGATCTGGGGCCTCGTCGACCACATCAAGGACGTCGCCGACCGGGTGGCCGCCGAGGGCTACATCGCGATCGCCCCGGACCTGCTCGGCCACGTGGGGCTCAGCCCCGAGGCCGGTCAGCAGCTGCACGGGCTGGTCACCGGCGGCGACGAGCAGGCCCGCCTCGAGGCCCAGCCGCGGCTGCGCGAGCTGATGGGCCCGGCCCGCTCACCGGAGTTCGCGGCCTGGGCCGTCCCGGCGCTGCAGGCTGTCGTCGACCTGCTGCTCGAGCAGGACGAGGTCGACGGCGACGTCGCGGTGATGGGCTTCTGCTTCGGCGGCTCCTACAGCTTCGCCCTCGCGCTCGCCGAGCCCCGGCTCAAGGGCGCCGTCGTCTTCTACGGCGGCTTCCCCGAGACGGGCGACCCGGCCACGATCTCCTGCCCCGTCCTCGCCCTCTACGGCGCCGACGACCACGGGATCACCGACGGGGTGCCCGACCTCGAGTCCCGGATGGCCGAGGCCGGGGTCGACTTCTCGGCGCGGGTCTACACCGGCGTCGGCCACGCCTTCTTCAACGAAACGGGCCCGGCCCACCACACCGAAGTGGCCGCCGACGCCTGGGCCCGGACCCTCGCTTTCCTCCAGACCGCCTTCACCGACTGACCCCGCCCGCGCCCCGCGCCCCGCGCCCGCCCCCGCCCCCGCCCCGACGAGTGCGCAGCTTCGCACGGCGCCCCGACGAGTGGGCACTGTCACGCGGCGCCCCGTCGAGTGCGCAGTTTCGCACGGCGCCCCGTCGAGTGCGCAGTTTCGCACGGCGCCGGGCGAGCGGCATACGCCCCACAGCAGCGAACGCGGACTGATCTGCAGACTGATCGACCTCAAGCATCAATCTGCGGATCAGTCTGCACCTGGTGTCACTAGGGCAGCAGCAGACACCGACTGATCTGC
>JBDSSS010000136.1:0-21278 GCA_039928615.1 Terracoccus sp. | reverse complement strand
ATCGACGTCGAGAACGTCACCCACGTCATCAACTACCAGTGCCCCGAGGACGAGAAGACCTACATCCACCGCATCGGCCGCACCGGCCGCGCGGGACAGACCGGCATCGCCGTGACGTTCGTCGACTGGGACGACCTGCACCGTTGGACGATGATCAACAAGTCGCTCGACCTCGGGATCCCGGACCCCGAGGAGACCTACTCCTCGTCCGACCACTTCTACGCGCAGATGGACATCCCGCGCGGATCCAAGGGACGCCTGCCGAAGTCCGAGCAGACCCGCGCAGGCCTCGGCGCCGTCGGTGTCCTGGTGCTCGCGGGCTGCGGGAGCCGCGTCGCGCGAGCCACGGCCGCTGTCGCGGGAGCCACGGCCGCTGTCGCGGGAGCCACGGCCACCGTCGCGGGGGCCACGCCCACCGTCGTGGTCACCGCGGCCACCGGCCGCGTGCCGCTTGCCGGTCTCGCCGAGGTCCTCGAGCGTCTCCGCCTGCAGGCCCTCGCGGGTGCGGTCCGAGCGCCGAAGGCGCCCGGTGACGTCGGTGGGGATGTCGAGGTCGGCGAAGAGGTGGTCGGAGGAGGAGTAGGTCTCCTGCGGCTCGGGGATGCCGAGGTCGAGCGTCTTGTTGATCAGCGCCCAGCGGTGCAGGTCGTCCCAGTCGACGAAAGTGACCGCGATGCCGGTGTTGCCGGCGCGGGCGGTGCGCCCGACGCGGTGGACGTAGGTCTTCTCGTCCTCGGGGCACTGGTAGTTGATCACGTGGGTGACGTTGTCGACGTCGATGCCCCGGGCCGCGACGTCGGTCGCGACGAGGATGTCGACCTTGCCGTTGCGGAAGGCCCGCAGGGCCTGCTCGCGGGCGCCCTGGCCGAGGTCGCCGTGGATCGCCGCGGCGGCGAAGCCCCGGTCGACCAGCTCGTCGGACACCTTCGCGGCGGTCCGCTTCGTCCGGCTGAAGATGATGGTGAGCCCACGCTCGCGCGCCTGGAGCATCCGGGCGAGCATCTCCACCTTGTCCATCGCGTGCGCGCGGTAGACGAACTGCTCGACGGCCTTGACCGTGTGGGCGTTCTCGTTCTCGTCGCCCATCGCGCGGATGTGGGTCGGCTGGGTCATGTAGCGGCGGGCGAGCGCGACGATCGCGCCCGGCATGGTCGCGGAGAAGAGCATCGTCTGACGGCTGGCCGGCGTCTGGGCCATGAGGGTCTCGACGTCGGGCAGGAAGCCGAGGTCGAGCATCTCGTCGGCCTCGTCGAGCACGACGATGCGGGCCTGCGAGAGGTCGAGGTGCCCCTGCTTGGCGAGGTCGATGAGCCGGCCGGGCGTGCCGACGACGACCTCGACCCCGCGCTTGAGAGCCTCGATCTGGGGCTCGTAGGCGCGGCCACCGTAGACGGTGAGCACCCGGATGCCGCGGCCGCGGCCAGCCCGCTCGAGGTCGCCAGCGACCTGCACGGCGAGCTCGCGCGTCGGGGCCACGGCGAGCGCCTGCGGCTTGCCCGGGCGGGCCTGCGACTCGAAGCCCTCGTCGCCGGGGGCGACGACCTGGTTGAGCATGGGCACGCCGAAGCCGAGGGTCTTGCCGGTGCCGGTCTTGGCCTGACCGATGATGTCGTGGCCACCGAGGGCCACCGGGAGGGTCATCGCCTGGATCGGGAACGGGTGGACGATGCCGGCGTCGGCGAGCGAGGCGACGATGCCGGGGTGGATGCCGAAGTCGGCGAAGGTCACCTCGGGGACGACGGGAGCGTCGGGGTCGGCGACCTCGACGACCTCGGCCACGACGGCCTCGATCTGGTCGGTCGGCTCGGTCAGGTCGGTGGGCTCGGACGCGTCGGTCTGAGCCGGGGTGTTCTGGGTCATGGGTATCTCTCGATCAGCACGAGCACCCCACGTCGGTGGCGGGAGCTCAGTGACTCGTGGCGGGCCGATCGGAGAGTTTCGTGAGGGCGTGGCGCGCCCGCCGTGGGGCGGGGCCACCGGTGCTCCGCGAACTGCCGGGCACCAGCTGGGCAAACCATCGGGCCGACCGGGCACCGAGTTGTCCGGCCCAGTCTACCGGCAACGCGCCGGTTCGCTCGTTCACGGTCACTAGATTGGGGTCATGAGCGAGCCGACCCCCACTTCACCGCCCCAGGACCCCGTCTACCTCGAGGCCGTCGGAGACCTGCTCGGTGCGCTGGCCTACAGCGAGCTGTGCGCCTTCTCGCAGCTGGCCAAGGACGCCGAGCTGGCGCCGTCGCTGCGGCACAAGTCGCAGGTCGCGGTCCTCGCCGCTCACGAGCTGCGCAACTTCGCCGTGCTCACCGACCGTCTGAGGGCGCTCGGCATCGAGCCGGAGACGGCGATGGCGCCGTTCGTCGAGGCGGTCGACGGCTTCCACGACCGGACGCGGCCATCGGGCTGGCTCGAGGGGCTCGTCAAGGTCTACGTCGGGGAGGGGATCGCCACCGACTTCTACCGGGAGGTCGCCAGCTACGTCGACGACGACACGAAGTCGCTCGTGCTCGGGGTGCTCGAGGACACCGGCCAGGCGGACTTCGCCGTCGAGGCCGTCCGTGAGGCGATCGCTGCCGACGAGCGGATCGCCGGCCGCCTCGCCCTCTGGGGTCGCCGCCTCGTCGGTGAGGCGATCACCCAGGCCCAGCGCGTCGGGGTCGAGCGCGACGCCCTCTCGAGCCTGCTCGTCGGGGCCCCCGGGCGTGCCGGCGGCGACCTCGCGGAGCTGGGTCGGATGTTCGTCCGGCTCACCGACGAGCACACCCGTCGGATGGAGCGGCTCGGCCTGTCCGCGTGACCGCGGAGCCGTGCGGGGACACACGAGGGGCCCGACGCGATGCGCCGGGCCCCTCGTGTGTCCCGGCGGGCCGGGACGGGTCACTCAGATCAGACGGACTTCTTCGCGATCCGGCCGTACACGGTGATGCCGATCGCGGCGACGACGGCCGAGACGATCCAGAACCACCAGCGGACACCGCCGTTGGCGTTGCCGTAGCCGAAGAGGGCGCCGAGGATGAACGTGGTGAGCAGCGACGCGACGATGCCGATGACGATCGTCATCAGGATCGAGATGTTCTGCTTGCCGGGGAGGATGAGTCGGCCCAGAGCGCCGATGATCAATCCGGCGACGATGGCTCCGATGATGGCACCGATCATGGTTGCTCCTTCTGTCGACAGTGCGACTTCTGTGGGTTGCTGAACCTGCTCAGCGTCACGAGCGCGTGGCTCGTGGGCTCAAGGGTCCTCCGTGGAGACGTCGCACGGGGCCACCGACACGAAGTTCTTTGCGCCGGATGGCCCCGTCGGCGTCGACAGCGGTGAAATCCCTCTGGTCCTCGCGGCGGCTGGTCCGCCCCGAGTCCGAGAACGCTCGTACCCAGTCGAGCAGGTCCCGTCACGGGGACGGGGGGAAGAGGCGTCACGGGGGCTCAGGAGGCCCCGAAACCGACGCCGCCCTTCTTCTCGGCACCCGTCGTCACGTAGCCGAGCGACGCCGTGGGGACGACGATGCGGCCGCCCTTGTCGTCGGTGAGCTCGAGGACGTCGGACGAGCGGGCGGCCTTCACGGCCTCGATCAGCTCGTCGGCGCTGAGCGCCGTCTCGAAGGTGATCTCGCGCGCCACGTTCTGCACGCCGATGCGGACCTCCACGTCATACCTCTTTCGTCGTCAGGAGGGACGGTCATGGCTGCGTCCCCTCGTCACCCTAACGGGCGGTCGAGCCCACCGATTCCCGTGCCTCGGTGCCGTCCGCCGGGCGCTCGACGGCGGGGAAGGCCGCGATGCCCCGCCGGATGAGGGCGCTCGTCACCCGGACGGCCGACTCCTTGGGCAGCGTCCCGTCCTGGGCGAGCCAGTAGCGGGCCGAGGTCTGGGCGAGTCCGACGAGACCGACCCCGACGAGCACCGCCTCCTGCTGGCCCATCGAGGTCTCGGCGCTGATGATGTCGGCCATCGCCCGGGCGCAGGTGAGGTCGATCTGGTCGAGCCGGCGCCGGACCTCGGGGTCGTTGGCGAGGTCGGACTCGAAGATGAGGCGGAACGCGGCACCCTCCTGGGCCACGAAGTCGAAGTAGGCGCTCGTCATCGTGTTGATCCGGGCCTTGTTGTCCGAGAGCGAGAGCGCGTCGCGGACGAGGGTCTCGAGCTCGTTGGCGTGCTGGTCGATGAGCGCGAGGTAGAGCTCGAGCTTGCCGGGGAAGTGCTGGTAGAGGACCGGCTTGGAGACGCCGGCCCTCGCGGCGATGTCGTCCATCGCGGCCTGGTGGTAGCCGTTCTCCACGAAGACGCCGAGGGCGGCGTCGAGCAGCTGGGCGCGTCGCTCCGAGCGGGGCAGGCGCTGCCCGCGGCCGGGAGCGGTCGTGTCGTCTGGCATCCGAGTCCTCTGCGGGAGATCCGTGGTCGTCGCACGCTTCGAGCAGGACGACGGTGTCGCTCTCACCATACTCAGCAGTACCGTGGCGGGATGCCCTTCGATCCGCTGGTCAAGACGGGTTCGCCGCTCTCCGGTCCCGAGGTGACGCGGTATGCGCGACACGTCCTCGTCCCCGGTGTCGGGATGGCGGGGCAGGAGCGCCTCGCCGCCGCCCGGGTCCTCGTCATCGGGGCGGGCGGGCTCGGCTCGCCGGCCCTGCTCTACCTCGCGGCTGCCGGGGTCGGCACCATCGGGGTGGTCGACGCCGACGTCGTCGAGCTGACCAACCTCCATCGCCAGGTGATCCACTCCGACGCCGGTATCGGACGGCTCAAGACCGAGTCCGCCGAGGCCGCCGTCCACCGGGTCAACCCGCACGTCCGCGTCGTGCGGCACGACCTGCGGCTCGACTCCTCCAACGCGCTCGAGATCCTCGCCGACTACGACGTCGTCGTCGACGGCACCGACAACTTCCCGACGCGCTACCTCGTCAATGACGCCTGCGTCCTGCTCGGCAAGCCGCACGTGTGGGGCTCGATCCTCCGCTTCGACGGCCAGGTGTCGGTGTGGTGGGCCGGTCACGGGCCCTGCTACCGGTGCGTGTTCCCGGAGCCACCGCCTCCCGGGAGCGTGCCCAGCTGCGCGGAGGGCGGGGTGCTCGGGGTGCTCTGCGCCGCCATCGGTTCGGTCCAGTCCACCGAGGCGGTCAAGCTCCTGCTCGGGCTGGGTGAGCCGCTCGTCGGACGGCTGCTCGTCCACGACGCGCTGCGCCAGACCTGGGACACGCTCACCGTCCGCGCGGACCCCGACTGCCCGGTCTGCGGCGACGACCCGTCGGTGACCGAGCTCGTTGACTACGCGGAGTTCTGCGGTGTGCCCGGGGCGCCTGCGTCCGGCGAGGAGGGTGACCTGCCCACGGTCTCCGTGCGCGAGATGGTCGACGAGCTCGAGTCGGACGGCGCCCCCCTGCTCGTCGACGTCCGCGGCGAGGAGGAGCGGGCCATCGCCCGGATCCCCGGCGCGGTTGCCATCCACCTCGACGAGTTCCGTTCCGGCGCAGCCTTCGACGTTCTACCGCGCGACCGCCGTGTGCTGATCCACTGCAAGGTCGGGGGCCGGTCGGCCGAGGCGACGCGACTGGCGCTCCGCGCGGGCCTCACCGACGTCGCGAACGTCGACGGCGGCATACTCGCCTATCTGAGGGAGATCGACCCCAGCCAGCCGGAGTACTGACCGAAGGGACACCGCCGTGTCGGTGGAGGACCATGCCGAGCGCGTCCTCGAGCTCGTCAGCCGCATCCCACCGGGACGTGTCCTCGCCTACGGCGACGTCGCGAACCGCCTCGGCGGCCTCGGTCCACGGACCGTGGGCACGGTGCTGAGCCGCTACGGGTCGGGGGTCCCGTGGTGGCGGGTCTGCCGGGCCGACGGTCGACCGGCGCAGGGTCTCGAGTCCGAGGCGCTCGAGCTCTGGCGCGCCGAGGGCACCCCGCTCGTCGGCGGTCTCGTCGCGGGGACACGCGCCGACATGCCCGCGGCGCGGTGGCCGGAGGCGACGGTGGGGAGCGCGGCAGGTGCCACGGCCCCCGGCACGCGTGGTGGCCTCCACCACGTGGAGATCTGGGTCTCCGAGGTCGAGGCGGCCAAGCGGGAGTGGGGCTGGCTGCTCGAACGCCTCGGCTACCGCCTCGGTGACGACTGGGGTCACGGCAGCGCCTGGGAGCTCGGCCCGCTCTACCTCGTCGTCGAGGCCGGGCCCGACGTCGGACCCGACGGGCACGAGCGGACGCGGCCGGGCATCAACCACCTGGCCTTCCACGCGGGGTCCCGGGAGGAGGTCGACGCCGTCGTCGACGCGCGCGCCGAGGGTGGCTGGTCCCTGCTCTTCCCCGATCGCCACCCGTATGCCGGTGGGCCTGCGCACTACGCCGCCTACCTCGTCAACGGGGAGGGCTTCGAGGTCGAGCTCGTGGCCGGCTGAGGCCTCCTGAGCGCCCGGGGTGTCGGGGCGGCGTGATGGAATCTGGGCGTGGTCACCCTCCGTCGCGCTCCCGCCCTCGACCGGAGGCAGGTCGACCTCGACGAGAGCCAGCGTGCGGTACTCGCATCGCGGGCCCCCCTGCTCCGGGTGCTCGGTGGGCCGGGGACCGGCAAGTCCACCCTCGCCGCCCGCCTCGTCGTCGACGCGGTGCACCGTGGCGCCCGCGCCGACGAGTGCCTCGTGCTCACCTCGACCCGACCGGCCGCGGCCGCGCTGCGCGAGCGGGTCACAGCGATGCTCGACGGCACCTCGACCGAGTCGCTCGCCCGGACCTGGCAGGCCTTCGGCTTCGGCGTGCTGCGAGCGGAGGCGGCCCTGCGGGGTGAGCCCGCCCCGCGCCTGCTCAACGGTCCGGAGCAGGACGTCATCCTGCGTGACCTGCTCGCTGGCCACGCGGCCGGTGACGCGCCCGGGCCCGAGTGGCCCGAGTCGGTGCGTGAGGCCCTGACGACTCGTGGCTTCCGCAACGAGCTGCGCGACCTGCTCATGCGGTCCGTCGAGCACGGCCAGGGGCCCGAGGAGCTCGAGTCCCTCGGTCACTCCCACGAGCGCCCGGAGTGGGTGGCCGCGGCCCACGTGCTCCGCGAGTACGACGAGGTCACCTCCTTCAGCCGGCATGGCTCCTACGACCCGGCCTGGGTGCTCACGGCGACCGCCGACCGGCTGGAGGACGACCCGCAGGCCCTGGTCCGCCTCCAGGAGCGGCTCCGGCTCGTCGTCGTCGACGACGCCCAGGAGCTGACCTCGGCCGCGGCCCGGCTGCTGAGGGTGATCGCCGAGGCAGGGCCGCGCGTCGTCCTGCTCGGTGACCCGGACGCCGCCGTGCAGACCTTCCGCGGCGCCGACCCGCGCTTCCTCGCCGACGGCTGGTCGGCCCTGTCACCGGTCCAGTCGCCAGCACGACTCAGGGGCCGCCGAGCGTCAGGGGACCCGGGCGCCGGCGAGGCCGAGACCGTGGTGCTCGGCACGACGCACCGGCTGCCAGAGCAGGTCGCCGAGGCCGCGCAGCGCGTGGCCCGCCGGATCGGGGCGCTCGGCGGTGGCGCCCAGCGGGGGGCCGCGACCACGCGTGCCGGGGGAGAGGTCACGGTGGCCCTGCTCCGCTCGGTCTCGCAGGAGGCGGGTCACATCGGCTCGGTCCTGCGCCGGGCCCACCTCGTCGACGGCGTGCCCTGGGACGCCATGGCCGTCGTCGTCCGGGGGTCGGGCCGGGCTGCGACGCTGCGGCGGATGCTCGTCGGGGCCGGCGTGCCGGTGGCCAGCGCGGCCAGCGAGACACCGGTGCGGGACGAGACGGCGGTCCGGCCCCTCCTCGCGGCGCTCGGGGAGGTCCTCGCGATCGCCCGGGCCGACGGGTCCGGTCACCGGATCGACCCGCAGACCGCCGCCGACCTCGTCGCGTCCCCGATCGGGGGCGCCGACGCCGTCGGCCTGCGCCGGCTGCGGCGCGTGCTGCGCCAGGACGAGCTGTCCGACGGCGGTGGTCGCACGAGTGACGAGCTGCTCGCGGAGCTGCTTCAGGAGCCGGCCCGGGCCCACCTGCTCGGGACCGTCGCGCGTGCCGCGGCCCGCGTCGCCGACGCGATCGCCTCCGGCGTCGAGGCCGCCGCCGTCACCCCCGAAGGGCGCTGGGCCTCCGGGGTGACGGCGGAGTCGGTCCTCTGGGCCGTGTGGCACGGTGCCGGGGTGGCGGAGTCCTGGCGCCGCACCGCCCTCGCCGGTGGACCCGGGTCGGAGCGGGCCGATCGTGACCTCGACGCGGTGCTCGCCCTCTTCGACGCCGCGGGCTCCTTCGTCGACCGGCTCCCGCAGGCCGGTCCTGACCAGTTCCTCGACCACGTCACGGGTCAGGACGTGCCGGGCGACACCCTCGCGCTGCGGGCCCAGTCGGGGGCGGCCGTCGAGCTGCTGACTCCCCAGTCGGCGGCCGGACGGCAGTGGCGGCTCGTGGTCGTCGCCGGTGTGCAGGAGGGGGTCTGGCCCGACCTGCGGCTGCGCGGGTCGGTCCTGGGCTCGGAGGACCTCGTCGACGTCGTCTCCGGCCGGCCCCGCAGCCTGCGGGCTGCCCAGTCGGCGGTGCGCTACGACGAGACCCGCCTCTTCCTCGTCGCGGTGACCCGGGCCACCGAGCGGCTGCTCGTCACGGCCGTCGGCAACGAGGACGAGCAGCCTTCGGTCTACCTCGACCTCGTCGACCCACCCCCGGGCCACCGCCTCGACGACGAGGTGCGTGACCATGCCGAGGTCGGCCGGGCGCTGACCCTGACCGGGCTCGTCGGCGAGCTCCGGCGCGAGGCCGTCGACCTCGACCCCGGGGTCGCCGAGCCGGCCATCGCCCTGCTCGCCCGGGCCGCGCGCGCGGGTGTGCCCGGCGCCGACCCGGCGTCGTGGTGGGCCCTGCGCGGCCTGACCCGGGAGGACCCGGTGCGCGCCGCCGACGAGGTGGTGCGCGTCTCGCCCTCGAAGGTCGAGTACTTCCGGCAGTGCGGCCTGCGGTGGTTCCTCGGAGCCGTGGGCGGCGAGGGTCCCTCGCAGGGCGCGGCGACGATCGGCACCCTCGTCCACGACATCGTCGCCGAGCAGCCCGACGCTGCGGTCGACGTCCTGCGCGACCAGGTGGACGCGCGGTGGGGCCGCCTCGGGCTGCCGCCGGGATGGGTCACCGACCGCCGCCGCGCCGAGGCGCGCGACATGGTGGCCCGCTACGTCTCCTACCGCGACCTCGCCGTCGCGGAGGGATGGACCGCGGCCGGTGTCGAGACCGACTTCACGGTGGCCGTCGGCCGCGCCATGGTCTCCGGGCGGGTGGACCGGCTCGAGCAGGACGAGGCGGGACGTCTCCGGGTCATCGACCTCAAGACGGGCACGGGCAAGCCGTCGAAGGCCGAGTTCGCCGAGCACGGCCAGCTCGCGGCCTACCAGGTGGCGGTGGAGGAGGGTGGCTTCGCCGAGCTCGGCGACGTGAGCGCCGGGGCCGCGCTCGTGCAGATCGGCAAGGGCGGGCTCACCGGCCTGCGGCCCGCGGTCCAGGAGCAGGAGCCGGTGCGCCAGTCCCCCGACCCCGACTGGGCCCGGGCGCTCGTCGTGGCGACGGCCGACGGGATGGGCGACGCGACCTTCACCGCGACCCAGGGCAGCTGGTGCAAGACCTGCGCCCTCAAGACGTCCTGTCCCGTCCAGCCCGAGGGGGAGTCGCTGTGACCCGCTACACCGCGGTCGACATTTCGACCGCCCTCGACCAGCCGACGCCGACGGTCGAGCAGCAGGCCGTCATCGAGTCCGGACCCCGCCCGCTGCTCGTCGTCGCCGGCGCCGGCTCGGGCAAGACGGAGACGATGGCCGCGCGCGTCGTGTGGCTCGTCGCCAACGGGCTCGTCGAGCCCGACCAGGTGCTCGGCCTCACCTTCACCCGCAAGGCGGCGGCCGAGCTCTCCCAGCGCATCGGCCAGCGGCTGCGCGCGCTGGCCCGCACCGGGCTGTGGACCCCGCCCACCGATGACGGGACCGGGGCCGAGGTGCTCGGTGGGACCCCCACTGTCTCCACCTACCACGCGTATGCCGGCCGCCTCGTGCGTGAGCACGCCCTGCGGGTGGGTATCGAGCCGGAGTTCCGGATGCTCACCGAGGCCGGGGCCTGGCAGCTCGCCGCCGAGGCGGTCAGCCGCTACGACGGACCGATGGACGAGGTGGCCAAGGCCGAGTCCACCGTCATTGACGCCGTCATGTCGCTCGCGGGCGAGATGGCCGAGCACGTCCGTGCACCGCACGAGGTGGCGCGGCACCTCGACGCCGTCATCGCGCGGTGGGAGGCCATGCCCGACGGCGAGGGCAGGGGTGCGCTCGCTGGCGTCGTCACGGCGCTCGGCGTGCTGCGCGAGCGGCGGGCCGTGCTGCCGGTCGTGCAGCGCTACCTCGACCTCAAGAGGGAGCGGGAGAGCCTCGACTTCGCCGACCAGATGGCGGTCGCGGCCAGCCTCTCGCGGACCGTGCCGGAGGTCGGGACCGTCGAGCGCTCGCGGTTCCGCGCCGTGCTGCTCGACGAGTTCCAGGACACCTCCGAGGCCCAGCTCTCCCTGCTCCACTCGCTCTTCCACGGCGGCAGCGACCCCGTGGCGCTCACGGCAGTCGGTGACCCCAACCAGTCGATCTACGGCTGGCGCGGGGCGAGCGCCACGACCCTGGCCCGCTTCCCCGACGAGTTCGCCGACGCGGGCGGCCCGGCCGCGGTGCTGCCGCTCTCGACGAGCTGGCGCAACGACGCGCTCATCCTCGAGGCAGCGAACGTGACGGCGGCCCCGCTCGCCGCCCGGCACGTGCAGCCGCTCCGCCCCCGGCCGGGGGCGGGTCCGGGCACCGTCGCGGTCGCCCGGCTCGACTCGATCGCCGACGAGGCCGCTCACCTCGCCGACTGGATCGCGGCGGGCTGGCGCTCCCCCAGCGGTCGGCGGACGACCGCCTCGGCCGCCGTCCTGTGCCGACGACGGTCACACTTCCCCTTCGTCATCGATGCGCTCCGGGCCCGCGGGCTGCCCGTCGAGGTCGTCGGTCTCGGGGGCCTGCTCATGACGCCCGAGATCGGTGACCTCGTGGCCACGCTCTGGGTGGTCGAAGACCCCTCGAGGGGGGACCAGCTGATGCGGCTGCTCACCGGACCCGTCGTCCGGCTCGGCAGCGCCGACCTCGATGCCCTCTGGGCCTGGGCCCGGGAGCTGCACGACCGCCCGTGGCGCCCGGGCGCGGCACCCGGTCGTCAGGAGATGATCCCGGTCGGGGACGAGGCGGGCCCCGACCCGTCGGTCGCTCCGGTCGGCCCGGTCGGCCCGGTCGACGCGGAGGAGCAGCCGGCGCGGACGAGCGCCAGACAGGGGGAGGACCTCGCGCCCGACAGCGCCGACGTGGCGAGCCTCGTCGACGCGCTCGGGGAGCTGCCGCGTCCCGGGTGGGTGGGCCGCGGGGGCGTCCGGCTCAGCGCGGTGGGACGTGAGCGCCTGGTCGGTCTGGGCTCGGCCCTGCGGGGCCTGCGGCGGCTCACCGCGGCGCCGCTCGTCGACCTCGTCGCCGAGGCCGAGCGGGCCGTCGGGCTCGACATCGAGGTCCTCTCACGACCCGAGCACACGGCCTCGACGGCGCGGGTCCACCTCGACGCCTTCGCCGACGTCGCCGCGCGCTACTCGATGAGCGCCGACCGGCCCACGCTGTCCGGCTTCCTCGCCTGGCTCGAGGCGGCCCGGGCGCAGGAGCGCGGACTCGATGCCGGGCACATCGAGTCCGACTCCGAGGCGGTGCAGGTCCTCACCATCCACGCGGCCAAGGGCCTCGAGTGGGACCTCGTGGCAGTGCCCGGCCTCGTCGAGTCGGTCTTCCCCGACCACAAGGTCACCGGGGTGGTTCGGGATGAGCAGGAGTGGGTCGTCAGTGGCGCCCCCAAGGACCTCGGCTGGCTCACCGGGATCGACGCGGTTCCCTACGACCTGCGCGGTGACCGCGACGGGCTGCCCCACCTCGACTGGGGCGGCGCGCCCGACCGCAAGGCGCTGGGTCGGGCGATCGAGGCCTTCGGGTTGGCCGGGGGCAGCCACGCCGTCGCGGAGGAGCGGCGTCTCGCCTACGTCGCCTTCACCCGGGCGCGCTCGGCGATGCTCCTGTCGACCCACGTCTGGGGCGCGACGAAGAAGACCGTGAGCGTGCCGTCCCGGTTCCTGCTCGAGCTGTGCGACGCGCTCGGCGACCGGATCGAGGTCACGGCGTGGTGCGCGGCTCCCGAGCCGGTCGCTGACGCCAGGGGCAAGCTCGGTGCACCCAGCAACCCCCATCTCGCACAGGCGATCTCGGGCCAGTTCCCCTATGACCCGATGGGTGCTCGTCGGGCCGACCTGGCGCGGGTGGTCGACCGGCTCGTCGCCCGCGCTGCCGCCGGGGAGGGGACCGAGCCGGAGGCCGGTGCGCCGGGTGACCCGCGCCACGACGAGCTCCGGTTGCTCCTCGCCGAGCGCGAGGCCGCCCGGGCCGAGCGGCCGGTCCTCGTCGACGTGCCCCGACACCTGTCCGCGTCGGCCGTGGTCTCCTTCGCCCGCGACCCCGAGTCGTTCGCCCTGGGCCTGCGCCGGCCGATGCCCGGACCACCGGCCGTCGCTGCCCGGGCCGGCACCGCCTTCCACGCCTGGATCGAGCAGCACTACGCGCGGGCCACCATCGTCGACCTGCTCGACCTGCCGGGGAGCGCCGACGACGCCCCCGACGAGGACGCGTCGCTGCCCCGGATGAAGGACCTCTTCCTCAGCAGCGAGTGGGCCGACCGGATCCCGGAGGAGATCGAGATGACGGTCGAGACGATCGTCGACGGGATCGCGGTGCGCGGACGCATCGACGCGGTGTTCGCGCGCGACGACGGGGGCTGGACGGTCGTGGACTGGAAGACGGGCCGTCGCCCGACCGGCCGGGAGGCAGAGGTCCGGTCGCTCCAGCTCGGGGCCTACGCCCTGGCCTGGGCCCGGCTGCGACAGGTCTCGCCCGACCTCGTCGACGCCGCGTTCTACTACGCGGGCGAGGGCGTCACGGTTCGACCCGACCTCCCCGGGGAGGAGCAGCTCGTCGCGCTGCTCGGGACGGTGCCTGACGGCGTCGCGACGGCTCAGGGGTCAGGTCAGGACCGGTCGTCCGAGCGGCGCTCGGGGTCGATGCGGACGTAGTCCGACGCTCCCTCGTGCCGGTCGTCGAAGGCCGCCTCTTCGGTGGTCTGGTCGGTGGTCTCGTCGTCGGCCTCGTCGTCGGCCTCGTCGTCCCCCGGCTCGGGGAGGGCCTCGACCTCCTCGATCTCGAAGGCTCCCGAGTCCTCGGTCGCGACGGGCAACGGGGTCACGGCATCTGCGTCAGTTCGGTCGTCCGCGTCGTCCGCATCGTCCGCGGGGTCGTTGGCGGTCTCGGCACCGCGTGCGACGGTGTCGTCCTCGGCCGGCTCGACCACGTCGATGGGCTCCGCGACCTCGTCGGGGGAAGCCGCGGCCTCGTCGCTGGCGGTGGCGGCGTCTGCGGTCGGCGCCGGATCGACCGGAGGGAACGGGTCGTGCGCGGCGGTGGCGTCCCACTCGGCGCCGGCGGCCCGGGCCGCCTCACGAGCCGCGTCCTGCTCCGTCGCCTGGCGCTCGCGCTCGTGCTCCGTGCGCTCGGCGACCTCGGCCAGCTCGGCGGCGGCACGCTGTCGCGCCACCTCCGCGGCGGCTGCGGCGTCGGCCTCGGCCTGCTCGCGCTCCTGCGCCCGATCGGCGGCGCGCTGCTCGTCCTCGGCCCAGATCTGCTCGTCGAGCAGCCGCAGGGAGCGGGCTGCCCGCTCGACGAGCCGGCCCTCGCCGGAGGACATCGCGTGGAGCAGGGACCGGACCGGGCGCATCTCGGCGGCGAGCCGGGCGCGGCGCAGCAGGTTGCCGTCCGGACGCTCGACACGGGACTGGGCGTAGGCCTCCATCACGGCGTCGAGCGCGGCCGGGCTGCAGCGCGCGACGAGCTCGCCGAAGTCGTCGGCGGGGTCGCCCACGCGCGCCTCCTCCCAGGCGAGGACGCCGCGGACCCGGCCGGTGGTCGCGTCGTCGTCGTCGTCGAAGGAGGCGAGGACGTTCGCGCCGACGAAGGTGCCGTGCACGACGGTGGGGGCGAAGCGCCAGAGCGAGATCGCCTCGAGGGCGCCCTCCCACCGGGTCAGCAGGTGGGTGGGCACGTGACCGGTGCCGGCGGCGCGGTCGAGCTCGGAGAGCTGGCGGCGACGGTGGGCCTCGGCGTCGTAGACGGGTCGCCCCGCCTCCTCGAGCACGAGGTGCTCGACGTTGTGGATGTGCGCGAGCGCACGGCCGACCTCACCGGCGAGCCCTCCGGGGGGCAGCCCGCCGAAGTCGAGCGGGCGACCGGGGACCCGGAGGTAGACACAGGCCCGCCCCTCTGGCACGACGGCCTGCCCGCGGACCATCGGCATGGCGACCTCGAGCCGCTTGCCGAGCAGGCCCGACAGGGTGGCGACGTCCTCGAGAGCGGCGCCCGCGGCCGGCGTGCGCGGAGCCTTGACGACCCACTGCCGGTCCTGGCTGTCCTTGACGTAGGCCACCTCGAAGAGGTCGCCCGGTGCCACGAGGACGCCCTCGACCGCCACGGGATCCAGGCCGGGGACGGCTGAGCTGGCCAGGGCAGCGAGGGCGAAGGGGCTCCGGGTCACCCCGACACCGTAGGGCGACAGGGTGCCCCAGCGTGGGAGGCGACCACGATGGCACGCGCACGGCGCGAGCGGCCGCCCCGACGACCGCCCCGACGGCCCTTGATGCCCGCGCCTAGGGTGGGGCGGTGACAGCCGACCGCGAGCCGCTCCATGACCTCGCCCTCTCCCGGGCCACCCTCGACCGGGGCGGTCTCGAGCGTCGGGACCCCGACCTGCTGAGCCGTCTGCTGGCCGATCCGGGCACCCGGGTGCTCGACCTGCGCGACCTCGAGGTGCCGGTGTCGACGGACGGCGACGACTACGCGATCGTGCTGCGCCCCCCGGCTCCGGCGGACTCGGCCCACCTCGTCGTGCACCTCGGCCGCGACGGCCACGGGACGGCATACCTCGCCGTCATCGCCCCCCGGCCCGCCGGCGACGTCGACAGCACCGAGGGGGAGAGCGGGCACCGCGGCGAGTGGGTGACGCTCCGGCAGGCCGGCGCAGCACTCGGCGACCGCGACGCCGGCCTCTTCACGACGGCGCTCGCGCTCGCCAACTGGCACGCGAGCCACCAGCACTGCCCGCGCTGTGGCGCACGGACCGAGCCGGTCCAGGCCGGCTGGGTGCGGCGCTGCCCGGCGGACGCCAGCGAGCACTACCCGCGCACGGACCCGGCCGTCATCATGTCCGTCGTCGACGGGGACGACCGTCTCCTGCTCGGCCGCGGCGCCACCTGGCCGGAGGGCCGGTTCTCCGTGCTGGCGGGCTTCGTCGAGTCGGGGGAGTCGCTCGAGGCCGCCGTCGCGCGTGAGGTGGCCGAGGAGGTCGGGATCGCCGTCGACGAGGTGGTCTACCTCGGCAACCAGCCGTGGCCCTTCCCGTCGTCGCTGATGGTGGGCTTCGCCGCGACGACGCGCGAGGTCGAGCTGACCCTCGACCCGGCGGAGATCGCCGAGGCGCGCTGGGTCTCCCGCGAGGACTACCGCCGGCTGCTGCGAGAGGGGTCGATGCAGACCCCGAGCGGCATCTCCATCGCCCGCCGCATCATCGAGCGCTGGCTCGGCGGGTCGGTCGAGGACGAGAACCCTGCCGCCTGGTGAGCGGGATCAGCCCTCGAGGCGGGCCACCACCTCGGCGAGCGAGGGGTTGGTGGCGGTGCTCCCGTCGGGGAAGACGACCGTCGGGACGGTCCGGTTGCCGTTGTTGACCTGCTCGACGAACCCGATGTGCTCGGGATGGGCGTCGATGTCGATCTCCGTGAAGGGGACCTGGTCGCGGGTGAGCTGGCTGCGCAGCCGGGCGCAGAAGCCGCACCACCCGGTGGCGAGCATGGTCACGCTGCCCGCCCGCGGGGTGAGGTCGGCGGGGGTCGTGCTGGCGTCGGCGCGGTCGCTGGCCATGGGGGCTCCTCGATGGTGGGTGTCGTCGTCGGATGCAAGGATGACCCAATGGGCAAACGTCACGGTAGCCGGGTCAAGCGGATGGACGTCGCCCTCTACGAGGCGGAGCTGAAGCGGCTGCAGGCCGAGCTCGTCGGTCTCCAGGAGTGGGTGCGTGCCTCCGGAGCCCGCGTCGTGGTGATCTTCGAGGGTCGGGACGCCGCGGGCAAGGGCTCGGCGATCAAGCGCGTCACCGAGTACCTCAACCCCCGTTTCGCCCGGATCGCCGCCCTGCCGGCGCCGAGCGAGCGCAACCGCACGGAGTGGTACTTCCAGCGCTACGTCGAGCACCTGCCGTCCGCAGGTGAGATGGTCCTGTTCGACCGCTCCTGGTACAACCGGGCCGGTGTCGAGCGGGTGATGGGCTTCTGCACCGACGAGCAGTACGAACGTTTCCTCGCGCAGGCCCCCGTGTTCGAGCAGATGCTCGTCGACGACGGGATCATCCTGCGCAAGTACTGGTTCAGCGTCTCCGACGTCGAGCAGGAGCGTCGCTTCCGATCGCGCGCCAAGGACCCGATGCGCCAGTGGAAGCTCTCCCCGATGGACCTCGAGTCGATCACCCGGTGGGAGGACTACTCCGAGGCCAAGGACCAGATGATGGCCGCCACCGACACGCAGTGGGCCCCGTGGTCGGTCGTGGAGTCCGAGGACAAGCGGCGCTCGCGGCTCAACGTCATCCACCACCTGCTCACCTCGATCCCGCACGAGCCGGTCGTGCCCGAGGTGCCGCCGGTCCCGGCGCGTCCGCCGGCCCGCGGTTACGTCCGCCCGCCGCAGGACACCCAGAACTACGTGCCCGACCATGCCGGGCAGGTCCTCGCCGACGCCGAGGGTGAGACGTCCTGAGCCCCGTCACCACCGCGTCCGTCAGCCCTGACGCGATCCTCGCCGGTCTCGACCCCGAGCAGCGCGAGGTGGCGATCGCACCGCCGGGTCCGCTCTGCGTCCTCGCCGGCGCGGGCACGGGCAAGACCCGTGCGATCACCCACCGCATCGCGTATGCCGCCCACGCCGGTCTCGTCCAGCCGCAGCGCGTGCTCGCGGTGACCTTCACGGCACGCGCTGCCGGGGAGATGCGGACCCGTCTGCGCGGCCTCGGCGTGCCCGGCGTGCAGGCACGCACCTTCCACGCCGCGGCGCTGCGCCAGCTGCACTACTTCTGGCCGCAGACCATCGGCGGGGCCGCCCCCGAGGTGATGAGCTGGAAGGCTCCGGCCGTGGGCGAGGCCGCGGGTCGGCTGCGGATGCAGTTTGACCGGACCGTCATCCGCGACCTGGCCGGTGAGATCGAGTGGGCCAAGGTCAACCTGCTCACGCCGCAGTCCTACGCCGCCGCGGCCCGCGCCGCGGGCCGTGAGTCCCCGGGCCTCGACCACACCGGGATGGCGCGGTTGTTCGAGGCCTACGAGGACGTCAAGACCCGTCGCGGGCAGATCGACTTCGAGGACGTCCTGCTGCTCACCGTCGGGATCCTCGACGAGCGTGAGGAGATCGCGCGCATCGTCCGGGGGCAGTACCGCCACTTCGTCGTCGACGAGTACCAGGACGTCAACGCCCTCCAGCAGCGGCTGCTCGACCTGTGGCTCGGTGAGCGCGACGACCTCTGCGTCGTCGGCGACCCCGCCCAGACCATCTACTCCTTCACCGGGGCCAGCCCCAAGCACCTGATCGGTTTCCCGCAGCGGTTCCCGGCCGCGAAGGTCGTCCGCCTCGTGCGCAACTACCGCTCCTCGCCGCAGATCGTGGGCCTCGCCAACAGTGTCGTGTCGGCCGGTGTCGAGGCCGCTCGGTCCGGCGCCGTGCGGCTCGTCGCCCAGGGGGAGAGCGGGCCGGACCCGGTCCTCACCTCCTATCCCGACGACCCGGCGGAGGCGGCCGGGGTCGCGACCCGGATCCGTCAGCTCGTCGACTCCGGCCACCCGGCTAGCGAGATCGCGATCCTCTTCCGGACCAACGCGCAGTCACAGTCCTACGAGACGGCCCTCACCGACGCCGACGTCTCCTACCTCGTGCGGGGCGGTGAGCGCTTCTTCGCCCGCAAGGAGGTCCGCGACGCGATCTTGCTGCTGCGGGGCGCGGCCCGCGCCGACGACGGGGAGAAGACGCTCGGCTCGCTCGTGCGCGACGTCATCACCGGTGCCGGCTACGCTCCCGAGCCGCCGAGCGGCGGCGCGACCCGGGAGCGGTGGGAGTCGCTCAACGCGCTGGCCACCCTCGCCGACGACCTCGCCGTCGCCGCCCCGGAGGCGCGGCTGCCCGACCTCGTCGCCGAGCTCGACCGCCGGGCGTCGGAGCAGCACGCCCCGGCCGTGCAGGGCGTCACGCTCGCGAGCCTGCACGCCGCCAAGGGTCTGGAGTGGGACACCGTCTTCCTCGTCGGGGCCTCGGACGGGCTGATCCCGATCTCGATGGCGGAGGGGGCGGCTGCCGTCGAGGAGGAGCGTCGCCTGCTCTACGTGGGCCTGACCCGGGCTCGCCGTCAGCTGATGCTGTCGTGGTCGGGGTCGCGCACCCCCGGCGGCCGGTCCTCGCGGCGGGTCTCGCGCTTCCTCGGCGCGGCGTCCGCGATCCTCGGTGAGGGGGCCCGGTCGGAGGCCCGCTCAGCCCGGGGCCCGGGGTCGTCCGGCGCGAGGCGGTCATCGCCCAAACCAGCCCGGCGGGTCAACTGCAGCGGTTGCGGGGTCGAGCTGGAGACGGCGGCGCAGCGAAAGACCGGTCGCTGCGACACCTGCCCACCGACCTATGACGAGGCGCTGTTCGAGCGGCTGCGCGAGTGGCGTCGCGCCGTCTCGCGCGACGCGAGCGTGCCCGCCTACGTCGTCTTCACGGACGCCACGCTCACCGCCATCGCGGAGCGCGAGCCCGCCGACGTGGCCGGCCTGTCGGCGATCAGCGGAGTCGGAGCACGCAAGATCGAGCTCTACGGAGTGGCGGTGCTCGCTGTGCTGGGTGGCGCCGACCCCGAGGATGTTCTCCAGATCGACTCTGCGACAAGCAAACCCGCTGAGTAATAGGGCTCCGCAAAAAGAATCTCGAAAAACGTCGATAAATCAGTTGTGGCCCCTCGGAGGCCGCGCGTACCCTTGTCGAAGTCAAGCCCGGCGCCTAGGCGGCCAGCCGGGGCCCGCGATGAGCAGTGAGGAGGTCGGCCTGATGGACACCATGACGAAGAACGCAGTCTCCTGCGTCGCGTTCGTGCGTCCGCGCCCGGCCGACCAGGTCGTCGCTGCAGACGTCCGGATGACGAACCAGGGGATCTCCCTGTCCGTCGCCCCCGCCTTCGGCCTCCGCGGCCTCGATGCCCCGTCCCGGGGAGTCGTCCGCGACGCCGCCGGCACGTACACGACCTCCGATGTCGCTCGCTCCCTGCCCGGGAGGCCACCGGTCTGACCCAGACCCACGCCTCCCACACAGGCCGCGAACCCGACATCACCGGGTCCGCGGCCTTTCTCGTGTCCCACGACACCTGGCCGCTCCCCCGACACCAGCCAGCACGCAGCCACCGGTCAGCACCGGTGCCACACAGATCAGGGACCACGATGACTCCCCGGATGCCGAGCAGCAGGACCGAGGCACGCACGAGCGGTGCGGATCTTCGGGCCCAACGTCCACGCACGACAGGTAGCAGTGAGCAGGCGCCGCTGGAGCAGGCGCCGGAGACGGAGGTGAGGACGATGGAGTTGAGCGAGTTGCTCGACCTCACCGGCAACGCCGAACAGGTGGGGGAGACCATCCCCTGCCGCGACTACGACGCGGAGCTCTGGTTCGCCGAGCGCCCGGAGGACGTCGAGTTCGCCAAGACGCTCTGCGGGATGTGCCCGGCACGGGTCCAGTGCCTCGCCGGCGCCCTCGAGCGGCAGGAGCCGTGGGGGGTGTGGGGCGGGCAGCTGCTCGTCCAGGGCGCAGTCGTCGCCCGCAAGCGGCCCCGCGGACGCCCCCGCAAGCACCCGGTCGCCGCGTGACCGAGCGATCGGAGCGACGAGACCACTTCGACCATCCCGAACACAGACGAGGAGACCGTCATGAACCAGCTGGAGCAGCTGGCGCGCGAACGGATCCACCAGCGCAGCCACCGAGCAGACCGCAGCGGCTTCCGCCGCAGCGCCCGGCTCATCGCGCAGGAGATCCGGTCACAGCGACGCCATCACGCCGCGTGAGCCGACCCGGCCACGAGGAGCGACCAGGAGCAGGACCCGAACCGCGGGTGACCCCGATGTCACCCGCGGTTCGGTGCGTCCTCGACGTCCTCTAGCTCGTCGTCGACGGGGGGCAGGTCGGCGCCCGGGAGGAGCGCGTCCACCGCGGCCCGCCCCTGCACGGTGCCGCCGAGCTGGCTGAGCACCCCGATCCCCCCACCCCAGACGCGGTGGATGAGCAGGTAGTCGGGGGGCAGGTTGAGCTTGTAGGCCACGGCGTAGTTCGGCTGCCGGGGGTCGTTGATGTGGGCGAAGACCCCGCGGAGCCAGTCACGACTGAAGGTGAACTCGTCGGTGCGGAAGGGCGCGAGGAAGGGCTCGAGGTAGTCGAGCAGGCGGGCGGGCTCGAGGTCGATCGAGGACTTGACGAAGCCGATCTCGCGCAGCCCGTCGAGCACCGCCTCCGCGCCGCCCTCGAGACCGCTCGTCAGCAGGTGCCCGATCTCGGGTGGCATCCCGCCGGGGAGGTGGTTGACCGCGCCGAAGTCGATGACCCCGAGGCGTCCCTCGGGGGTGATCCGGAAGTTGCCCGGGTGGGGGTCGGCGTGCAGCATGCCCGAGCGCGCCGGGCCGGCCATGAGGAACTCCAGGTAGAGCTGGGAGGCCGCGTCGCGCTGGGCCGGGCTGCCGTCGGCGATGATCCGCGAGAGCGGGACCCCGTCGAGCCACTCCGAGACGATGACGTGCTCGGTCGACTCGAGAACCTCGGGGATGCGGAACCACTCGTCGTCGCGGAAGGCCTCCGCGAAGCCGGCCTGCGACTTCGCCTCGAGGCGGTAGTCGAGCTCCTCGGCCATCCGGTCGCGCAGCTCGTCGAGGATGGGCCCGATCTCGATGCCGGGGATCCAGCCTGCCGTCAGCTTGGCCACCCGCGAGATCTGCTTGAGGTCGCCCATCAGGGCGGCACCGGCGCCGGGGTACTGGATCTTGACCGCGACGTCGCGACCGTCGGCCCAGACGCCGCGGTGCACCTGGCCGATGGAGGCGGAGGCGACGGGGGCGTCCTG
>JBDSSS010000135.1:0-12870 GCA_039928615.1 Terracoccus sp. | reverse complement strand
CCCCCGGTCGAGTGCCCACTTTCCGACGACGACGGGCGACACGGCATACGCAAGCACGTCGTCCACGACCATGGCCAACGGTGGCCAGCCCCTGCAGGGACTGCTCTCCGCAGACCTCAGCGTTGCCACAGCTGGCGTGTCACTCTTCTCGGACGCCCTTCGCGGCCAGGCGATCACGGTGACCGAGGCGGCCTGGCAGCCGCCGATGGCGGGGACGGCCGGCGACCTCGGCCGCGTCCTGGCCGATGTCCGCCGCGACGCCGCCAACGCCGAGGCCCTGGCCCGGATGACCGCCGCTGGCGCCGACCTCGTCGACGTCCGCCCGGCCCGTGAGGCGCTCGGCCTCGAGCGGGGGACCTTCCTGCACGCCGGTCCGCCGATCACCTTCGACCGGGCCTCGGGCCCGCTGCGCGGGGCGCTCATCGGCGCGATGCTCCTCGAGGGACTGGCCGACTCCGCGGAGGACGCGGAGGCCAAGCTCGAGCGCGGCGACGGCATCACGCTCGAGCCGTGCCACCACCGCGACGCCGTCGGTCCGATGGCCGGGGTGATCAGCCCGTCGATGTGGGTCTACGAGCTGCGCGACGAGGTCCACGGCGCGACGTCGTGGTGCTCGCTCAACGAGGGGCTCGGCAAGGTGCTGCGCTACGGCGCCTACGGCCCCGAGGTGATCGAGCGGCTCCGCTGGATGAACGGCGTGCTCGGGCCGATCCTCCAGCAGGCGGTGCGTGCCCGCGTGGCCGACCAGGGCCCGATCGACGTCAAGGCGATCATCGCCGCGATGCTCCAGATGGGCGACGAGGGACACAACCGCAACCGGGCCGGGTCGCTGATGCTGCTGCGCGAGCTGCTGCCGACGATGATCACCGCCGACGCCTCGAGCACCGACATCGCCGAGGCGGTGCGCTTCTCCGGCGCCAACGAGCACTTCTTCCTCAACCTCGGGATGCCGGCGTGCAAGCTCGCGACGCTCGCGGCGCACGGCATACCGGGCTCGAGCGTCGTCACGACGATGGCACGCAACGGGACCGACTTCGGGATCCGGGTGTCGGGCACCGGCGACGCGTGGTTCACCGGGCCGGCCAACACCCCCGAGGGGCTCTTCCTCGGGTCCTACGGCCCCGACGACGCGAACCCCGACATCGGCGACTCCGCGATCACCGAGACCGCCGGCATCGGTGGCTTCGCGATGGCGGCCGCCCCGGCGATCGTCCGCTTCGTCGGGGGCGACGTGCCCTTCGCGCTGCGCACGACCCAGACGATGTACGAGATCACCGTGGGGGAGCACACGGCCTACCAGGTGCCGATCCTCGAGTTCCGCGGGACGCCCACCGGGATCGACGTCGCAGCGGTCGCGCGGACCGGCATCCTGCCCCAGATCAACACCGGCATGGCCGGCCGGGTCGCCGGCACCGGCCAGGTCGGGGCCGGGCTCGTCACCCCTCCGGCGGCGTGCTTCACGGCCGCCCTGGCCGCGCTGGCCCGCGCCGCCGGCTGAGGACCGCCCCCCCCGACCCCGCCCCTCCCCGTCGAGTGCCCAGTTCCCCACACTCGCTCACGTCGAGTGCACAGTTCCCCCCGTCGGGTTCTGTGCACTCGACGTGGTTGAGCCGTCGGGTTCTGGGCACTCGACTCGAGAGACCATCGAGTGCCCAGTTTCCAACGGCTGTGTCGCAGGGTCTGCAGGCCGTCACGCGAAGCGAGCACGCCGTCGATCATCACGAACGATGGCGGCGTCGATCGCGTGGCGCGAGAAGAAGTGCGGATCGGTCTCGTGCAGAGTGAGGGATGACTGTGGCACCCCGAGCTCGTCCGCGAACCGACGGGCGGTGGCCCAACGCGCGTCACGCGTCGACATGTCGGCGGCCCAGATCTCGAGGACGGTCCAGCCGTCGCGCTCCATCCCGGACCGTCGAACGTGGTCGCGATGCTCGTTCTCGTCTCCGGAGTGGAACTCGGCGCCCTGGTACTCCCCGATGACGCGGACCGTCCGGCCGTTGGTGTCCGTCATTCTCCAGACGAGGTCGCCGTATCCGAGGAGGCGCCGGGGATCCCACGAGGCGAAGACCGGCTGGTTGGGCACGGGCTCAGGCAGGCCTGCTCGCACGAACATGATGCGGGCCTGGGTCTCGCGCGGGGACCACGACCCGACACGGATGAGGTCGAGCGCCTCTGTCAACAACACCTTGCCGCGAGGACGGATCCGTCGGTCGAGGGCTCGACGCAGTGGTTCGATGCTCCGCAGGCCGGTGGCGCAGGCGTCGCCGACAACGATGGCGTCGTCGAGACCCATCGGCTTGCCGCGGCCGACGAGCTCCCCCAGGTCAACCCATGTGTCTGCGAGGTCGACGACGGGCAGCCCGTTTCTGCGGACCACCGCCCGGGGGTGCAGGGCGCGATGACCGACGACGTCGGCTCTGCGCAGGTGGGGGGCGTCGATGCGGCGGATGACGTGCAGACGCTCGTCGGCCTCCAACGCATACGACAGGGGCAACCCATGAAGCTGCGCCGCCGTCAGGTGCGAGAAGGCCGCGCCCTCCGGTAGAACGCAGGTCAGGGCTACGGCTCTGTCGAGAAGGCAAGCCGGGGGTGTGATGCTGCGAACCCCACGGAAGGGTCGGGACAGGGCGGCGACCGCGAGCTGGCGCTCCGTGTAGCCGAGGGCGCGGCCGTGGGCAACGGTGAACGGGGTGGTCGGGAGCGCCGAGGTCATGCCCTGACGGTGGCTCAGGCTCCGCCGAGGCGGCTGGGTTGAGAGTTCTTACTGTGGACAACCTCGTCCAGCTGGGGGAGGTGGGGACGAGCTCGTCGGGAGGTGGGCACTCGACGGGGACGGTGTGTCGGGAGGTGGGCACTCGACGGGGAAAAGGATTGGGCCGCTGTCGCCCCTGCCGCTTAGGGTTCAACCGACATGCGCGACTTCCCGCCCGACGTGAGGGCCTTCACCGAGCCGGGCGCTGACGAACCCGACACCCGCTCCCCCCGGGCCTTCCTCTGGTGGATGGTCCGCCAGCAGGGCGGCCTCTTCTGGGCCGGTCTGGCGGTGGCGCTCGTCTGGATGGTGCCGCAGACGCTCGGCCCGTGGATGGTCGGCCGCGCGATCGACACCGGCATCGTCGTCGGCGACCGGGCCGCCACGACCCAGTGGCTCGTCGCGCTCGCGGTGGTGACCGTCGTCGGCGCGCTGAGCGGCATCCTCTTCCACACGGTCATCGTCCGGGAGTGGCTGATCGCGCTCTACGGCACGACCAAGCTCGTCGCCCGCAAGGCGCTCCAGCTCGGTCACGTGCTCACGCGGCGCACCCCGACCGGCGAGGTGCTGTCGGTCTCGGGCAGTGACGGTGACCAGTTCGGCGCGCTCATGGAGATCACGACCCGCGCCATCTCCCAGCTGCTCGCCTACCTCGTCGTCGCCGGCATCGTGCTGAGCACGTCGGTGCGGATGGGCCTGCTCGTGCTCGTCTCCGCGCCGCTGCTCGTCCTGCTCGGCGCACCGCTGCTCCGTCCGATGCAGCGGTGGCAGGGGGTCGAGCGCTCGCGCAACTCGGAGCTGACCTCGATGTCCACCGACATCGTCGCGGGGCTGCGCATCCTGCGCGGGATCGGCGGCGAGGACACCTTCGGTGGCAACTACGCGGCGCAGTCGCAGCGGGTCCGCCAGTCCGGCGTGGCGGGCGGCCGCTGGCTCGCCGCCGTCGAGTCGGTCGGGGTGCTGCTGTCCGGCGGCTTCGTCGTCGCCCTCATGTGGCTCGGTACCCGCGAGGTCGCCCTGGGCCGGCTCAGCGTCGGGCAGCTCGTCAGCTTCCTCGGCTACGGACTCTTCCTCGTCCAGCCGATGCGCACCTTCGTCGAGTTCGCCCAGAAGTGGACCCGCTCGGTCGTCTCGGCGCGCAAGGCGATGGCCGTGCTGTCCCAGCGGTCGCCGTGGCACGACCCGGCCGACCCCGCCGACTGGCCCGCCGACGCGCCCCTGCTCGACACCGTGTCCGGGGTCCTCGTCGAGCCCGGCCGGCTGACGATGGTCGTCTCGTCGGTGCCCGACGACTGCGCCGCGCTCGCCGACCGGCTCGGCCGCTACCTCCCCGGCGACGAGGAGGCCCTCGTCAGCGACGAGATCCCCGAGGACCTCAAGGGCCGGGCCGCCCGGCGCGAGCGCTCCGCCCGCGCTGCCGCCCGCGCGGCCCAGGTGCGCCGCGACGAGGAGCGGGCCGGGCTCGACTGGGGCGTCACGGCCGGCGGCATCGACCTGTCGCGTATGCCGCTCGCCACGGTGCGCGACCACGTGCTCGTCAGCGACGCGACCCCGCAGGTCTTCGCCGGCACCCTCCGCGAGGCGATCGACCCGTGGGGCGACCTCAGCCGTGCCGACGCGGAGCGCGCCCTGCACACCGCCTCGGCCGACGACGTCTTCGACGCGCTCCCCGGCGGGTGGCAGGGCGAGCTCGACGAGCGCGGTCGCGGGCTCTCCGGCGGTCAGCGCCAGCGCCTCGTGCTGATGCGCGCCCTCGCGGCCGACCCCGACGTCCTCGTCCTCGTCGAGCCCACCTCGGCCGTCGACGCCCACACCGAGGCACGGATCGCCGAGCGGCTCGCCGCCCACCGGGCCGGGCGCACGACCGTCGTGATGACGGCCTCGCCGCTCATGCTGCACCACGCCGACGTGGTCGTCCTGCTCGTCGACGGCAACGTCGTGGCGCGCGGGACGCACGCCGACCTCGCAACGGGCTCCGCGGCATACCGCGACGTCGTGATCCGGGGTGAACGCGCCGAGAGCAGCGACCCCGACCGCGAGCCCGTCTCCGTCGTGGCCTCCCACCACTCGTCCGACACTGCGTCGAGCCCCGGAGCCCCCGGCAGCGCGGCGACCATCTCGTCGACGTCGCGCCGCGACCCGGAGGAGGACCGATGACCCGCACCGACCCGTCGCTGTCCCCGCTCCCGCCGCAGCTCGCGGCCGCCTCCCGCGAGACGTGGGACGCGGTCGCCACGCCCCCGCCCGTGCCGCCCGCCCTGCGGCCCGAGCCAGACCTGGCGCCCGGGCAGCGCGTCCGAGCCCTGCGCCGACGTCACCTGCTGCGCGAGCGCCGGGCCCAGGAGTTCGTCGCCGACTCGATGAGCTCCACCAAGGGGCTGCCGATCGCCGACAACCGGCAGGTCATCCGCTTCGTCGGGGGGCTGCTCGGTGAGAGGCGCCTGCTCGTCATCGCCGTCGTCGTCGCCAACGCGCTCGCAGCCGTCGCCGGTCTGCTCGTGCCGCGCCTGCTCGGCAACCTCGTCGACTCGACCGTGGCCGACGTGCAGGCGGGGCGGGTCGACGCCGCGCTCGCCGGGGCCAACTCGGCGGCGGTCGTCGTCGCCGGCCTCGTCGTCCTCCAGGGCCTGTTCGCCTTCGCGGCAAAGCTCACCTCGACGGTGCTCGGGCAGGACGTCCTCGCTGCCGCCCGCGAGTATGTCGTCCGCGCGATCCTGCGGCTGCCGCTCTCCCGCGTCGAGAGCGCGAGCTCCGGCGACCTCGTGACGAGGGTGACCCGCGACGTCGGGACGATGAGCGAGAGCGTGCGCTGGGCGCTGCCCGAGTCGATCGTCGCCGGCATCACCGTCGTGCTCACGCTCGTGGCGATGGTGAGCAACTCGTGGGTGCTCTCGGTCCCGTCGGTGGTGCTGATGGCGCTCGCGATGATCCAGGTGCGGCGCTACCTGCTCCGGGCGCCGAAGGGCTACCTCACCGAGGGCGGCACCTACTCCCGGATCAACACGACCCTCACCGAGACCGTCGAGGGCGCGCGCACCGTCGAGGCGCTGCGCCTCTCCCGGCACCGGCTGACCCGGGGCGACGGCGACATCGAGGTGTCGGGCCAGGCCGAGCGCTACACGATGACGCTGCGCAACCTGCTCTTCGTCGTCATGGATATCGCCTTCAGCCTGCCGCGGGTGCTCGTGCTCCTGCTCGGGGCGGTCGGCTACGCGCAGGGCTGGGCTTCCCTCGGCCAGATCACGACGGCGATCCTCTACACCGAGGCGCTCTGGGGTCCCTTCGACATGCTCATCCACACCGTCGACCGGGTGCAGGTCGGGGTCGCCTCGACGACCCGCCTGCTCGGCATCGCGACCGTGCCACCCGACCGCGAGGCAGGCCCCGACCGACCAGCCGGTCCGGACCTCGTCGGCACCGACCTGCGCTACGCCTACCGGGAGGGCCACGACGTGCTCCACGGCGTCGACCTCACGCTGCGCACGGGGGAGCGGCTCGCCGTCGTCGGTCCGAGTGGCTCCGGCAAGTCGACGCTCGGCCGCCTCCTGTCGGGCATCCACGGGCCGCGCACCGGCTCGGTGGCGGTGGGCGGGGTCGAGCTCACCGCCCTGCCGCTCGACCTGCTCCGCACCGAGGTCGCCCTCGTGACGCAGGAGCACCACGTGTTCATCGGCAGCGTGCGTGACAACGTCGTGCTCGCCCGGGAGGGTGCGAGCGACGGCGAGGTGATCTCTGCGCTCGAGGCGGTCGACGCCTGGCAGTGGGTCTCGCTGCTGCCCGAAGGCCTCGACACCCGGATCGGCTCCGGCCAGCAGGTGCTCACGCCCGGCCGCGCCCAGCAGGTCGCGCTGGCCCGGCTCATCCTCGCCGACCCGCACACGATCGTCCTCGACGAGGCGACCTCGCTCATCGACCCGCGCACGGCCCGCCACCTCGAGGGGTCGATGAACGCGTTGCTCGCCGGCCGCACCGTCGTCGCGATCGCGCACCGGCTGCACACCGCCCACGACGCCGACCGGATCGCGGTCGTCATCGACGGCCGGGTCGCCGAGCTCGGCAGCCACGACGAGCTGGTCGAGCTCGACGGGGAGTATGCCGCGCTCTGGCGCGCCTGGACGACCTGACCCCACCTGGTGCGCTGGGTCAGACGACTCCGCTGGCCTCCAGCTCGGTCCGGACGGCCGGCAGGGTCAGGTCGAGCATGGCTCGGGTCAGGGAGAGTCGCTGGCGGGCCAGGTGCTCGAGTCCCGGGTCCTCGGCGGCCCGGGAGCGTAGCTCAGCGGTCGGGAGGGCGGTGAACGCCGAGCGGCAGAACAGCGAGCCGAGGTAGCCGAAGCGGACCTGCTCGGGGTCGACGGCCCAGCCCTCGTCCGCGAGACCCGAAAGGTAGGCGGGGAAAATGACCTCATCGATGGCATGGATCTGCGATGCGTCCACGAGCCCTGCGTGCATCGGACCGACGAGCAGCTGTCCGATGTCGAATCCGACGGCGAGCAGCGACCCGAAACCCCAGTCGATGACGACGAAGTCGTCCTCCCCATGACAGACCAGGATGTTCTGGATGCTCGCGTCGCCGTGCGCGAAGGTCTGCGGCAGGGCCTCGAGACGGTCGAGCGTCGGACCGACGAGCGCGAGGGCATGTCGGAGGTCTTCTCGCAGCGCGAAGTCGTTCGTCGCCTCCAGGGCGGCCGCCATGGCTGGGTGTCGCCAGAGCTCGTCATCGGCGATGTCCGCACCGGCGCCCATCAGCACACGACCCTCGACGAGGTAGCGCAGCGCCGCGCAGGCAGGCAGGCTGTGGCACACCTTAGGGAGGGACGCGTTCACCCCGGCCCCGTCGCGGCGGCGTGCGGCGAGCATTCCGAGCAGCTGGGCCGCGCGCCCCAGCTCGGCGAGTGACCACGGCCCACGTCGCTCGCTGACGAGCTCGGACCAGACGGCGACGTGGTCCTCGTCAAGAGCCTCGTGGTGCAGCAGCCGGGGGATGCGCATCCCCGGGGGAAGGACCTCGGCGATACCCGACAGGACGATGTCGAGCTCGAAGCGCCATGGGAAGGTGTCGAGGAAGAAGTCACGGGTCGGACCGGGAGGGACGGACTGCAGCCCTGGCCACAACCGGGGATGACGGAGCAGCTTGACGAAGGCGCGCGACGCCGCCCGACCGGGCGCGCCCGCGGTGGCGTGCCACAACCCGGCGGTCGCGGGCGAGCCCCAGTCGTAGGAGACGGCGTCGAGCCGAACGTCCGACGGCGCGCATGCCGCGAGGCGCGCGGTCACCGCAACGATGAGACCCTCGTCGACCGGCATCTCGGCTCCTATTGGTAAAGGGACTTGTCCAATCAGGATAGGGTTTGCGGATGGAGCAGCGCAAGGAGCGGGGAGACGGGGCGGGCGAACCGGTCGACGACGAGTTCCCCGACCACCTCTTCCGGTGGGCCGACGCCGTGTCTCGCCGGCTGAGCCACGAGATCCGGGCGGACGCGCCCGCCCGGCTCCAGTCCCTCGGGGGGCGCCGGTCGCGTCTGCTCCAGATGATCTCGCCCTCGGGCATGAGCGTGACCGGCCTGGCCCACCGCGCAGGGGTGTCCAAACAGGCCATCGGCCAGCTCGTCGACACGCTGGAGGAGATCGGTCTCGTCGAGAGCGCCCCGTCGACGAGTGATCGACGGGTGCGCTGGGTCCGTCGCACGGAGGCCGGCGAACGCACGGTTGCAGAGACCATGACGATGATCGCCTCAGCCGAGGACCGGCTCCGTCGCGAGGTGGGGGAGGAGCGGTACGACAGCATGGTCGCGACGATGCGGGAGCTGAGCCGGGATGTCCGGTGGTGACCTCCGGTGGGGACCGGTCGGCCCGTGACGCCTCTCGACGGGTGCGCGCAGCCGTGTGAGAGTGGGTGGATGAGCCGCGACACGAGTGCCGAGTACGTCATCGTCGGGGGCGGGCTCGCCGCCGCCAAGGCCGTCGAGGGGATCCGCGAGAGCGACTCGACGGGGTCGATCGTCCTCGTCAGTGACGAGGAACGGTTGCCCTACGAGCGCCCGCCGCTGTCCAAGGGGGTCCTCGCCGGGCAGGACGCCCCGGAGACCGCCTTCACCCATCCGCAGGACTGGTACGACGAGCATGCCGTCACCCTGCGTCTGGGGTCGGGCGCGGCGTCGATCGACCGCTCCGCTCGCACCGTCAGCCTCGCCGACGGCTCGAGCCTGGGTTACGAGAAGCTCCTCATCGCCACCGGGTCGGACGTGCGCCACCTCGACGTCCCGGGCGCGGATCTCGGCAACGTGCTCTACCTGCGCTCGATGACCGACGCGGCCGCGCTGGGTGCCCGACTCGTCGCGGGGTCGCAGGTCGTCGTGGTCGGGGCCGGCTGGATCGGTCTGGAGGTCGCGGCCGCAGCCGTCGGGCGCGGCTGCGAGGTGACCGTCGTGGAGCCGCAGGCGGCTCCGCTCGTCGGGGTCGTCGGCCCCGAGATCGGGGGCTGGTTCGCCGAGCTGCACCGAGCGCACGGGGTCGACCTTCGCCTTGGAGTCGGCGTCGAGCGACTGGTGGGCGAGGGCGTCGTGAGTGGGGTCGTCACCGATGCGGGGGAGACGATCCTTGCCGACACGGTGGTCGTGGGCGTCGGGATCACCCCGAGCACGAGCCTCGCCGAGGCGGCGGGGCTCGAGGTCGACAACGGGATCGTCACCGACGCCGCGCTGCGCACGTCGGACGAGCACGTGTGGGCTGCCGGCGACGTCGCGAGCTGGCACAGCACCACCTTGGGGACCCAGGTCCGCGTGGAGCACTGGGCCAACGCGCACGACGGGGGACTCGCCGTTGGGCGCTCGATGGCGGGTCAAGACGTCACCTACGACCCGATCCCGTTCTTCTACTCCGACCAGTTCGACATCGGGTTGGAGTATGCCGGCTACGTCCCGCGCGGGTCCGGTGCCGAGGTCGTCGTCCGCGGTGACCGGTCGGCGAACGAGTTCATGGCGTTCTGGGTCGTCCCGGAGGGGGAGGGGGTGCGGGTGCTCGCCGGCATGCACGTCAACGTCTGGGACACGATCGACGCGGTCCAGGCCCTGGTGCGAGACCGGACGGTGGTCGACCGCGCCAGGCTGGCGGACTCGGACGTCGACCTGGGCGACCTGACCTCAGGGAGCTGACCCGCCAAGCGCGGTGAGCACGGTGCGCGCCCAGAGGGTCCCGCCCCTGGCGTTGACGCTCGGGGGGTCGACCGTCGACACGAAGCCGTTGGGGTCACCTGCCTTGCTGAAGGCGGCCGCGACGTCGATCGTCGGCAGCGCGTGGGTCGCGGCCCAGTTCTCGACCAGCGCGCGGACCGGGCCGCTGCTGTCGTCCCGCTCCTGGGCCTGAAGGACGACGGCGACGGGGACGTCCGGCCACCGCGACCCCACCGCCCGGTAGGTCGTCTCGAGCTGGGGTGTGATGTCGGAGACCGTGTTGTCCCGCCCGAAGCTGAGGAGCACGACGTCCGGCTTCTCGGGGGTGAGGAAGGGCAGGCGCTCGGCCGGGTAGGAGGCCGGGGCGTTGCGGCGGGACCCGTTCCACACCGTGACCTGCGGCCCCGCGGCGCCGAACTGCTTCGTCACGACGTAGCGCGTCGGGTCGTTGGGGTCGAGGCCACGCAACGACACCCGGTGGGTGGCGCCCAGCTGCTGTGCGAAGGAGCTGACCCACTCGCCGGTCTCGTCACCGGTGCCGTCGCCGAGCACGGCGATGGTGACGTCCTTGCTCGTGGTGAGCAGGTCGGAGACCGGGCGGGTCGCAGGGCTCGTCAGGGTTGTCGAGGTCGGTGTGAGGGGTGTCGTCGGAGCCGGTGTGGCTGGGGCCGAGGGGCGCGTGGTCGAGGCCGGGGTGGAGGCGACGGGCGTCGACGGCGTGGCCGTGGAGGCGCCGGGCCGTCCGGTGGCGAGCGCGATGACGCCCACCACGAGCAGGACGTTCGCCACGACGGCCGCCACTCCTAGTGAGAGGTCTCGAGCGCGACTTCTCCGCATTGACGCATTGTGCCGCAGGCCGTGGGTGGGTGCCCGGCGGGGCGCGGTGGCCAGCGGTCGGGGTCGGCTACGTTGGTCGCAGCCGGCAGGGCCCACCTGTCGCGCTCCGACCGAGCGACGAGGTGTGCATGCCCGCTGGACGACCCCGGATGCACGACGTCCGCACGGCGCTGTGGCACCTGCGGGCAGGGGGCCTTCGGCAGCTGGGCACGTGGCGTCGTCGTCGGGCCATCTCGGGGCGGGTGCCCGGGGTCGCGGTGGCGCAGGAGCTCGCTCCGGACGGCTCGCTCGAGGTGGCCCCGTGGCCGCTGCCGGAGCGTCCGCCGCGCCGCCCCGGACTGCGGGTCGGTGTCATCCTCGACGACTTCAGCCGGATGTCGCTCGCCTACGAGTGGGAGCAGGTCGCCCTCGTCCCGGACCGTTGGCGCGAGCAGCTCGTCGAGACCCCCGTGGACCTGCTCTTCGTCGAGTCGGCCTGGCACGGCAACGGCGACGCGTGGCAGTACGCCCTGACCGGCCCGTCCGCCCCCCGCCCCGCGCTCGTCGAGCTGGTGACGTGGTGCCGCGAGCACGGCATACCGACGGTCTTCTGGAACAAGGAGGACCCGGTCCACTACGCGGAGTTCCTCGACGCGGCCCGCCTCTTCGACCACGTGCGCACGACCGACTCGGAGCGGGTGGAGGACTACCGGCGCGACCTGGGCCACGACCGGGTCGGGGTGATGCCCTTCGCGGCGCAGCCGGCGATCCACAACCCGGTGCGACCTCGGACCGGGCACCATTCGCGCGACATCGCCTTCGCGGGGATGTACTTCGCGCACAAGTATCCCGAGCGGCGCGCCCAGATGGACCTCCTGCTCGGCGCCGCCGCACGCGTGAGCCCACGTATGCCGCTGGGCCTGGAGATCTTCTCGCGCTACCTCGGTGGGGACGAGCGCTACCAGTTCCCCGAGCCGATGGGCTCGCGCGTGATCGGGTCGCTCTCCTACGACCAGATGCTCACGGCATACCGGCTCTACAAGGTCTTCCTCAACGTCAACTCCATCGTCGAGAGCCCGAGCATGTGCGCGCGTCGGATCTTCGAGATCACGGCCTGCGGGACCCCGGTGGTCTCCACCCCGAGCGCCGCCATCGAGCACTTCTTCGCCGAGGACGAGGTGCTCCAGGTGAACAGCGACACCGACGCGGAGTGGACGCTGCGGGCGCTCGTCAACAGCCCGGAGCTGCGCGACCACGTCGTCCACGTCGCGCAGCGGCGCATCTGGGCCGAGCACACCTACGGGCACCGGGTCGACGACGTGCTCGCCGCGGTCGGGCTGGGGGAGCGGCGCGCCACCCGGCCCACGGTCAGTGCCCTGGTGTCCTCCAACCGGCCCGGCCAGCTCGACCACGTCGTCGAGACCGTCGCTGCCCAGCGAGGAGTCGATGTGGAGCTGCTCCTGCTCGGACACGGATTCGAGGTCGATCCCGCCGTGATCGAGCGGGCCCGTGACCTCGGCCTCGGCAACGTCCGAGTGCTGCACGCGCCGGCCAAGGAGAGCCTCGGCTCGTGCCTCAACCGGCTCGTCGACGCCGCCTCTGGCGAGGTGGTGGCCAAGATGGACGACGACGACCTCTATGGGCCGCACTACCTCTCCGACCAGCTCCACGCCCTCAACTACTCCGGCGCCGACGTCGTCGGCAAGCAGGCGCACCACATGTACCTCGAGGCCCAGGACCTGACGATCGTCCGCTTCCCCGAGCGGGAGCACCGGTTCACCGACTTCGTCATGGGCCCGACGATCGTGACGCGCCGCGAGGTGGCCCGAGCCCACCCCTTCGCCGACCTCGGCAGGGGAGAGGACACCGACTTCCTGCGACGCGTCGCCTCCGACGGGCTCTCGATCTACTCGAGCGACCGCTTCAACTTCGTGCAGATGCGCTACGGCGGAACCCACCACACGTGGGAGGCTAGCTCCGCCGAGATGCTCGCGAACGCCCGGGTCCACTCCTACGGGCGGACCGCGACCCACGTGATGTTCTGAGAGTCGCCGCAACAGATGGGGACGCAGGATCCCTCGAGTCGCCCGGGCCATCCGCAGGAGTGAGGCAGCACTAGGTCCGTGCCGG
>JBDSSS010000134.1:0-12696 GCA_039928615.1 Terracoccus sp. | reverse complement strand
GCATACGCCCGCATCTTTGGTAGCCGGGGCGACGAAAACGGCGGCTGAGCGGCATACGCCCGCACGTTTGGTAGCCGGGGCGACGAAAACGGCGCCCGGCTCGCGTCAGGCCGCACGTTTCGTAGCCCGGGCGACGAAAACGGCGTCCGGCTCGGGCCAGGCCGCAGTTTTGGTAGCCCGGGCGACGGAACGGGGGGTCTGCTAGACCTGTGCCGTGAGCGAGTATGACGACGAGACCCGGCTCGAGGCCGGCGACGGTCCCGGTGTCCACCACGGAACCTTCCACGAGGAGTGGATGATCGGGAATGCCGTCAACGGTGGCCTCGTCATGGCCGCTGGGCTCGGGGCGCTGGGCCGCCACCTGAGCGCCGACCCGGGCGAGCGGACGCCGCACGCCGACCCCGTCGTGCTCAGCGCGTACTTCATGACCGCGTCGACGCCCGGGCCGTTCACCGTCACGACCGAGGCGATGCGCTGCGGACGCGCGCTCTCGACGGGCCAGATCAGCATCAGCCAGGTCGGTCCGGATGGCGTGCCCGTCGAGCGGATGCGGGCGCTCGGCTCGTTCGGCGACCTCGCCGACGTCGAGACGCTCACGCAGGCGAGCCCGCCCGACATGCCCCCGCCGGGGCAGTGTGTCTCCTCACGGCAGGCGCCGCCGGAGTGCCTCGCCAACATGCGCTTCCTCGACCGGCTCGACCTGCGCCTCGATCCCTCCAGCGCGGGTTGGGCGATGGGACGGCCCTCTCTCAAGGGCGAGATCCGCGGCTGGCTGCGGATGGCCGACCATCGCGAGCCCGACACGACGCTGCTGATGATGGCGCTCGACGCGCTGCCACCGGTCGCCTTCGACCTCGGCATCCTCGGCTGGACGCCGACGCTCGAGTTCACCGGTCACGTCCGGCGCCGGCCCGAGCCGGGCTGGCTCCAGGTCGCTCTCACGAGCCAGAACGTCGGCGGCGGGATGATGGAGGAGGACGCGATGGTCTGGGACTCGGCCGGTCACCTCGTCGCCCAGTCCCGCCAGCTCTGCGGCGTCCGCCACCCGCCCGCACGCAGCGACTGAGGGGCGTCAGCGCCCCCGCAGCTGGCGGCATACCTGCTGGTGGTCGGCGGGCGGCCACGCGGCAACTAGACTCTTGCAACCGTGGCACTCACCATCGGAATCGTCGGTCTCCCCAACGTCGGCAAGTCGACCATGTTCAACGCGCTGACCAAGAACAACGTGCTCGCCGCGAACTACCCGTTCGCGACGATCGAGCCGAACGTCGGGGTCGTCCCGCTGCCCGACCCGCGGCTCGGTCAGCTGGCCGAGATCTTCGGCTCTCAGAAGATCCTGCCCGCGACGGTCAGCTTCGTCGACATCGCCGGCATCGTCCGCGGCGCGAGCGTCGGGGAGGGGCTGGGCAACAAGTTCCTCGCCAACATCCGCGAGGCCGACGCGATCTGCCAGGTCGTGCGCGCCTTCGAGGACGGCGACGTCGTGCACGTCGACGGCAAGGTGAGCCCTGCCTCCGACATCGAGACGATCCACACCGAGCTGATCCTCGCCGACCTCCAGACCCTCGAGAAGGCCGTGCCTCGCCTCGAGAAGGAGGTGCGGATCCAGAAGGACAAGAAGGCCGCGCTCGACAACGCGGTCGCCGCGCAGAAGGTCCTCGAGGAGGGCCACACGTTGTATGCCGCCGGGCCGGCCGCCGGGGTCGACCTCGACGAGGCCAAGAGCCTGGGTCTGCTCACGACCAAGCCCTTCATCTACGTCTTCAACCTCGACGAGGACCAGCTCTCCGACGCCGACCTGCACGCCTCGCTGCGTGAGCTCGCGGCGCCGGCCGACGCGGTCTTCCTCAACGCCAAGCTCGAGATGGACCTGATGGACATGGAGCCCGCGGAGGCCTTCGAGCTGCTCGAGAGCTTCGGCGCGGCGGAGTCGGGCCTCGACCAGCTCGCCCGCACCGGCTTCCACACGCTCGGGCTGCAGACCTACCTCACCGCGGGCCCCAAGGAGTCGCGCGCCTGGACGATCGGCAAGGGCTGGACCGCCCCGATGGCCGCCGGCGTCATCCACACCGACTTCCAGCGCGGCTTCATCAAGGCCGAGATCGTCGGCTTCGACGACCTCGTCGCTGCCGGTTCGATGAACGCCGCCAAGTCCGCGGGCAAGGTGCGCATCGAGGGCAAGGAGTACGTCATGCAGGACGGCGACGTCGTGGAGTTCCGCTTCAACGTGTGATCCCGCGGCCGGGGCCGGCAGGGTCTGCTACGCGGTGGAGACGTTGGAGCCCACGCTGCCCCAGATGTAGGGCGCCTTGTCGAAGGTGATGACCCGGTAGTCGCGGCGGCTGCTCACCGTGTAGGTGTAGGCATAGCGGCCGTATCCGTCCGCGGCGACGTTCTTCAGGTTCTTCCACGCCGTCGTCCCCGGCACGCGGACCTGGATCACCCCCACCGCCTTGGCCCAGGGGCCGAAGGTGTGTGTCGAGGTCCAGTACCGGGTTGATCTCGTGGTCACCGTGACCCGCGGCCCGACTCGCTTCGCCGACACGGTCCCGGCCGACCCCACCCGCACGTCGCTCGTGGAGCTGTTCATCTCCTGCAGGGTCAGAGTCTCTGCGTGGTCCGGTAGGGCGACGTCGGTGAAGCCGCCGGAGGGATGCCAGCGCCAAGGCCCCAGGTGGTCCGAGTCGACGACGTCCATGTCGGGGTCCGCGTTCCAGTCGTTCGGGTTCGTCAGCGGGTGGAACCAGATGTCGTCCACGACGGACCCGGTCTCATCGACCGCATGCCACCGAGCCGAGAACTGTTCGGACAGGTAGGGGCTCAGGCAGTCGCTGTCCAGGGCCGAGCGGCTCTGGAAGTACGTGTACTGCTTCACGACCGACACCCGAGCCGGCGCCGTGAACGTCGCGTGCGTGCAGGGGCTCGGAAAGTCCTGGCTGAGCGCGTTCGCCGGCGTGGCCCCGACCGCCAGCCCGATTCCGGCCAACAGGACGACGAGTCGCCGCCGGAGTGCCTGTTCCATGCGGGGAACGGTACGCCCTCACTGACGCCTAGGAGTGAGATCAGCCAGACCCGATCGTCAGCTGCGGGCGGGGTCGTAGGGGACGCGCTCCCACCACAGCTGCTTGCCCGTGGACGTCTCGTCCAGGGTCACCTTCAGGTAGTCCTTGCTCGCGGTGTCCCCGTCGACCGTCACCTGGGTGAGGGTCTCGACGGGAAGCACGTCGTAGAAGCCCAACCAGTCGCTGCCGGTCGCGAGCGGCTGGTCCACCCGGTAGAGGTGGGTGTCGCCGTTGAAGAGGTAGACCCGACCGTCGAAGCTCCTGGCCTCGGCGACGAGGGCGCGGACAAGGTCCTCGAAAGGCGCGGGCCCGGTCCCCCGCACGCCGTCGGGCCCGGGGGAGAACATGTCGGCCTGTTGGAAGACGACCACGGCCCCCGGGCACTCCTTGCGGGCCCGCGCGAACGCCGTGCGCAGGTGCGCGACGTCGGCCTCGGTCCGGGCCGCCGCCTCGGCGACCTGCTTGGTCGTCGGCGTCGTCCGCTCCCCGCGCGGCTTGAGGCCGTTGTCACTGCCGACGACGTTGAGGGTCAGGAACATCGCCCCGTTCCGGCAGAAGAGCACGTTCTCCGGGTAGCCGTTGCTCGCATCGGAGGTGACCTTCATGGGGGTCTTTCCGAGGGTGCGTCCCGGAGTGGCGAAGAAGGTCGAGCGGACCGCATCGAGGCGCTCGGCGGGGCCGCCCGCGTCGCCGCCGTCCGGGCAGTCCGACCACTCGTTGTCGCCGGGGGTGTAGACCAACGGTGCCCGGAAGCGGTTGAACTGCGCCTTGATCGAGCGGTTGTAGGTGTCGGAGCAGGGCACCGTGCGGTCCTTGATGTCACCGACGTGGACGACGAACCCGACGTCCGGCTCGGAGTTGATCCGGTCGACCCACGAGGGGAGGAGCGCGATCTGGGCCTCGCCGTAAGGGATGTCGCCGATGACGACGAAGGGCAGTGGCGGGGGCGCCGTGCTCGTCGGCGCCGCGGTGCCCACGGGTCCCCTCGAGGATTCGGCTGCCGACACCGACTCGTCGGGGGTGTCGCAGGCAGCGGCGCCCAGGGTGAGCGCGCCCGCAACCATCGGAAAGAGGACACGAGTGAGAGTGCGCAAAACGACATGGCCTCCCGGCTCGGGCGCATCGAAGATTGAGAGTTTAAACGCTAACAGAGCCTCCTGTGCCGGTCGGAGGTTTACCGATCAACTTACACGAGGTGGTCGAACAGCGATCCCGGAGTCCCTACCGGCCGGTGCGACCCAGCCATCGGAGGTGCTCGACCGGGCCGAGGAGCTCGAGCCGGCGCCACAGGACGCTGCCGGGGACGGCCTGGCTCGCGTGGGCCTCGATCGCCCGACGCTGACGGGCCCGGTCCACCAGCACCGTCAGGTCGAGGTCGTCGTGCCCGACGAACGATCCGCCGTCGTCGGCGTTGAGTGCCCGGGCCACCGCGGTCGGCAGCGCCCACCCCAGCACCGGTATGCCGTGTGCGTCGGCCACCGCGAGGGCCGCGCGGCTGGCCGCCTCGTGGTCCGGGTGTCCGGTGACGCCGCCGTCGGGGTCGAAGACGAGCACGCCGTCGGGGTGGGCGCGCTCCACGGCATCGCGCACCGGCTGGCGCAGCCGGTCCTCAGCCAGCTCGCGCAGCTCCCCGTCGGGGAGGTCGAGCAGTGTGGTCGTGGCGACACCGAGCCGCCGGGCGGCGAGGGCCAGCTCCTCCCGGCGGGTGGCGACCAGATCGTCACCGTCCGCGCCGAGGGTCGAGGCCTCACCTTGGGTGAGGCAGAGCACCTCGATCACCGCCCCGGCCGAGGCAAAGGCGCCCAGCAGCCCCCCGAGGCCGAACGACTCGTCGTCGGGGTGGGCCACGACGACGAGCACGCTTGTCCACGAAGGAAGCTCACCCGGGTTCATCTGCTCACCGTACTCGGCGCCACCGACCGGCCCGGTGCAGGTGGCGGCCGGGGCCGCTCTGGCGCTCGACGCGTCCATGATGGAAGGCGGGTTACCCCTTGCGACGTGACGGGGGTGTGGCGACCGGCATCGACGACGGTCCGTCACGACCTGCAGGACGACAGATACCAGGGGCAGACCGTGACCGACACCAGCAACGAGGCACCGGCCCACGCGGAGGCTGATCTCGTCGACGCGGCACTCGAGGACACCCCGTTGTCCGACTTCCTTGGCTTCGAGCTGCTGCTCGGAGAGCAGGACCGGGCGCTGCTCGAGCGGGTGCGGGCGTTCATGACCACCGAGGTCGAGCCGATCATCAACGAGCACTGGACGCGCGCCTCGTTCCCGCACGAGATCGTCCCGGGCATGGCCGAGCTCGGCATCGCGGGACTGGCCTTCGACGGGCCGGGCTGTCCGGGCCGCGGAGCCCTCGTCGACGGCCTGGTCGCGATGGAGCTCGCCCGCGTGGACTCGTCGATCGCCACCTTCATGGGCGTGCACGGCGGCTTGGCCATGGGATCGATCGAGCTGTGTGGCTCCGACGAGCAGCGCGAGCGCTGGCTGCCGCCCATGGCCCGGATGGAGCTCATCGGCGCGTTCGGCCTCACCGAGCCCGACGTCGGCTCGGCCATCTCCCAGGGCCTCGCGACGAGCGCCCGTCGCGACGGCGACGACTGGGTCCTCAACGGAGAGAAGAAGTGGATCGGCAACGCCACGTTCGCTGACCTCGTCATCATCTGGGCCCGGGACGAGGAGGACCAGGAGGTGAAGGGGTTCGTCGTCGAGAAGGGAACCGACGGCATGACCTTCGACAAGCAGGAGGACAAGATCGCCCTGCGCGTCGTGCAGAACGCCGAGATCCACCTCCACGACGTCCGGGTCCCCGAGGCCAACCGCCTCCAGCGGGCCACGAGCTTCAGGTCGACGGCTGACGTGCTGCGGGTGACGAGGATGGGCGTTGCGTGGCAGGCGGCCGGCTGCGCCCGCGGGGCCTACGAGCACGCTCTGCGCTACACCAAGGCCCGAGACCAGTTTGGGCGGCCCATCGCCGGCTTCCAGATGGTCCAGGACCTGCTGGTCAAGATGCTGGCCAACGTCACGGCGTCGACCGCCATGAACGTGCGGGCCTCACAGCTGCAGGACGCCGGCCTGCTCCGGGACGAGCACGCGTCGTTGTGCAAGGTGCACGCGACCGTCCGCATGCGCGAGGCGGTGGGCTGGGCCCGCGAGGTGCTCGGCGGCAACGGCATCCTCCTCGAGCACCACGTGGGCCGCTTCGTGGCCGACGCGGAGGCCATCTACTCGTACGAGGGCACCCGCGAGATCAACACCCTCATCGTGGGCCGGGCCATCACGGGCGAGAGCGCGTTCGTCTGATCAGAGCGGGCGAGACGAAGGGTGCGCGATCGCCGCCCCCAGGTCACGGCGTGGAGCCCGCGCGACCAGCCCTCGCAGGCAGGGCGACGACGAGCTCGCGCACGACCGTCGGGTCGGTCAGGCTGTCGCCGAACAGCTCTCGCACCTGCCCCATCCGGTAGCGCACGGTCTGCGCGTGCACGTGCAGCTCAGCCGCCACCTCGTCCCTGCGGCCCTGGTGGAGCAGCCACGACAGGAGCGTCTCGCTCAGCCGCTCGCGAGTCGCGGGTGTCACGGAGTCGAGCGGGGCCAGCACCCGCGCGCGCAGGTCCTCCATGGCGTCCGGGTCCGCGCCCACCACGAGCTCGAGCAGGTGCAGCTCGCTGTCGACGGGAGCGCCGTCGCGTTCCGCGACCCCGAGACCCAGCGTGCGCAGGGCGCGGTCGTAGGAGGATCGGGCGTCGGTCCACGGCCGCGGCGGCCCGACCACCGCGTGGCGCCCACCGAGCAGTCGGGTGAGGTGGCGCCGACCCGGACCGTCGGCGTCGGGCACGAGCAGCAGCGCGAAGGGGTGCTCCGGGTCGGCGTCGAGGCCGGGCAGGTCCTCGGCGACCTGGAGGGTGTCCGCCCCGATCGAGGTGAGTGCCCGCCGGCCCTGGGAGGCGGGGAGCAGGACGGCCGTGAGGGAGGTCGGCGGCGCCCACTCGGCGCGGGACGCCGCTGCAGCGAGGACGTCGGAGCCGGACCGGGCGAGCAGGTGCTGGCCGAGGCGCTCGCGGTAGCGGTCGCGCACCCGACCGCTCGTCGTCAGCTCGTCGGTGTGTCCGGCCACGCTCGCAGCGGAGAGCTCGTCGATGTAGGCGAAGAGGAGCTCTGCAAACCGGGCCATCGTCGTCGCGCCGACGCCGGCCCCGCCGGCCGTGGCGGCAAGCTCGCGCCAGGAGACGCGCGCCCCCACCCGGTAGGCCGCGAGGAGGCTGTCCATCGACCGCCCGCTCCGCGCCTCACCGCGGCCGAGGGCGTAGGCGCCCTCCCGGGTCGGGCCGAGCGGCGAGCTCGGGTCGACCTCGACGCCGCGACCGGCGAGCTTGAGGAACCCGGCGATCGCCATCTGCACCGCCTGCTCGATGGTGCTCCCGGCCGTGCCCCACTGGGCGTAGTCGGGCACGGCCTCGACGACGGCGGCGACCGTCGTCGTCGCGATGGCCGGCAGCCGCAGCCGCAGCGCGCGGAGGACCGCGTCGTCGAGCCGGAGCTTCTCCGCGCTCTCGACCGTCCCGGTTGCGCCGGTGGTGTCAGCGGCCACGACTATCTCCTCCGAACAAGAGTGGCGGGGATCTTCACGCCCTGCGGTCAAGATATTACCCTCCGCCCTCAGTCATGCTGGACGCATGGCCCTGACCTCCCCGACGACCTCCCGGTCGACGACCACCGCCCGCCCGCCGGTGCGCCGTCGCCTGCTCCAGCTGGCCGAACGCGCCACCACCCCCCTGCTGCCGGCCGACTACCTCGACCTGTTCGCCCCGTTGCGGCCCGGCGCCGACCTTCGCGGCCGCATCGTCGACGTGCGCGCGGAGACCGCGGATGCAGCCACCATCGTGATCCAGCCCGGCGCCGACTGGGCCGGCCACGTCCCCGGGCAGTACGTCCGCGTCGGCGTCGACGTCGACGGCATCCGCCAGTGGCGCGCCTACTCCCTGACCCACGGCCCCCGTGCCGACGGTCACATCTCGATCACCGTCAAGGCGGTCCCCGACGGGATCGTCAGCACCCACCTCGTGCGGTCGTCACGGCCCGGGACGCTCGTCCACCTCGAGCAGGCCCAGGGAGAGTTCGTCCTGCCGACCGACGGCGGCCGCTTCCTCTTCGTCACCGCCGGTTCGGGGGTCACTCCCGTCATCGGCATGCTGCGCAACCTCTTCCCCGTCGCGGACTCTGGCGTGGTGCGCCTGCCCCGCTCTGCGGCATACGACATCGTCGTGGTGCACGTCGCACCGAGCGAGCCCGACTCGATCTTCCTCGACAACCTCCGCGCCCTCGACGCCGCGGGCCTGATCCGGCTCGTCGCGCGCTACGACGACGAGCACGGCGTCCTCGACGTCGAGAGCCTGACTGACCTCGTGCCCGACCTGCACGAGCGCCAGACCCTCGCGTGCGGTCCGAGCGGGCTGCTCGACGCGCTCCAGCGTCACCACGACGCCCGGGGTATGCCGCTCACGACCGAGCAGTTCCGCGCGAGCGCTCCCGTCGTGGGCGAGGGCGGCACGGTGGGCTTCACCGGCGCCGGCGCGGTCGTCGAGGCCGACGGCGCCACCCCGATCCTCGATGCCGCCGAGGCCGCCGGCGTCCTCATGCCGTCGGGATGCCGGATGGGCATCTGCTTCGGCTGCGTCCTGCCGCTCAAGGAGGGCGCCGTCCGCGACCTGCGCACCGGCGCCCTCACCCGGGCCACCCCGGGCGAGACCGAGGGCCGTGGCGTTCCGATCCAGACCTGCATCTCCGCAGCCGCCGGCGCCTGCGTCATCGACCACTGACCGTCCCACCGACTGCTCCACCGACCCCACCAGATCCCAGGAGGTCCCCCATGACCGTGCTCCAGAAGAAGACCCACAACCCGATCGGCCACCTCAGCGCCGATGACATCGAGCAGATCGGTGTCGAGCTCGACGCCATCCGGCAGTCGGTCATCGACACGAGGGGCGCTCGCGACGCCGCCTACATCCGCAAGGTCATCAAGGCCCAGCGCGGCCTCGAGCTCGGCAGCCGCGCCGTCCTGCTCGCCTCGATCTTCCCGCCCGCCTGGCTCGTCGGCACCGCCGGCCTCGCCGTCGCGAAGATCATCGACAACATGGAGATCGGCCACAACGTCATGCACGGCCAGTGGGACTGGATGCGCGACCCCAAGATCCACTCGACGACGTGGGAGTGGGACCACGCCAGCCCGTCGGAGCAGTGGAAGCACTCGCACAACGAGCTGCACCACACCTACACGAACGTCATCGGCAAGGACAACGACCTCGGCTACGGCATCATGCGGGTCGACGAGGACCAGCGCTGGGTGCCGATGTACCTCGGCCAGCCGCTGTGGAACTTCGTCAACGCCTGCCTCTTCGAGTACGGCATCGCGGCCTACGACCTCGAGCTGGGCCGCAACCTCGCCACCGCTGAGCGCCGGGCCAACCCGGACTTCCGGGCGCGGGCGACGGTCACGCTCAAGAAGATCCGCAACCAGATGACGAAGGACTACGTCATCCACCCGTTGCTGTCGGGTCCGTCCTTCCTCAGCACGCTCGGCGCCAACGCCACGGCCAACCTCATGCGCAACCTCTGGACGCACTCCGTCATCATGTGCGGTCACTTCCCCGAGGGGGTCGAGACCTTCGAGCGCCGGTCGATCGTGGGGGAGACCCGTGGCGAGTGGTACGTCCGCCAGATGCTCGGCTCGGCCAACATCAGCGGCAGCAAGGTCATGCACTTCATGACCGGCAACCTCAGCTTCCAGATCGAGCACCACCTCTTCCCCGACCTGCCGAGCAACCGCTACCACGAGATCGCCCCGCAGGTGCAGGATCTCTTCGCGAGGTACGGGCTCACCTACACGTCGGGTTCGCTTCCGCGACAGGTCGGCTCGGCGTGGAAGAAGGTCATCCGACTGTCCCTGCCCAACGACTTCGGGCGCAAGGCCCGCGCCACCGTGCTGCCGTTCACGGCGACCGGCTCGGAGGGCCGCTCCGCAGCAGCGTGAGCGCCCGTCACACGACGTCGAACAGCTCGGTGTGGATCCGGCGTGACGGCACCCCGCGGTCGGAGATGATCTGCGTCGCAGCGGCCACCATCGGGCCGGGCCCGCAGATGAAGTAGTCGACCGTCCGGCGCCCGCGGCGGGTCGGGAGCGCGGTCTCGAGGATCTCGCGGGTGAACCGGCCGACCTCGCCGTCCCAGTCCTCCGGCGGCTCCTCGAGGATCTCGACGAGGTGCAGGTCGAGGCGCTCCCCGAGGTGCTCGTCGTCGGCGCGGTGCAGCAGGTCGTCGGCGGTGCGGCCGGCGACGACGAGCAGGACCGGGCGCGGGTCGGCCCGGTCGGCCATCGTGCGGAGCATGCTGATCATCGGAGTGATCCCGACGCCGCCGGCGATGAGGACGAAGCGGTCGGACTGGAGACCCTCGAGCGTGAACGACCCGTGCGGCCCGTCGATGAAGACGCTCCGGCCGCGCCTGAGCCCGGCGACGAGCTCGCTGAAGTCGCCGACCCCCTTGATGGTGAACTCCTTGCGCCAGGGCTCGCTGGCCGAGGAGGCGATGGTGAAGGGGTGCTCCTCGAAGACGAACGGCGACGTGCCGATCTTGATCCAGGCGAACTGCCCCGGCCGGAAGGCGACCCCGCGGTGCCCGGTCGCATGGAGCACGAGGGTCACGGCGGTGGGGGAGGCGCGCTTCACCTCGTCGACGACGTAGCGGTTGCGGTAGGAGCGCATCGGACGCCACACCCACCGGTGCGCCAGCGCCGCGACGATCGCGACGACGAGGAGCAGGAACCAGAAGCGCGCCTCGGCGAAGCGGGTGAGGTCCTGGAGCCAGACCACGTGCAGCGCCGTGGCGAGCAGCACCGTGTTGGCGAGCAGCACGTGCGCGAGCCGCCAGCCCTCGTAGCGGGGGCGACGGCGCCGGCGGCTGATCCCGAGGGCGGCGATGGCGAGCAGTGCCATGGTGGCCGTGGCCCCGGCCCACACCCGCGGGGGCGCAGTGCGCGGGTCGAGCACGGCGGGGCCGATCTCGGGCCGGAGCAGCACCGCCGCGACGTGCACCACGACGAGGGTGACGGCGACGATCGCGAGCGCCCGGTGGTTGCGGAGCAGCCGCTCGACCCCGAGGTAGCCGGTCAGCGTCCGGAAGCGGCTCGGCAGCACGAAGGTGAGCACGAGCAGGGAGCCGGCCGCGAGAGCGGCGACGAGGGAGATGACCCGGAGGGTCCCCTGGTGGGACTCGTCGGGGGCCGCCATCAGCGCCCAGAAGGGGACCGCGAGCGCGAGGAGGACGAAGAGGGTCCAGAGTGCGGGGGCGAGTCGGCGCCGCGTGGCACCACCCCCGCCGACCGGCCACGGACGCCACGGGCCCCGAGGTGGTGAGTCCACGTCGACTCCATCGGGAGGGCAGGGCGTTGGCTTGCGACGCTACTGAGGGCCCAGGCCGCCGTCAATCAGTGGTCATCCCGTCGTCATCTGTGCCGGGGAACAGCCCGCTGTAGGCATTGAGTGCCGGCTGCCCGCCGAGGTGGGCGTAGAGCACGGTGGACTCCCGCCCGATCTCGCCGCTGCGGACGAGGTCGATGAGACCGGCCATCGACTTCCCTTCGTAGACCGGGTCGATGATCATCCCCTCGAGCCGTCCGGACAGGCGGATCGCATCGAGCGTGGACTCGACCGGGATGCCGTAGCTCTCACCCGCCCAGCCCTCGAGGACGGTGATCTCGTCGTCGCGCAGGTCCCGGCCCAGCTCGATCAGCTCGGCGGTGCGGCGGGCGATCCGCGCGACCTGCGCCCGCGTCGTCTCGATCGTCGCGGAAGCGTCGATGCCGAGCACCCGGCGCGGCCGCCCGCCCGCGGACTCCTCGAGGGCGGCGAAGCCGGCGATCATCCCGGCGTGCGTCGAGCCGGTCACGGTGCAGACGACGATGGTGTCGAAGAAGATGCCGAGCTCGCGCTCCTGCTCGGCCACCTCGAAGGCCCAGTTGGCGAAGCCGAGACCGCCGAGGGGGTGCTCGGACGCCCCCGCCGGTATGCCGTAGGGCCGGCCACCGGCCTCCTCGACCTCTCTCATCGCGTCCTCCCACGAGGTCCGGATCCCGATGTCGAAGCCGGACGGGTCGAGCCGTACGTCGGCCCCCATGATCCGGGAGAGCAGGATGTTGCCGGCCCGGTCGTTGACGGGGTCGTCCCAGTCGACCCACTTCTCCTGGATGAGGCGGCACTTCAGCCCCAGCTTCGCGGCGACGGCTGCGACCTGGCGGGTGTGGTTGGACTGGTAGCCGCCGATCGACACGAGGGTGTCCGCGCCCTGGGCGAGGGCGTCGGGGACGATGTACTCCAGCTTGCGGGTCTTGTTGCCGCCGTAGGCGAGACCGGAGCTGCAGTCCTCACGCTTGGCCCAGACCGTGGCGCCCCCGAGGTGGGCGGTCAGCCGCTCGAGCGGGTGCACCGGGCTGGGGCCGAAGGTGAGGGGGTATCGCTCGAAGTCGTGCAGCCGCATGGTCGCTCCTGTCGTCGGTGGGGCGCCTCGGCGAAAGATCTCCCGTCGAGGCTGTAACGCGCGGGGGCCGGTCGCGATGGAGGGGGGGAAGGCGCCACTC
>JBDSSS010000133.1:0-10609 GCA_039928615.1 Terracoccus sp. | reverse complement strand
GGCGGCGTCGCCGTCATCAAGGCGGGCGCGGCCACCGAGGTCGAGCTCAAGGAGCGCAAGCACCGCATCGAGGACGCCGTCCGCAACGCGAAGGCTGCCGTCGAGGAGGGGATCGTCGCCGGTGGTGGGGTCGCCCTCATCCAGGCCGCCAAGGTCGCCTTCGAGGGGCTCGACCTCTCCGGTGACGAGGCGACCGGCGCCAACATCGTGCGCGTCGCGACCGAGGCCCCGCTCAAGCAGATCGCGATCAACGCCGGTCTCGAGGGTGGCGTCGTGGCCGAGAAGGTGCGCGGTCTCGAGCCGGGTCACGGCCTCAACGCCGCGACCGGTGAGTACGTCGACCTGCTCGCCGCGGGCATCATCGACCCGGTCAAGGTGACCCGGTCGGCGCTGCAGAACGCTGCGTCCATCGCCGCGCTCTTCCTCACGACCGAGGCCGTCATCGCCGACAAGCCCGAGAAGTCCGCTCCGGCCATGCAGGGTGGCGGCGACGACATGGGTGGCATGGGCGGCATGGGCTTCTGAGCCCCACCCGCACCACCTGAGACACCGTCGAAGGGCGGCTCCCCGTTGGGGGAGCCGCCCTTTGGCGTATGCCGCTGTCCTTGCGGCGCTGCCCCCGCGCGGCCGCTGTGGCGTCGGCCGCGGCGTCGGCTGGGGTGTCGGTTGGGGTGTCGGTTGTGACGGCGTCGGTTCAGCGGAAGCGGGCGAGCGAGGTCGTGATCCGGGCGAAGACGGAGGCGTCGACGACGACGCCGGCCCGGCGCAGCGCGATGACCGCGGCACCCGCGAGCCCGTCCGGCACGACGACGAGGGCTCCCGGGTGGCCGACCTCGAGCAGGTGGGCCGAGAGGACGTCGCGCACCGCCGGCTGGTGGGCGAGGACGCTGCCGCCGAGCACGACCGGGCCCGGGACCTCCGGAGTGACGACGGCTGACAGGGTCCGCGCGAGCAGGTGCCCGGCGCGGTCGACGATCTCGGCGGCGACCTCGTCGCTTCCATCGCGTCCATCGGCACGAGCCGCCTCGAAGGCGAGCGGGGCAAAGCGGGCGAGGGCGACGGGCGGCAGGTCGTAGACGTGCGCGACGAGGCCGGGCAGGGCGCCGTCGTGGTCGCGGGCCCAGGTCGTGCCGGGCTCGGGCAGCGAGAGGCCGGACAGCAGCAGTCCCGTCAGGGCGGTGCGCGGCCCCCGGCCGTCGAGGGCGGCCGCCACGGCGCGCACCACCTCCCGGCCGACCCAGAAGCCGGACCCGTCGTCGCCGAGCAGCCAGCCGAGGCCGTCACAGATCGCCACGACGTCGCCGTCGGCCACCCGGACCGCGGCGGCTCCCGTGCCCGACACCATGGCGTAGCCGTCCGGCTCGAAGCTGCCCGAGCAGTAGAGCGCGAGCAGGTCCTTCTCGATCGTCGGGGTCCGGGCCACCCCGAGGGGGAGCAGCGCGGAGCGGACGCCGGTGCCGGAGGCCTCGACGCGGTCCTCCGCGCTACCCCCGGCCATGGCGATCGCGGTCGTGCCAACCGCGGAGCCCGGGAGGTCGGCCGCCGCGAGGGCCTCCGCCGTCGCGGCGCGGACTGAGGCGGCCGCCACGGTCGGGCCCGACGAGATCGGGTTGCCGCTGCCGGACCGGCCGAGACCGATGCACTCACCCGCTTCTGTGACGACGACCGCACGGGTGGAGGTGCCGCCGGCGTCGATGCCGAGGTGGGCCATCGTTACCGATTCGATATTGCTCAACGCGTTGACCTCACCAAAGATTTGGGAAATATTTTCATTCAGGACACCCGACGAGTGAGATGAATTTTCACAATGACCGGATCGACGCTCGTGCTCGACCAGATCGGACCCCCGCGGTCCGACCTCGGTGTCGCCGCGCGCATCCAGGCCAAGCGTCCGCAGATGTCCGCGGCGATGGACAAGATAGCCGTGCTCCTGCTCGACAATCCCACCGCGCCGCTCAACCTGTCGATCACTGATCTCGCGAAGCAGGCAGGCACGTCGGCAGCGACCGTCACCCGCTTCTGCCGGGCGATCGGGTATGCCGGCTACGTCCCGCTGCGGGTCGGGGTGGCCGCCGACGTCGGGCGGGGCGACGCGAGCGAGTCGTGGCACCGCGACATGGGGCGCGCCTTCAACCCCGACGACTCACCCGCCGAGGTGCTCCAGGAGCTGCTCAACGCGCACTCCCGGTCGCTCCAGACGACGGCCTCCTCGGTCGACCTCGAGCAGTGCTCCCGGATCGCTGCGCGGATCGCGGCCTGCGACCACGTCGAGATCTACGGCATCGGCGGCAGCGCCGGGATGGCCGTCGAGCTGTCGATGCGCCTCTACCGGATCGGCATCCCCGTCCACTCCTGGACCGAGGTCCACGTCGGCCTCACGAGCGCGGCGATCCAGGACGGGCGCAGCGTCGCGATCGGTATCTCCAACACCGGTCGCACCCAGGAGACGATCCAGATGCTCTCGCAGGCGAAGTCGACCGGTGCCTTCACCGTCGCGCTGAGCAACCGCGACGACTCACCGCTCGCCCTCGTCGCGGACGAGCACCTGCTCACCGCCACCCCCAACGAGTACCTCCAGCCCGACGAGCTGTCGGCCAAGCACTCCCAGCTGTTCTTCCTCGACCTGCTCTACGTGCTCGTCGCCCAGCAGAACTTCGCCCGCACCACGACGAAGCTCGCAGCCTCCGCGATGGCCGTGCTGCCGCACCGGAGGCCGCTGCGCAGGTCACCCGCACCTGCCGCCGGCCCTCCCGCCAGCGCCGCCACCTCCGCCGTGCTCCGGCCGGGGCCCCAGTCCCACACCGACACCCAGTCCCACACCGACACCCATTCCCCGACCTCGGGCGCCACGCCCGGGAAGGACACCGCCCATGGCTGACCTGATGAGGCAGATGACCGAGCAGACGACGAGCCGGATCGAGCGCCTCGCCGACCTCGCCGCCGCCGGCGGTCTCGACGAGGCGATCACGATGATCGCCGACTCGATCGCGAACGACGGGGTGCTGCAGGCCTTCGGCACCGGCCACTCCCAGGCCTTCGCCATGGAGATCGCCGGGCGCGCCGGCGGACTCATCCCGACCGCGAGGGTCTCGCTCAGCGACCTCGTCGTCGTCGGCGGGCAGGACCGCTCGGTGCTCTCGTCGGGCTCGGAGCTCGAGCGGGACCCGTCGGTCGTCGACGATCTCTGGGCCCTCACCGACGCCGCGCCGGCCGACGTCTTCCTCATCGCGAGCAACTCCGGGGTCAACGGCTCGATCGTCGGCTTCGCCCTCAAGGCCAAGGAGCACGGCCACGGGGTCATCGCCGTGACGAGTCTCGAGCACACCTCACGGGTCACACCCAAGCACCCGAGCGGCAAGCGGCTCAGCGAGATCGCCGACGTCGTCATCGACAACCTCGCCCCCTACGGGGACGCGACCCTGACGGTCGGCGACGGCATCGGTGTCGGTGCCGTGTCGTCGATGACGGCGGCCTTCATCGCCCAGCTGCTGACGATCGGTGCGACCGAGCGGCTGGCGTCATCCGGCGGCACGCCCCCGGTCTACCTCTCCGCCAACATTCCCGGCGGTGACGAGCACAACCACGCCCTGGAAGACCGTTATGGCGACCGGCTCCGCCGGCACGCCTGATCCATCACCCCCCGAGAAAGGTACGAAGCGACAATGAGCATCGAGAAGAAGGCAATCGACCGGCGCAACTTCATGCGCGGAGCACTGGGCGTCGCCCTCGCCGTCCCGCTCGCGGGCACCCTCGCGTCCTGTGCGGGCAGCAGCAGCAACGACACGACCGGCGGCGCAGCCCCGGCGGCGACGGGCGCGACGTCCTCCGACAACCCGTTCGGGATGGCCGCGAACGCGACCGTCGACGCGGTGATCTTCAACGGTGGCTACGGCATCGACTACGTCGAGTTCGCCGCGAAGATCCTCGAAAAGAACCACGCGGGCACGACCGTCAAGGTCTCGCCCTCGACCCAGATCGCCCAGGAGCTGCAGCCGCGCTTCGTCGCCGGCAACCCGCCCGACCTCATCGACAACTCGGGCGCCGGCTCGATCGGCTTCAGCACGATCATCGACCAGCTCGAGGACATGACGAGCCTGCTCGAGGCCCCCAACCTCGAGGGCACCCCGATCAAGGACACCCTCTTCGGCGGGGTCCAGAAGCCGGGCACGTTCGGCGACAAGTTCGTCGCGCTCAACTACGTCCTGACCGTCTACGCGCTCTGGTACTCCGACGCCCTCTTCCAGGCCAACGGCTGGGAGCCGCCCAAGACGTGGGACGACGCGATGAAGCTCGGCGCCGCCGCGAAGGCCAAGGACAAGTACCTCTTCGTCTGGGGCAAGGAGGCCGCGACGTACTACCAGACGATGGCCATCGCCTCGGCGATCAAGCAGGGCGGCGACGAGGTGCGCCTGTCGCTGGAGAACCTCGAGGGCGACTGCTGGTCCAAGCCGGCGGTCCAGGCCGTCTTCAAGGCCATGGGCGAGATCGTCAAGGCCGGCTACTTCAAGCCGGGTGGCGCGGGCACCCAGTTCACCGCCGCACAGGCGCAGTGGAGCAACGACGAGTCGGCTCTGCTCTACCCGTCGGGCTCGTGGATCGAGAACGAGATGATGAAGCAGACGAAGTCGGGCTTCAAGATGACCGGCGCCCCGGAGCCGACCGTCGACGCGAGCTCGGCGATGCCCTACGAGGCGATGCACAGCACGGCCGGCGAGCCGTTCGTCATCCCGACCAAGGGTGGCAACGTCGCGGGTGGCAAGGAGCTGCTCCGCGTCATGCTCTCGAAGGAAGCGGCGACGAACTTCTCCAAGACCCGCCTTTCGCCGACCATCGTCAAGGACATCGTCCCGGCCGACGGCTTCGGCTCAACGGCCCTGGTGTCCCAGACGAAGATGCTCGACGCTGCCGGCGACAAGATCTTCTCCTGGAACTTCGTCGACCTCTACGGGACCAACAAGGACCAGCTCGTCGTGTGGAACAGCTTCCTCAGCGGCAAGATCGACGCGGCCGGCCTGACCTCCGGCCTGCAGAAGATCACCGACACCGTGCGCAACGACGACTCGGTCAAGAAGGTCAAGGTCTCATGACCGCACCCGCGCTGACCGCCACCTCAGACGGTCAGACGCTGCGACGACGCAAGCGTCCCAAGCGAAGACTCACCTTCGACCGGGTCAGCTTCATGGTGGTGTTCCTCGGGTTGCCGCTGGCGATCTTCGTGCTCTTCGTGATCTGGCCGTTCGTCCAGGCCTTCTACTACTCCCTGACGAACTGGTCCGGGTTCACGGCGAACATGGACTTCATCGGCATCTCGAACTACCAGAAGCTGCTCGCCGACGACATCTTCATGACGGCGCTGTGGAACAACGTGCTCCTCGCGATCGTCGTGCCGCTCGTCACCACCGTGCTCAGCCTCGCGCTGGCCACGATGGTGACGGTCGGGGGTTCCAGCCACGGAGCGGTCCGGGGGCTGCGCAACTCGAGCTTCTACCGCGTCGTGTCGTTCTTCCCCTACACGATCCCGGCGATCATCACCGGGCTGCTGTGGGCGCAGATGTACGACCCGTCGCGGGGCCTGCTCAACGGTCTGCTCACGGGCATCGGGCTCGACCAGTTCGCGTCGTTCCCGTGGCTCGGCGACACCCGCACGGCGATGCCGGCGATCATGTTCGTCATCATCTGGAGCTTCGTCGGCTTCTACATGGTCCTGTTCGTCGCGGCCATCAAGGGCATTCCCTCGGAGCTCTACGACGCGGCCCGGATCGACGGGGCGGGCCGTCTCCGCACCGCCTTCTCGGTGACGATCCCGCTGATCCGGGAGAACGTCCAGACGGCCTACATCTACCTCGGCATCCTCGCCCTCGACGCCTTCGTCTACATGCAGGCGATGAATCCCGGTGGGGGACCTGAGAACTCGACCCTGGTCATGTCCCAGGACCTCTTCACGACCGCCTTCAGCAAGGGCCAGTTCGGCCGGGCGAGCGCGATGGGTGTGACCCTGGCCGCGTTGACGCTCGTCTTCGCCGGCCTCGTCTTCCTCGTCAACCGTCTCACCGGTGGCGGTCAGCGAGGTGAGGCGCGATGACGACGACCGCCGAGCGGACGGGCGCCTCCCCGGAAGCGCTCAAGCAGAAGGCGACCGGGAGCGACCGTGCCTTCGGCTTCACCTCGCACACGGTCCTCATCCTCTGGTCGGTGATCATCATCGTCCCGCTCCTCTGGACGGTGATGACCTCCTTCAAGTCGACGAGCGAGATCTTCGCCTCGCCGTTCACGCTGCCGACGCACTGGAACTTCGACAACTACGTCAACGCGTGGACGACGGCCGGCATCGGCGCGTTCTTCGTCAACACCGTGATCGTCGTCGGCTTCGCGCTCGTCATCGTGATGATCCTCGGGGCGATGTGCGCCTACGTGCTCGCCCGCTACGACTTCTTCGGGGCGCGGGCGATCTACTACACGATGCTGGCGGGCCTGACCTTCCCGGTCTTCCTCGCCATCGTGCCGCTCTTCTTCGTGCTCAAGGGAGTCGGGCTGCTCAACACCCTTCCGGGACTGATCCTCACCTACGTCGCGTTCGCGCTGCCGTTCACGGTGTTCTTCCTCTACCCGTTCTTCAAGGACCTCCCCGACGAGATCTCGGAGGCCGCGGAGGTCGACGGGGCGGGGGAGTGGCGCAAGTTCTTCCAGATCATGCTGCCGATGGCCCGACCGGGGATGGCGTCCGTCGCGATCTTCAACTTCCTCGGGTTGTGGAACCAGTTCCTGCTCCCCGTCGCGCTCAACACGAACCGCGACAACTACGTGCTCTCCCAGGGGATGGCGTCCTTCGCCTCGCAGGCGAACTACGCGGTCGACTTCGGGGCGCTCTTCGCGGCGGTCGTCATCACCGTCGTGCCCGTCTTCGTCGTCTACCTGATCTTCCAGCGCCAGCTGCAGGGGTCGGTGTCGGCCGGGACGATGAAGTAGCCCGGAGAAGTGCTCCGGGGTGGTGACGCTCCGAGGCGTCCGGTGACCGGGGGGTGACCGGACGCGGGGAGGGGGAGGGTGGCGGTATGCCGCCCTCCCCCTCACGCAATTCGGTGGCCGCGCCGTGGGTCCGGGTCTAGCGTCTCGGGCATGTCGACTCCCAGCCCGCGCCAGCGGCCCCCCTTCGTCGCCGACGAGCGCACCCAGCTCGTCGGCTGGCTCGATCTCCAGCGCGAGCTCGTGCGGTGGAAGTGCGAGGGCCTCTCCGACGCCGATGCTCACCGGGTCGTCATCCCCACCTCACCGCTGATGACGGTGGCGGGCATCGTCTCGCACCTGCGGTGGACCGAGAACACGTGGTTCGAGGTTGCCTTCCTCAGCCGGCCCGCGGACGGCCCGCAGTTCGACGAGCCCGACGACGGGAGCGAGGAGGACCTCGACAACGACATGCGGGTCGAGGGGGTTCCCCTGGCGCAGCTGCTCGCGGCCCACGAGCGGCAGTGCGCCGTCTCCAACGAGATCATCGCCACCCATTCGCTCGACGACGTCGGACGGCACGAAGGTTGGCCATCCGCGAACGCCAGCCTCCGCTGGATGGTGCACCACATGCTCGAGGAGACGGCCCGTCACGTCGGCCACCTCGACCTCATCCGCGAGCTGCTCGACGGCGAGACCGGCTACTACTGACGGCTGGGCCGGTCAGTCGCAGGGATGGGGCGCCGGATCCGGCGATGGGGCGAGGGCGCCGACCGACGGGGGGATCTCGATGCCCGAGCGCAGGTCGGGGGCCGGCTGCGGCACTCCAAAGCCGGAGGCCACCGGGAGGATGCCCGCCCACGCGGGGCCGGTGACGTCGTCGGTGTCGTCCTCGGGCCAGCCATCGGCGACCTTGAGCGACCACTCGGTGACCGGCATCGCCAGCAGCAGGGTGGCGGCCAGCTCGCGGGCCCGTGGTCGGCGCAGCTCGCCGACCCGGCCGGGGATGAGGCGGTCGACGACGACGTCGAGCGCCCGCTCCTTCTCGGTGCCGGACACGACCGAGAACCGGCCGAAGAGCACGGCGGACCGGTAGCGGTACGACGACTCGAAGCCCGAGCGGGCCACGACGAGGGCGTCGAGCGCGGTGACGGTGACGCAGGCCTCGGCCCCGCCGGCGAGCCTGCGCATCCACGGCGACCCGGTCGAGCCGTGGATGAGGACGTGGTCACCGTCGCGGGCGACGGCGGTGGGGATGACGACGGGGGAGCCGGCCGCGGTGACGAGCCCGATGTGGGCCAGCGGCACGGCGTCGAGCAGCGCGTGCAGCTCCTCGAGCTCGGTCCGGGCCCGGTCGGCCAGGCGGGTGATCCGGGTGCGCTCCATGCGGGATGTTATCGCTGTGGGCAGGCGGCCCGGCGCGGGTCACCGGGTGAAGAGGGCGCGCGTCGCGTTCTCGTGCTCGAGGTACGCCGCGGACACCCGGGAGGTGAGGCCACCGATCTCGCTCAGCGACTCGTTGACCCTCGCCTGGAGCGCCTGGTAGTCGTGCATGACCCGGACGAACTCCGCCTTGGCCGGCCCCTCCCAGGCGCCGTCGAGCGAGACCATCCGGGCGCGGAGCTCGGCGACGTCGGTGCGGATGCGCTCGGCGAGACGGTTGATGTCGCCGGCGGCAGCGGCGATGCGTTCGGTGTCGACGATGGATCGGGACATGGGCTGACTCCCTCCGGGGCGGCCGGGCCGGCCGCGGGCTGTGCGCTGACCCCACCGACGCTAGGCCGCCGCCGACGGGCCCCGTGGCGATCGTCCACAGGGTCGCTAGGCTGCCGGGATGACCGTGTGGATCGACGCGCCGATCTGGCCCGCGCACGGTCGGCTCTTCGCCCACCTCGTCAGTGACACGTCCTACGCCGAGCTGCACGACTTCGCCCTGCCGCACGGCGTCCACCCGCGCGCCTTCGACGGCGACCACTACGACGTGCCGCAGGAGCTCTGGCAGCACCTCGTCGACGCGGGTGCGGAGCTGACCACGGGCAGCGACCTCGCCCGCCGGCTCAACGCCTCGGGGCTGCGCATCCGCAAGCGCAAGGGCGACCGAGGTCTCGGTCGGCAGCTCGCGGTGCGTTTCCCCAACGGCGCGAGCGACGTCGACCTGCTCGCCTCGGCCACTCCGGTCCGGGAGTCGCAGGTGCTCGCCGCCATGGTCTTCGTCCGCGACCGGGACGGCCGCTTCGCCGCCGTCCACAGCGTCCGACGGGCCGAGTGGGGCTCGCCGGGAGGGTGGCGCGAGCCGGGGGAGACGCCGCTGCAGAACGCGATCCGCGAGACCGTCGAGGAGACCGGCCTCGTGCTCGACCCGCGGCGCGTGCACCCCTGCGGCTACGAGCGGTTCATCCCGCTCACCGACGACAACGTCATCGACCCGTCCCGCCCCTACCTGCAGGTCTACCGCACGGAGCTCGAGGCGTCGGCGCCGCCGCTGACGCAGGGTGACGACGGCATCCACGAGACGCGGTGGGTGAGCCCGAGCGAGTATGCCGCTCTCTGCTCCCACCTGTTCTGGTGGCCACTCGCGGTCTGGACCTTCCCCGACCTCGGCGCGGACTGAGCGACCGGCGATGTGCCGCCTGTTCGGGATGAGCGCCGGGAGCCAGCGGGTGCGGGCGACCTTCTGGCTGCTCGACGCTCCGGACAGCTTGCGGCGCCAGTCCCACGCCAACCCGGACGGCACCGGCCTCGGCACCTTCGACGAGCAGGGCCGTCCGTTGGTCGAGAAGCAGGCCCTCGCCGCCTGGGACGACGATGCCTTCGCCATGGAGGCCCGGCAGCGCTGCAGCGCCACTTTCGTCGCCCACGTGCGCCACTCCTCCGGGAGCGGGGTCACCGCGGCGAACACGCACCCCTTCGAGCAGGACGGTCGTCTCTTCGCGCGCAACGGCGTCGTCGGCGGCTTGCACCGGCTGGAGGAGCACCTCGGCCCCGATCTCCGGCTCGTCTCCGGTGACACCGACTCCGAGCGGGTCTTCGCCCTCATCACCCGTGAGACGGAGCGCGCGGGCGGTGATGTCTCCCAAGGGATCTCCGTCGCCCTGGGGTGGGTCGACGAGAACCTTCCCATCTACGCCGTCAACCTCGTGCTGACGACCGCCACCGACCTCTGGGCCCTTCGGCACCCTGACACCCACGAGCTCTGGGTGCTCGAACGGGCCGGGGGCTCCGGCACGCTCGACCACCGGAGCCGACAGGGGACGCACGTCGTCAGCCGCGAGCTGGCTGACGCACCGAGCGTCGTCGTCGCCAGCGAGCGCCTCGACGACGGCGACGGGTGGCGCCTGCTCGAGCCCGGCGTCCTGGTGCACGTCGGACCAGATCTGGTGGTCACCGAGCGCGAGATCCTCCCCGCCCCACCGCGACACCAGCTCACCCTGGCCGACCTCGGGGCCGCCGCGCCGTCACAGAAGCCGACCAGCCGCTGACGGGGTCACGTCCCAGGGGTGTCGAGCCGCGACGAAAAGGTATGCCGCCCAGCCGAGTCGGCTGAGCGGCATACGTGCGCGTCGTGGTGCCTCAGCGCTGGTTGGTGAAGTTCAGCGCGACGTCGAGGTCGGCCGCACGCAGCATCCGCTGGACCTCCTGGAGGTCGTCGCGGGACTTGCTGCTCACG
>JBDSSS010000132.1:0-5605 GCA_039928615.1 Terracoccus sp. | reverse complement strand
CTCGGCGATGATGAGCAGCGGCTTGCCGGACTGCACGACCTTCTCGAGCACCGGGAGGATGTCGGCGACGGCCGAGATCTTGCCCTGGTTGATGAGCACGTAGCAGTCCTCGAGGACGGTCTCCATGCGCTCGGTGTCGGTGACGAAGTAGGCCGACAGGTAGCCCTTGTCGAACTGCATGCCCTCGGTGAACTCGAGCTCGGTGCTCGGGGTCGAGCTCTCCTCGACGGTGATGACGCCGTCCTTGCCGACCTTGTCGAAGGCCTCGCTGATCAGCGTGCCGAGGGTGGGGTCCTGGGCGGAGAGGGTCGCGACGGAGGCGATCTCCTCCTTGCCGTCGACCTCGCGAGCGTTCTCGAGGAGACGGTCGTTGACCGCGGTGACGGCCTTGTCCATGCCGCGCTTGAGGGCGGCGGGGGCGGCGCCGGCGGCCACGTTGCGCAGGCCCTCCTTGACCATCGCCTGGGCGAGGACCGTCGCGGTCGTCGTCCCGTCACCGGCGATGTCGTTCGTCTTGGTGGCGACCTCCTTGGCGAGCTGCGCGCCGAGGTTCTCGTACGGGTCCTCGAGCTCGATCTCGCGGGCGATCGTCACGCCGTCGTTCGTGATCGTGGGGGCGCCCCACTTCTTGTCGATGACGACGTTGCGGCCCTTGGGGCCGAGCGTCACCTTGACGGCGTTCGCGAGCGCGTTGACTCCGCGCTCGAGCGACTTGCGTGCCGCGTCGTCAAACTCCAACTGCTTGGCCATGGTGTTCCTTTGGCTCGGTTACGTGGTGGTTCGGTGCTGGGGGCGGGCGGCGCAGCCTGGTGGGCGCCGGCCCGGGGGTGGAACGAGACGCACCCCAGTGAGACCCCGTTGGGGCTCACCGGGGTGCGTTCACGGCATACGGCGTGAGCGGATCGCTCAGCCGACGACGGCGAGGACGTCGCGGGCGGAGAGGATCAGGAACTCCTCGCCGCCGTACTTGACCTCGGTGCCGCCGTACTTGCTGTAGATGACCTTGTCACCGACGGCGACGTCGAGCGGGACGCGCTCGGTGCCGTTGTCGTTGAAACGACCGGGGCCGACGGCCAGGACCTCGCCCTCCTGGGGCTTCTCCTTGGCGGTGTCCGGGATGACGAGGCCGGACGCAGTGGTCTGCTCGGCCTCGAGGGACTTGACGACGATGCGGTCTTCGAGCGGCTTGATGGATACCGACACGGTGGTGACCTTCCCTTCGGAATTTGTCGATCAGGAACGATGGACGGTGGCTTCTCGGGGGCGGCCGCCGTCGCGGGGGTCGACCGTTCTCGAGGAGTCCACTGGCACTTCGATGGTGAGAGTGCCAATGAGATGAATCTAGGTTTCCGGTTAGCACTCGGTCAAGTCGAGTGCCAACCCTCGGGTGCTGCCAGGATGACCGGCATGGACGCAGCGATGGTCGACCGGCTCGCCGACGGCGAGGGCTGGGGCCTGCTGCAGTCGCTCCCGCCCTACGACGAGGCCGGGTCGCTCGCCCTGCAGGGCTCGCTCCGTGCGGCCGGCTTCGAGGCCGACCTCGTCGCGGCGGCGTTGACGCAGTCGCGCCTGCGAGCCCGGGCGGTGTCGAAGTTCGGCGACTTCGCAGCGGGCATGCTCTTCACGCCGGACGGACTCGAGCAGGCCACCCGGTTGGCGGTGGCCGCCCGCCATGCCCACCGGTTCGAGTCGGCCGGGGTCCGGCTCGTCCACGACCTCGGGTGCGGCATCGGGGCGGACGCGATGGCCGTGGCCGGGCTCGACCTGCAGGTGCAGGCGGTCGACCTCGACCCGGCGACCGCCCGGATCGCGGCGGTCAACCTGCGGCACTGGCCCGGGGCGCAGGCCGAGTGCGGGCGCGCCGAGGACGTCAGTCTGCCCACCGGCGCCGACGCCCGGCACACCGGAGTGTGGCTCGACCCGGCCCGGCGCGTGTCCGGGGTCGCCGACATCACCGGCCGCACCCGACGGGTCTTCTCCCTCGACGCGATCTCCCCGTCGTGGTCGCAGGTGATCGGCCACGCCGCGCAGGTCCCGGCGACGGGTGCCAAGCTCTCGCCGTCGTTCCCCCACGCGGCGATCCCGCGTGGCGCCGAGGCCCAGTGGACGTCGTGGCAGGGCGAGGTCGTCGAGTGCGCCGTCTGGTGGGGGCCCCTCGTGCGACACCGCGGGCGCACCGCGGCCGTGATCACCGAGGCAGGGTCCTCGGTCGTCACCGAGGACGACGCCGGCGAGGCAGCAGCCGCTCCCCCGCTCGGCTCGGTCACCGAGATCGGCGAGTGGCTGCACGAGCCCGACCGGGCCGTCATCCGGGCCGGTCTCACGGGTGCCCTCGTGTCGCTCGTCGACGGGGTCGAGCTCGGCTCCGGCGTCGGCTACGTGTCGAGCTCGTCGGGCCGGGAGGTGCCGTGGGCCCGGCGCTACCGCGTCGAGGAGGCGATGCCGCTGTCGACGAAGTCCCTGGCCCGCTGGCTGCGTGACCGCGGCCACGACCGGGTGACGATCAAGAAGCGCGGGGTGAACATCGACGCCGACCTGCTCCGTCGGCAGCTGAAGATGACCGGGCGGGGCAAGGGCGGCTCCGAGGCGACCCTCGTGCTGACCCGCATCGGCGGCAGCCAGGTCGCCCTCGTCGTCACCCCCGCCTGACCGCGTCCACCGGCAGGGTCCCCGCGGTCAGAGCTCGGCCGCGTAGAGCTCGTTCAGCCCGCCCCAGGTATCGGCCCAGTCGGGGGCCGGGTCTCCCGCGAGCTCCGCGTCGAGACACCGGAGGTAGGTGTCCCAGCCCGCCGCGTAGCCCGCACCTTGGGCCGGGGTCAGCCGCTCGTGGCGCAGGCCGAGCCATGCGCCCTCACCGGCACCTGTCACCTCGACGGTGACGAGGCTCCGGACCTCCCCGTGCGGCCACTCCCAGACGAGCAGCCTCGGCGCCTCACAGGTGACGACGCGGCACCGAGGAGAGTCCTCGTCGTCGAAGTGGATCGTGAAGTCCCCGTCCGGACGCAGCTCTCCGCTCACCGGGGCGAACCAGCGCTCGAGCCGCACGGGGTCCGTGCAGGCCTCCCACAGGTCGCTCGGTGACGTGTCGTAGTGACGGTCGAAGACGGCGACGACCTGCTCCCCGCTCCTGTCGATCCGCCCCAGCATCTCCCTGACGTCAGCCATCGTCACTCCTGTCGTCCAGCCCGCGTGCCCCGGGCGATCTCGGTGTCGAGCGCGTCGAGGCGCTGCGACCAGAACGTGCGCACGTCCGCGCACCACTGCTCGACCTCGTCGAGCGCCGTCGGCACCAGGCGATAGACCCGCTGCTGGGCAGCGGGGCTCGCCTCGACGACCCCTGCCTCACGAAGCACGCGAAGGTGCCGGGAGATGCCAGGACGCGACGTGTCGAAACGCGCAGCGATCTCACCCGCCGTCAGCTCCTCGATCGCGAGGTGCTCCACGATGGCCCGACGGGTCGGGTCCGTCAACGCCTCCCAGGCTCCGCTCATGGACCTAGAGTAACCCTCAGGTTACGTAACCTGCAAGTTACTAGAGCAGCGCGTCGGGCTGCGCCCCCGACCAGCGCACGGCGGCCGCCCCTGCGCGGTTGGCTGCGTCGAGGGCCGACCGGCGGTCCGCGCCGGCCGCGAGCGCCGCGGCCAGCGCTCCGCAGAAGGCGTCACCCGCGCCGACCGTGTCGACGACCTCCCCCTCCGGCACAGGTATGCCGTCCACCTGCTCCCCGTCCCAGGTGGCCCCGGCGGCCCCGAACGTCACGAGCAGCGAGGTCGGCAGCAGGTCGGAGTCCGCGAGCAGCCGCATCTCGCTCTCGTTGGCGACGAGCGGGTCGGCGAGCGCGATGACGTCGGGCGGGAGGGCGGCATACGGCGCGATGTTGATGACGACCCGCGCCCCGGCCCCGTGGGCGGCCCGGGCGGCGCCGGCAACGGTGTCGAGGTCGACCTCGAGCGAGCAGAGCAGCACGTCCCCGGCACGCAGCTCGCCCGCCTCGAGCACGACGGTGGGGTCAGGGGTGGCGTTGGCTCCCGGGACGACGATGATCGAGTTCTCCCCCGCCTCGTCGACGGTGATCAGGGCCTGGCCCGTCGGTGCACCGGTGGCACTGGAGACACCGGACGTGTCCACACCCCGCCCGCGGAGGCGCTCGAGGTAGGCGAGGCCGGCGTCGTCGTCGCCCACCTGCGCGTGCATCGTCACCGACGCGCCCGCCGCAGCGGCGGCCACCGCCTGGTTGCCCCCCTTGCCGCCCGCGAACCGGCCGCCGGACTCGCCGAGCACCGTCTCCCCCTGCGCGGGGTGACGCTCGACGCGGGTGACGAGGTCGACGTTGAGCGAGCCGAGGACGTGCACCCGGCCGGTCATCGCCGGGCCTCGGCAGACAGGAGGGTCTCGCGCCAGAGCCGGGCGTAGGCGGGGCCGTCGACGTCGAGGGCGACGTCGACGCGCACCGGAGCCTCACCGTGCGGGTCGTGGGCCAGGTCCCCGTCCCAGTCGCGCCGGTCGACGATCGTCCGCCCGCGCGACCACGTCCCGGCGAGCTCGACCCGCAGCGGGAGGGTCTCGACGGTGAGGCCCGACCGCTCGAGCACGGCGACGACCGCCCCGGCGTCCCCGATCGTCGCGGCGTCGGTGCCGAAGCGGTCGCACTGGTGGATGACGAGCCGGCCCCCGAGCTCGGCCGCCCCGCGTCCCGCGACCGCGACGAGCTCGGCCGCCTCGGCCCGGCTGACGACCGGTGCGTAGAAGACGTCGAGGCCGTACATCGTCACGGGGATCCCGAGCTCGGCCGCGGCATCGAGGGTCACCGCAGCGGCCTCCGGGTCGTGGAAGACGTTGAACTCCGCGGATGCCGTCGCGTTGCCGATGTGGGCGGCGCCGCCCATGAAGAGGATCTCGCGGATCCCTTGTGCCGCATCAGGATACGTGCGCAAGAGCAGGGCGAGGTTGGTCAGCGGCGCGAGGGGGACGAGCGTGACCGGGTGTCCGTCGGCGGCGGCGGAGCGGCACACGTCGCGGAGCAGCTCGACGGCGTGCCGCGGGTCGGGGGCCGTCGGCGCAGCGTCCCAGCCGAGGTCGCCCATCCCGTCCTGCCCGTGCACGTGCCGCGCGTCGACCGCGGGCTCGAGGAGTGGCCGGTCCGCCCCTCGGGCCACGGGGACGTCGGGGCGACCGGCGGCTCCGAGCGCGATGAGGGTGTTGCGCACGACGTCGTCGACCGAGGCGTTGCCCCCGACGCACGACACCGCGCGGAGGTCGAGGCCGGGGTGGGTGGCCGCGAGCAGGAGGGCACAGGCGTCGTCGACGCCGGTGTCGACGTCGAGGACGACGGGGATGGGCTGCGGCGTCATGCGCGGAAACGTACCGCTTGGCAGCCCGAGCTGACGAGGTCGGGGTCCGCACCGCGATACCGTCGTGCGGTGCCTCTCCGAACCTCCCGGTCACCCAGGGCCCTCGTCCCGGCTGCGGCCGCGTGCCTGCTGCTCGCGGCCGGTTGCAGCTCCGCGGACCCAGGCCCCACGGGGTCGAGCGCGGGGTCGAGCGCGGGGTCCACACCGGCATCCACGCCAGGACAGACTCCGCCGGCGACGGTGACGAGCAGCAT
>JBDSSS010000131.1:0-21747 GCA_039928615.1 Terracoccus sp. | reverse complement strand
TGTTCTCGTTGCTGCGGTTGATCGCGTAGATGATCAGGCTCGGCATCACCATGCCGCTGACCCGGACGCTGGAGCGGGAGGGTTACACCGTGGAGCGGGTCGCCTCGGGCGCCGCGGGGCTCGAACGGGTCGCCCAGGGGGGAGTGGACCTCATCGTCCTCGACCTCGGACTGCCCGACATGGACGGTCTGGACGTGTGCCGCCAGGTGCGCGCCGGCAGCTACCGGGGCGGCATCCTCATCCTCACCGCGCGCGGCGGCGAGCTCGACCGCGTCGTGGGCCTCGACGTCGGGGCAGACGACTACCTGTCCAAGCCCTTCGGCCTCAGCGAGCTGCTCGCCCGGGTCCGGGCCCTGTTGCGTCGCACCGGGGTCATCGGTCCGGGCACAGCCCACCCGCCGGCCCCGTCTCCCGCCCCGGAGCAGGCGGCCCCGGCGTCGCGGCCCGTTGAGGCCGACGTGACCGCTCCGACCGAGTCGGCGGCCCCCGGCAACGATGTCGCACCGAACACCACCGAGGCTCCTGCCCCCCTGCGCGTCGAGGTGTCCGCCCGGCGGGTCTGGGCCCACGACGATGAGGTCTACCTCACCTCCAAGGAGTTCGACGTCCTCGCGCTGCTGGACAGCGATCGCGGCGCGGTCTTCACCCGGGAGCGCCTCATGGACGAGGTCTGGGACGAGAACTGGTTCGGCTCGACGAAGACGCTCGACGTGACCGTCGGGCGCCTGCGGCAGAAGCTTGCGGGGACCGCGGCCGACATCCGCATCGTCAGTGTCCGGGGGGTCGGCTTCCGTTTGGAAGCCTCACCGTCGGATGCGTAGGCGGCTCTTCGCCCTCGTCGTCGGTCTGACGCTCGTGCTTGTCGCCCTCTATCCCGTCCTGCGCGCCTCCGTGCACACCGACGTCCTGGCCGCGACGCAGCAGGAGCGGCTCGACCGCTCGGCCGACCTCATCGCCCTGCTCGTCGCGCAACCCTCCTCCGCGGGAGCGGGGACGGCGGTGCTCACCGAGGCCGTCGTGCCGGGGGTGCAGGCGACCTGGACGACGGCCCGGGGAGACACCGTGCGGGTCGGCACCGTCACTGGCGACGCCGGCCAGCGGGTCACGGCGCGGCGCGACCTGCCGGGCGGGGGCACGCTCGTGCTCCAGACCGAGCGGCAGTCGGCGGCGCAGGGGCTGCGCGAGTCCCCCACGATGCTGCTGCTCGCCGGCCTCGCCCTCGTCCTCATCGCGCTCGTCGTCGCCCTGGTCGTCGCCCGGCGACTCTCCCGGCCCTTCCAGGACCTCGCGGAGAGCGCGCGACAGCTCGGAGCGGGTCACCTCGACGCCCCGATCCCGCACTCCTCGATCCCGGAGGCCGAGGCGATCGGGGTGGCCCTGCGGGAGGGGTCACGACAGCTCGGCGCGATGATGGCGCACGAGCGGCAGTTCGCCGACAGTGCGAGCCACCAGCTGCGCACGCCTCTCACGGCCCTGCGGCTCGACCTCGAGGACCTGTGTCTCTGGAAGGAGACCGACCCTGCCGTCGCGGCCCACCTGCGCGAGTCGCTCGTCGAGCTCAAGCGGCTCTCGACAGCCGTCACCGTGCTGCTCGAGCGCTCGCGGGTCCACCGGATGGAGCAGGCTCGGCGGGTCGACCTGACCGCCGTCGTCGACGAGGCGGTCCACTACTGGCAGGCCCGCGCGGCGGCCTCCAGCGCCGAGCTCGTGCACGACTCGACCCGCTCGCTCCCGGCCCACGTGCCTCTGGCCGCCGTCGCCCAGACGCTCGACGCCCTCATCGAGGACGAGATCGCGGCGACCACCGACGGCACGGCGCCCCGCCGCCGCCGGATCACCGTGCGCACCCTCGACCTCGGCACCCACGCACAGATCGAGATCGTGTCCGACCCGGACTGGGGCGTGCGTCCCGCGACCGTCGCCGTCGCCCGGGCCCACGAGCTCGCCAGCTTCCTCGGCGGTCACCTGACGATGGGCTCGGTCGAGCGTCCGGGCACCCGCCTGCTCCTGCCGACCGAGCCGGCGACCCAGCTGGGCTGAGCCCCGGCTCAGCGCCGGCGGTCCCGCAGGGCGCGCCCGACCTGCTGGGGCAGGGTCCGCCAGAAGGTCACGCCCGTCGTCGGCCAGAGGAAGGACCGCGCCCGGGTCGACCACGCTCGCGTGCTCGACACCTGGTGCCGGATGGCGCGGATGTCGCGCTGCAGGGCCTCGGCCTCCTCCGGGGTGGTCCGCTCGGGCCGGTCATAGCGCGACTTCTCCAGGGTGGTCGTGACCCGTCGGACGGCCGAGGCGTTGGCCTCGTCGAGATGGCCCTCACGGATGAACTGCTCCCGCATCTGGCGCAGGGTCCCTCCCTCGGGCGGTGGCAGCCCGAGGTCGCGCAGGTGGGCGGTCAGCTCGGCCCACTCGACCTCGATGAGGTCGCGGCGGGTCACCGCGGCCCGCCGCCGACGGACCCGGCCCAGCCATGCCGTCAGCGGCATGAGGAAGGCCGCGAGCAGCCCGACGAGCAGGGCGAGGGCGATCGTGAGGGTCCGCAGGGTGAACACGTCGGCGAACGCGGAGGTGGTGCTCGTGTCCGTCACGCCGGCCTCCTGCTGGCCCGGCTGGGTCACGGCGGCGCTCGAGCTCGGTGCGGCCGTCGCGCTGCTCTCGTCGACGGCCCGGCCACCCCCGGTGGCGCCGGCGTCGGAACCGACCACGGTGTAGGGCGGGGGGTTGCCCGAGCGGGCGCCCGGGGTCGGCTCGAACCGGAGCCAGCCGTAGCCCTGGAAGTAGAGCTCGGGCCAGGCGTGGGCGTCGGAGGCCTTGACGAGCCACGCCTCACCGACCCGGGTGCCGGGAAGGAAGCCGATCGCCATCCGGGCGGGGATGCCCTGGGCCCGCGCGAGCATGATCATCGCGGTGGCGAACTGGACGCAGTAGCCGCGCTTGGTCTCGTAGAAGGTGCGGATCGGCTCGACGATGCGGCCGGCCTCGTCGCGGACGGGGGCCCCGAGGTCGAGGGTGTAGGTGTACTCCCCGGTGTCGCGCAGGTGGTCCTGGATCGCGATCGCCTTGTCGAGCGGGTTGTCGGTCCCCGCGGTGACCCGGTCGGACCAGGACCGCACGAGGTCGGCGGCCGTGTCGGGGATCGCGAGGTCGTCCTGCGTGATGTCGGGGGAGTCCGGCTGGCCCGACTCGCGCAGCTGGGGCGGCGTCGGTGCGAGGTCCGCGTAGGTCACCCGGTAGCCGCTCACGGCCCGGTTGACCCGCACGTCGCGGGTCACCGGGTCGATCGTCCACGGCGTCCCCGGCATCGAGACGGCGACGACGGGGTAGGGGGCCGCGACCCGGGGCGCGGCGAGGGTGTTGTCGGTGACGGTGAGGACGTAGTCGGTGCGCTGGTCGGGCGGTGGGAGCGGCTGCGGCTGGTCGGGCTGGGGCCCGCGACCGCCGACGACGAGCCACTGCCCGCGGGAGTAGTAGGACGTCGCGAGGACCCGGAGCGGGTTGCGGCCGAAACCGGTGGTCGTGTAGCGCAGCACCGGGGTCTCGTCGGAGTTGTTGAGGCTCCGGGACAGGTCGAGGGTGTCGTTGAAGCCGACCGTGCCGGACTCGCCGGACCCGGCCGTGCGGCCCAGCCCGTCGGTGAGGTAGCGGGTCGGGAAGTGCGGGACCACCACCGGCACGACGATCGCGGCGACGAGGGCGAGCAGACCGAGCCGCACCCCGCCGGAGGAGAACGAGCGCAGCGCCGCCCGGTCGTGCCCTGTCGCTTCCAGCGGAGCGGCGTCGGTGCCGGGGGCCTCGGTGCTCGCCGTGGTGCCCCAGCGCCCGAACTGGGCCCGGGCGGTCGTGTGGATCATCACCATCCACAGCAGCACGGGCACGACGAAGTAGCGCAGCGCGAGTGCGTCCTGGCCGTTGGCGGCGGTGATGAGGTATGCCGTGAGCAGTGGCAGTCCCGCCGCCGCGGGGCTGCGCCACGTCGCTGCCATCGCGTCGACGAGGATCGCGACGAGCGCGACCGCGACGACGAGGCAGAAGGTGACGCCCTCGTTGAGCGGGGCCGGGGCCGTGTAGCGCTGCACCGTCTCGAGCGCCTGCAGGCCGAGGTCGTTGGCGACGACGAGGGTCTCCGTGGTGGGCACCACGAGGAACCGCAGGGACGAGCCTGCATAGGACACGAGGATGGCCCAGCCGACGACGGCGACCTGGACGAGCGGGACGACCACCCGGTTCCGGGTGAGGCCGCGCAGGACGAGGCCGACGGCGGCCACGAGGGCGACGACGAGCACGACGGGCTGCACCCAGCCGGTCTCGTTGAACAGGCTGGTGATCGGGTAGACGGCGGCAAGCGTCGCCAGGGCGCCGAGCAGCGTGATCCGCCAGCGACGGCGGCTCATCGTCCGCCCCCGACGGTCGCCGCGGTGAGCAGCTCCCAGGCGCGGGGGATCTCGAGACCGCGGGTCACGGTCACGGCCCGCCACCCCGTGAGGCGCAGGGCCTCGACGTGGGGGGTGACCGGGTCGGCGCGGGGCGCGTCCCCGAAGTCGAGCGCGTCGACGACGAGCGCGAGCCCGGTCGTCCCCGGCTGGCGCAGGCTGGCCACCCGGTCGGTCACCCCGCGTCCCGCCGGGCCGACGATGGCGACGATGAAGCCTCCGGCGGCCGCGAGCAGCTGCCCGGCGCGGAGGATCTCGTCCTGCCCCGTGTCACCGTGCTGACTTGCGACGGCGAGCACGTCGAGGATCTCCTCGACGGTCATCGTCTCCGCAGCCCGGGCGCTGGCGACGGTCTCCGCGCAGACGAGGTGGACGGCATACCCCGACTCGGCGAGGTGGGCGGCCACGGAGGCCGCCGCGGTGACGGCCCACTCGAAGGAGCTGCCGGCGCCGGTGCCGCCGTGGGCGTCGGGTCGGGGGTCGAGCAGCACGACCGCGCGGCGCTGGGCCGGACGGTCCTCCTGGCGGACCATGAGGTCACCGGTGCGGGCGGTCGCGGGCCAGTGGATGCGGCGCAGGTCGTCGCCGTCGCGATACTCACGGATCGTCACGTCGTCCTCACCGTGCAGCGCAATGAGGTGGGCCTGCTCGCCCTCGGACCCCATCCCCGAGCTGGGCTGGCGGCTCGCGGACAGCGAGTGGACCGGGGGGAGCACGACGAGGCTCGCGGTGCCCTCGAGCACGGCGTTGCGGTTCGCCAGCCCGAACGGGTCCTGGACCTGCACGCCGAGCGGTCCGAGCTGGTGGCGCCCGCGCAGGTGGGATCGCACCGTGTACTCGACGGTGCGCACGCGCCCGGCCGGGATCCGGCCGACGACGAACCGGGGCCGGTCGCCCAGGACGTGGTCGAGACGCTCCTCAGCGAGGAAGAGCGGGGTCGTGCCGCTCGAGACGTTCTCGAACGACAGGGCGACGTGCGCGTCCTGGCCGACGCTGATCCGGTCGGGGGTCGTGTGCCGCTCGATCCGCATCCGGGTCCGACGGGTGCGCACGATCAGGCTGCTGATGAGCGGCAGGGCAAGCAGCAGGACCCCGAAGCGGGTGATGTCGTGGAAGCCGAAGACCACCCCGGCGAGGACGAGGACCACCCCGGCGCCGACGAAGGCTCGGCCGCGGGTGGTGAGGACGTGGAGGAAGGCGCGCACGCCGGCTCAGCGGGCGCTTGGGGGGACCGGCACCTGACGAAGCAGGTCGGTCACCACCTCGCCGGTGGTCCGGCGCGCGAGCTGGGTCTCGCTCGAGGGCATCAGGCGGTGGGCGAGGACCGCCCCGGCGAGGGTCTGGATGTCGTCGGGGAGCACGTGGTCGCGGCCCTCGAGGGCCGCGTGCGCGCGGGCGGCGCGGAGCAGCTGGAGGGCGGCCCGTGGCGACGCGCCGAGCCGCAGGGCGGTCGTCGTGCGGGACCGGGCGACGAGGTCGACGATGTACTGACGGATGGCCGGGCTCGCGTGGACGAGGCTGACGGCCTCGACGACCCGAGCGATCGTCGTCGCGTCGGTGACGGGGTGCAGCCGGTCGAGTGGTGAGCTCGCGCCGTGGCTCTCGAGCAGGTCGAGCTCGGCCCGCTCGGACGGGTAGCCCATCGAGATCCGCGCCATGAACCGGTCCCGCTGGGCCTCGGGCAGGGGATAGGTGCCCTCCATCTCGATGGGGTTCTGGGTCGCCATCACCATGAACGGAGCCTGGAGGGGGTAGGTGGTGCCGTCGACGGTGACCTGGCGCTCCTCCATCGACTCGAGCATCGCCGACTGCGTCTTGGGCGAGGCGCGGTTGATCTCGTCACCGACGACGACGTTGGCGAAGATCGCCCCCGGCCGGAACTCGAAGCGACGGGCGTCCTGGTTGAAGATGCTCACGCCCGTGACGTCGCTCGGGAGCAGGTCGGGCGTGAACTGGATGCGCCGCACGGTGGCGTCGATCGAGCGGGCGAGGGTCTTGGCGAGCATCGTCTTACCGACCCCGGGAACGTCCTCGATGAGCAGGTGGCCGCCGGCGAACAGGACGGTGACCGTCGTGCGGACGACCTCCGGCTTGCCCTCGATCACCCCTGACATCGCCGTGACGAGGCGGTCGGCCACGTCACTGACGAGGTCGAGGTCGAGGTCGGCCGATCCGGCGAGCCCCCTCGCTCCGAGTCCGGTCTCCGTCGTCGTCACCCTGTCCTCCGCTTCGTCGCCTGTGTGGTCCGTGCGCGTGCCTGTCCCGCGGCGGCGCGGGAATCCGGTATGACTGATCGGCCCCCCACCGCCTGACTGCTCCAACGATCTTCTCCCATGAATCGTCTCCGGGGTAGTGAGGCCCTCTCGAGCACCTGTCCCGGAGGCCCGCCAGCACGTCCTCCACGGTGCACCAGCACGTCCTCCACGGCGCCCCACCCTGCCTTCCGCACCCACCTCGACGCGCCTCCGACAGCCCGTGCGCAGGCCCGCACGAAGCGCCGGGACCGGCCGGACGGCGCCACCCGCTCCATTTTGCTCCACTGCTGCTGACCTGCGAAAACTCCACAGAAATGTCCGTTGTGGGCGCCTTTTGGCGTTGACCGTGGAGCAAAGTGGAGTATCGTGGTGCAGGAAGGAAGACAGTGGTGCAGCCAGCGGGTCGACGAAGGGGAGGTGGCCGTCCGTGTTCCTCGGCACCCACACCCCCCGACTCGACGACAAGGGCCGCATCTTCCTCCCGGCGAAGTACCGCGACCGCATGGCCGCCGGCCTCGTCGTCACCCGGGGGCAGGACCGCTGCCTCTTCCTCTACCCGATGGACGAGTTCGTCAAGGTGGCCGAGCAGATCCAGCTCGCGCCGACGACGAACCGTCAGGTGCGCGACTACGGCCGCGTCATCCTCTCGGGCGCCTCCGACGAGATCCCCGACAAGCAGGGCCGCTTCACGATCCCGGCCCCGCTGCGCACGTATGCCGGACTCGACCGTGAGGTCACCGTCATCGGCGCCGGCTCCCGCCTCGAGATCTGGGACAGCACGGTCTGGGCCAGCTACCTCGAGCAGGCCGAGCAGGGTTATGCCGAGACCGAGCAGGAGGTGGTGCCCGGACTCTTCTGAGGCACCCCGCACGACCGCTCCACCGCACGACCGCGCACGACCGCACGACCGACCACCTGAGCACCGGCCTCCAGCCGCTCCGATCCCGAGACGACTTCCCCCGTCCCGGGCGAGGCAGCGGATGGGGACCAGTCCGCAGGTGGGACCCGCACACCGCCCGCTCAGCCAGCCCGACCGACCACCGCAGCAGAAGGACGCACGATGACCGATCGAGGACCAGCGCAGGGGCGGCACGTCCCCGTCCTGCGCGACCGGGTCCTCGACCTGCTCGCCCCGGCCCTGACCCGTCCCGGCGCCGTCATCGTCGACGGGACGCTCGGCATGGGTGGGCACGCGGAGGCTGCCCTCGAGCGCTTCCCGGACGCCGTGCTCGTCGGGATCGACCGCGACCACGAGGCGCTGCGCCTCGCCGGCGAGCGCCTCGCGCGTTTCGGAGACCGCTTCCGGCCCGTGCACGCCGTCTACGACGAGATCGCCGAGGTCGTGCACGACCTCGACCTCGGAGCGGTCGAGGCGATCATGTTCGACCTCGGGGTCAGCTCGCTCCAGCTCGACGAGGCCGACCGTGGCTTCGCCTACCGGGTCGACGCGCCCCTCGACATGCGGATGGACCAGTCGGAGGGGATCACCGCCGCCGACGTGCTCAACACCTACTCCGTCGACGACCTCACCCGCGTCCTCAAGGAGTACGGCGAGGAGCGCTTCGCCCGGAAGATCGCGCGCGTCGTGGTCCGCACCCGCGAGGACGAGCCCTTCACCAGCTCGGCCCGCCTCGTCGAGCTGCTCCGGCGGGCGATCCCGATGGCCTCGCAGCGCCAGAGCGGGCACCCGGCCAAGCGCACCTTCCAGGCGCTGCGCATCGAGGTCAACGACGAGCTCGCCGTGTGGGGCCGCGCCGTCGCGTCCGCCATCGACGTCCTCGCCGTGGGCGGCCGGATCGCGGTGCTGTCCTACCACTCGCTCGAGGACCGGACCACGAAGCGGGCCTTCGCCGCGGGGGCCACCTCGAGCACCCCCGCGGGGCTGCCCGTCGAGCTCCCGGAGCACGCGGCATACCTCTCGCTCGTCACCCGGGGGGCCCAGGAGCCCTCCGAGTCCGAGGTCGCCGAGAACCCCCGCGCCGCGTCGGCGCGACTGCGCGTCGCCGAGCGCACGCGCGCCACACCACCGTCGGCACGACGGTCCACCAGCACCCAGAACAGCCGCACCGCCTCCAGGGGGAACAAGGGATGAGCCAGATGACAGCCACCGCACGGCCGCTGCGAGCGCCGCGACGCGGACCGGTCTCCGCCCCGCTGCGGGTCATGCCCGCGCGGATCACGAACACCGGTCACGGTGCCTTCGCCGGGATCTGCGTCGTGCTGCTCACCGTCGGGCTGATCGGGCTGCTCCTGCTCAACACCGCGCTCGCGCACGGCTCCCTCGTCCTGGGCCAGCTGCAGCGCGAGTCCCGCCTGCTCAGCGACAGCTCGGGGAACCTGCGGGAGTCCATCGACCAGGCCTCCTCGAGCGGGACGCTCGCCCGCACCGCGAGCTCGCTCGGGATGGTCCGGGCCAACGAGCGCGCCTACATCGACCTGTCGACCGGCACGGTCACCGGTGAGGCCCAGCCCGCGACGACCAACAACGCGCTCCCGATCGTGATCAGCGCGACGCCCCCGGTCGAGACCACGGCGAAGGTGAGCGGCGTGCTGTCGTCGGCCACCCAGGCCGCGACGAAGGCGGAGAAGGCGGCCCAGGCAGCGGCGGCGGCCGCCACGCCGAAGACGGCCGGTGCCGCGGCCGGCGGGGCCGGTGCGGCCACACTGGGGTCGAGCTCGACGAGCCCGAAGGCCACCTCGGGGACGTCGGGCACCAGTGTGAGCCCGCAGACCCCTGCCACGAGGTGAGACCGTGACGCCATCACGAGGGAGTGACTCCCGCCCGTCCGCACGGGACGGACGCCCGGCCCCTGCCGGACGCACGACGCCGGCGCGTCAGGGTGGTGCCTCGCCGACCTCCTCCGGCACGGGGCGGGGCCCCGCCCCGGCCAAGGGCGGCGCCCCCAAGAAGGGTGGCGCCCCCAGGAACGGCGGAGCCCCCAAGGCGAGTGGCGCAGCAGCGGCGAGCGGATCGAGCGCACGCCGCGCCGGCGCCCCGACCCGCTCCGGTACCCGATCCAGCGGCGCCCCGTCGCGCTCGACCACTGCCCGTCCCGCCCCCGGCCGCACGGCCGCACCGGCCCGCTCGGGCGCTGCACCGACCACGCGCGGTCGCGGCGCGACGCCCAAGCGCGGCGCCGCTCCGGCCGGCCCCGGTGGAACCGGTGGAACCGGCGGACCCCGTGGGCCTCGCGGACCACGTCGCAGCCTCAAGATCTCGACCTCCCACCCGCGTCGACGGGCCCGCGCGATGTTCGTCGCCGTCCTCGTCGTCTTCACCGTCTTCGCCGGCCAGCTCTTCCGGATCCAGGCCTTCGACGCCTCCGCCACGCAGGCCGCCGCGCTGAGCAAGCGCTCCGTCAAGACCCTCACGCCCGCGCTGCGCGGCGAGATCCTCGACACCAACGGGCAGGTGCTCGCCTCGTCCGTCGAGCGGTTCACCGTCATCGCGGACCCGCAAGCCATCCCCGAGTACAAAGTGCGTGTCGACGGGGTGCGCGAGAAGGTCGGAGTGACCCGCGCCGCGAGCGACCTCGCGCCGCTGCTCGGCATGAGCGTCAGCCAGCTGACAGCCTTCTTCACCCGGCCGCAGACCCGCTACGTCATCGTCAAGAAGGAGGTGAACCCGACGGTCTGGCGCCAGATCAGCGCCCTCGGCATCCCCGGGATCAGCTCCGAGCGCACGGTGCGCCGGGTCTACCCCTCCGGGATGGCCGCCGGTCAGATCGTCGGCGTCGTCAACAAGACGGAGCAGAAGCCGCTCGCCGGCATCGAGTTCATGTATGACAAGACGCTCGCGGGCACCCCGGGCTCCTCGCTCGCCGAGCAGGCTCGTGACGGCTACATCATCCCCGGCTCGCAGCGGGTCGACACCCCGGTCGTCGACGGACGCAACGTCAAGCTGACCATCGACGCCGACCTGCAGTGGTATGCCCAGAACGCGCTCGCCAAGCAGGTCACCGGCGTCGGTGCGCTGTCCGGCACCGCCGTCGTCATCGAGGTCGCCACGGGCAAGATCCGCGCCGCCGCGAGCTACCCGACCTTCGACCCCAACGCCGACAACCCGACGACCTCGGGCCGGATGACGAACGAGGCCTTCGACGACGCCTTCGAGCCGGGTTCGACGGGCAAGCTGATGACGATGGCCGCCGCCCTCGAGCAGAAGGTGATCACGCCGGACACCGGCGTCATCGTCCCCCCGCGGCTGCCCCGTGCCGGGACGAGCTTCAAGGACAACGAGCCCCACGGTGTGGAGAACATGACGGCGACCGGTGTCATCGCCAAGTCCTCCAACATGGGCACGATGCTCATCGGGGAGCGGGTCTCGCCGATGGTGATGGAGAAGTACTACCGCGCCTTCGGGGTCGGGGTCCGCACGGCCGTCGGCTTCCCCGGCGAGTCCAAGGGTGAGCTCGCCAAGGCCGCGGACTGGAAGTCCACGCGCCGCTACACGATCCTCTTCGGCCAGGGCTACTCGGTCACCGCGGTCCAGCAGACGAGCGTCTTCCAGACGATCGCCAACGGCGGGGTCCGGGTGCCCCCGAGCCTCATCGAGGGGACCGTCAACGACACCGGTGCCTTCGTCCCGGCCGCCGCGCCGGCCCCGACGCGCGTCGTCTCGCAGGACACCGCGACCAAGCTGTCGCGGATGATGGAGGAGGTCACGGGCAAGGACGGCACGGCCAGCGCCGCCCGCATCCCGGGCTACCGCGTCGCCGGCAAGACGGGCACGGCGGACCGCTACGACGAGAAGCTCGGCAAGTACAACGGCTTCACCGCCTCCTTCATCGGCTACGCCCCCGCGGAGGCCCCGAAGTACGTCATCGGCGTCTTCATCCAGAAGCCGACCGCCGGGATGTTCGGTGGCATGCTCGCCGGGCCGGTCTTCAACCAGCTGATGACCTACCTCATCCAGCGCGACCAGACGCCCCCGAGCACCCCGTCCACCCTCGACTACCACGTGTGGGCCACCAAGCCGCTCTCCGACTCCGACCCCACGGTCATCAGCAATGCGCAGGCCCAGCGCGACGGCCTGTAAGTTTGGCTGACGTGTCTCCTGCCTTCCTTCGGCCCGCGACGACGGGTGTGCTCCTGCGTGAGCTGGACGCCCGGCTCGGGTCCCTGCGTCCCGGCTCCGTGTCGCCCGATGCCGACGTCCGCGTCACCGGCGTGACCCTCGACAGCCGTGGGGTCCGCCCCGGTGACCTGTATGCCGCCCTGCCCGGCTTCCACGCCCACGGGGCCGACTTCGCCACCGGCGCGGTGGCGAGCGGGGCCGTCGCCGTGCTCACCGACCCCGACGGCGTCGGCCGGCTGGGGGCCGGCGCACTCGGGGTGCCAGTCCTCGTCGTGGACCGCCCCCGGGACGTGCTGGGCGGCCTGTCCGGGCTCGTCTACGGCGACCCCGCGGCCGCGCTGACGATGGTCGGCATCACCGGGACCAACGGCAAGACGACGACGGCCTACCTCATCGACTCGGCCCTGCGGGCGCACGCGCACCGGACGGGCCTGGTCGGGACGGTGGAGACCCGGATCGGCGACGTGCGGGTCGACTCGGTGCGCACCACCCCCGAGGCCCCCGACCTGCACGCGATCCTCGCCGTGATGCGCGAGCGCGGTGTCGACACGTGCGTCATGGAGGTCTCGAGCCACGCCCTCGACCTGCACCGGGTCGACGGGGTCGTCTACGACGTGGCCCTGTTCACCAACCTCTCCCAGGACCACCTCGACTTCCACCCGACGATGGAGGACTACTACGCCGCGAAGGCGTCCCTGTTCACCCCCGAGCACAGCCGAGCCGGCGTCGTCTGCGTCGACGACGAGTGGGGTGTGCGCCTCGCGGGGGAGGCGACGGTCCCCGTCACGACGATGAGCACCACCCACCCGGACGCCGACTGGGTCGTCGAGCTGGGGGAGGGCGGGGCCTTCACGCTGCGAGAGGGGGCCGGTGCGCGTGAGCTGCGGCTCACCTCGCACCTGCCCGGCACCTTCAACGTCGCGAACGCCGCCCTCGCCGCGCTCGCCCTGCTGGCGACCGGCCTCGACGCGGCTGCGGTGGAGCGCGCGATGGCCGTCGCCCCCGCCGTCCCCGGCCGGATGGAGACCGTCTCCGACGGGGGGACCGGACCCCGGTGCATCGTGGACTTCGCGCACACACCGGTCGCGGTCGACGCCGCCCTGCGGGCCCTGCGCCCGTCCACGACTGGCCGTCTCGTCGTCGTCCTCGGCGCCGGCGGTGACCGCGACCGCGGGAAGCGACCCGGCATGGGTGCCGCCGCGGCCCGCAACGCCGACGTCGTCGTCGTCACCGACGACAACCCCCGCTCCGAGGACCCCGCCACGATCCGCGCGGCGGTCATCTCCGGGGCCCGCGCCGAGCTCGAGCGGTCCGGCTCCACGCAGGTCCGCGTCGTGGACGGCGGGTCGCGGGCCGCCGCGATCGCCGAGGCCGTCGCGCTCGCCGTGCTCGACCAGGAGCAGCGCAGGGCCGACGCCGAGAGCCGCGGCGACGCCCTGTCCAGCGACGTCGACACGGTCGTCGTCCTCGGCAAGGGCCACGAGAAGGGCCAGGAGGTGGCCGGCGTCATCCACCCCTTCGACGACCGCGACGCCGTCCGCGCGGCCCTCGCGGCCGCCCACCCGTCCGGAACCACCGCGGAGGTGTCCTCGTGATCGCCCTGACCCTCGAGGAGGTCGCCGCGCTCACCGGTGGCACGGTCCACGGGAGCGTCGACCCCGCGCTCGTCGTCGTCGACGGCTCCGTCTCGACCGACTCGCGCGAGTGCGGCCCGGGCAGTCTTTACGTCGCCCGGGTCGGTGAGCACGCCGACGGACACGACTACGTCGCCGGCGCGGCTCGCGGCGGGGCCGTCGCCGCCCTCACCGAGCGCGTCGTCGAGGGGCTGCCGTGCGTCGTCGTCACCGACGTGCAGACCGCCTTCGGCCAGCTGGCCCGGGGCGTCGTCGACCGAGCGCCCGAGCTGCGGATCGTCGGCATCACCGGGTCCTCGGGCAAGACGAGCACGAAGGACCTGCTCGCCTCGGTCCTCGACTCCGTGGCCGAGACCGTCGCCCCCGTCAACTCCCTCAACGGCGAGATCGGCGTGCCGCTCACGGTCTGCCGGGTGACCCCGACGACTCGCTTCCTCGTCGCGGAGATGGGCGCCCGGGGCATCGGCCACATCGCCTATCTCACCCGGATCGCCCCACCACAGGTCGCCGTCGTCCTCAACGTCGGCACCGCCCACGTCGGTGAGTTCGGCTCCCGCGCCAACATCGCCCGGGCCAAGGCCGAGCTGCCGGCGGCCGTGCCGCCCGAGGGTCTGGCCGTCCTCAACGCCGACGACCCCGTCGTCGCGGCGATGGCGGCCTCGCTCGTCTGCCGCGTCCAGCTCGTCGGTCTGTCGCCCGAGGCGGACGTCCGCGCGGAGGGGGTCGCCCTCGACGAGCTGGGGCGAGCGGAATACGACCTCGTGACACCGGTGGGCACCGCGCGAGTCACCCTGCGCCAGAGCGGCGCCCACCACGTCGGCAACTCCCTGGCCGTGGCTGCGGTCGCGCTCGAGCTCGGGCTGACCCTCGACCAGGTGGCGGCGGGCCTCGCGGCCGCGCGGCCGGCGAGCCGCTGGCGGATGGAGGTGACGGACCGCCCCGACGGGGTCGTCGTCGTCAACGACGCCTACAACGCCAACCCCGACTCGATGCGGGCCGCTCTCGACGCGCTCGCCGCGATCCGCACGGAGGGGTCCCGCTGGGCCGTCCTCGGCGGGATGCTCGAGCTCGGCGCCGACAGCGACACCGAGCACGCCGGTGTGGGGGAGTATGCCGCCCGGCTCGGGATCGACCACGTCCTCGCCGTGGGGGAGGGGGCTCGCGCGATCGGCGCGCCCGAGTGGGTGGCCGACACCGACGCCGCCCACGCGCTCCTCGAGGCGCGCCTGCGTCCCGGCGACGTCGTGCTGCTCAAGTCGAGCCGCGACAGCGGGCTACGGTGGCTCGGTGACCGCCTCGCCGGACTCGAGGTGCCAGCGACCGGATCCCCCCAGACGACTGCAGGAAGGACGGTGCACCAGTGAAGGGTGTGCTCGCCGCATCGGCGTTCTCGCTGATGATCTCCCTGCTCGGGACCCCGTTGTTCATCAAGTGGCTCGTCAAGCGTGGCTACGGCCAGTTCATCCGCGACGACGGCCCCACCTCGCACCACACCAAGCGCGGCACGCCCACGATGGGTGGCGCGGTCATCCTCGCTGCCACGCTCGGTGCCTACGGGCTGGCCCACCTCGTCACGCTGACGCCATGGAGCGCGAGCGGGGTGCTCGTCCTCTTCCTCATGGCCGGTCTCGGCTTCATCGGCTTCCTCGACGACTACATCAAGATCAGCAAGCAGCGCAGCCTGGGGCTGCGCTCCCGCGAGAAGCTGCTCGGCCAGACCGCCGTCGGGGTCGTCTTCGCCGTCCTGGCCCTCCAGTTCCCCAACGACCGCTACCGCACGCCCGCCTCGCCGTTCATCTCCTTCGTCCGCGACACGAACATCAGCCTCGCCTTCGCCGGCACCATCGTCGGCATCCTGCTCTTCATCATCTGGGCCAACCTGATGATCGCCGGCACGGCCAACGGGGTGAACCTCACCGACGGGCTCGACGGGCTCGCTGCCGGGGTCTCGACGATGGTCTTCGGCGCCTACGTGCTGATCAGCCTCTGGACCTACAACCAGAACTGCCAGACCAACCCGGGCATCAAGTGCTACGAGGTCCGTGACTCCCACGACCTGGCGCTCGTCGCCGCGGCCGGCATGGGCGCCTGCTTCGGCTTCCTCTGGTGGAACGCGACGCCGGCCAAGATCTTCATGGGTGACACCGGCTCGCTCGCCCTCGGCGGGGCGCTCGCCGGGCTCGCGATCACGACCCGCACCGAGCTGCTCCTGCTCATCCTCGGCGGGATGTTCGTCCTCGAGACGCTCTCGGTGATGGCCCAGGTCGCCTCGTTCAAGACGACCGGTAAACGGGTGCTGCGGATGGCCCCGCTCCACCACCACTTCGAGATGGTGGGCTGGAACGAGGTCACCGTCACGGTGCGCTTCTGGATCATCTCCGGGCTCTTCGTCGCCTTCGGGCTCGGACTCTTCTACGCAGAATGGGTGGTGGGATCGCAGTGACGTACGACCCGGCCTACGAACCTCGCGAGGGACTCACGCACCGCGACGCCGACTGGTCGGGCCTCCGGGTGCTCGTCGTCGGTCTCGGGGTGTCCGGCTTCGCGGCCGCCGACGCCCTCGCCGAGCGCGGCGCCGTCGTCACCGCGGTCTCCCGCGACACCACCCCGGCGATCACCGAGCGGGCGACGATCCTCGAGATCCTCGACGTCGACGTGCGGATCGGCCCGGAGCACGTCGTCACGCCGCCGGATGGCACCGAGCTCGTCGTCACCTCGCCCGGGGTCCCCCCGCTTGACCCGCTCATGCTCGCGGCCGCAGCGGCCGGCATACCCGTCTGGGGTGAGGTCGAGCTCGCGTGGCGGATGCGGGCCGCGGAGGGCAGCGCGCCGTGGCTCACCGTCACCGGCACGAACGGCAAGACGACGACGGTGACGATGCTCGCCTCGATCCTGCAGGCCGGAGGGCTGCGGGCGACCGCGGCCGGCAACGTCGGGACCCCGCTGCTCGAGGCGGTGCTCCACCCGGAGCCCTACGACGTGCTCGCGGTCGAGCTGTCGAGCTTCCAGCTGCACTGGCAGCGGTCGGTCTCGGCCGTCGCCTCGGCCGTGCTCAACGTCGCCCCCGACCACCTCGACTGGCACGGCTCCTACGCGGAGTACCTCAAGGCCAAGGGCAAGATCTACGACCGCACGCACCTCGCCTGCATCTACAACGTCGACGACCTCCAGACCGAGCAGCTCGTGATGGACGCCGAGGTCGTGGAGGGCTGCCGCGCCGTCGGCTTCACCATCGGGATCCCGGCCCCCTCGATGCTCGGCGTCGTCGAGGACGTCCTCGCCGACCGCGCCTTCGTCGAGCAGCGCCAGCGCTCCGCCGCCGAGCTGTGCACGCTCGCGGACCTCCGGGGCGACGCCAGCTCCGTCGCGCCGCACTACGTGGCCAACGCCCTCGCCGCCGCGGCGCTCGCCCGCGCCTACGGTGTCGGGCCGCTCGCGGTGCGCGACGGGCTGCGGTCCTTCCGCCCCGACCGGCACCGGATCGCCGAGGTGGCCTCCTCCGGTGGGGTGCTCTGGGTCAACGACTCCAAGGCGACCAACCCGCACGCCGCGGCTGCCGGCCTGCGCTCCTTCGAGAGCGTCGTGTGGGTCGCCGGGGGACTGCTCAAGGGCGCCGACGTCGACGACCTCGTCAAGGACCTCGCCGGTCGGCTGCGGGGGGTGGTGCTCATCGGCGCCGACCGCGCCGAGATCGCCCAAGCCCTCGCCCGACACGCGCCCGAGATCCCCGTCGTCGACCTCGCCGAGACCGACACTGGGGTCATGGACCTCGTCGTTGCCGCTGCGGCACGCCTCGCGCAGCCCGGTGACGTCGTGCTCCTCGCCCCCGCCGCCGCGTCGATGGACATGTTCACCAACTACGGTGCGCGCGGGGATGCCTTCGAGGAGGCGGTCCGGCGGCACGTTGAGGCGAGCGGTGGTGACGTGTGACGACGACCAGCACGACGAACAGCACGACGAACAGCAGGACGGGCAAGAGCGCGAGGGCCACTGAGGAGACGGGCTCGTCCCGGTCCTTGCCGGTGATCGGGCGCCTCGAGTCCCCGCTCCTCAGCTACTACCTCATCCTCGGGGTGATGACGACCCTCGTCGTCTTCGGCCTGATCATGGTCTTCTCCGCCTCGAGCGTCGAGGCCATGCTGAGCGACCAGGCGTCGTACTCCGTGTTCGCCCGCCAGCTGATCTTCGCGGTGCTCGGGGCCGCCCTGGCGGCCGTCGCGTCCAGGCTCAGTATCGCGACGTGGAAGCGCCTCGCGGTGCCGATCCTCGCCGTGTCCCTGCTGCTGCTCGGGCTCGTCATCCCGCTCGGCTACGGCGCGGGGGGCAACCAGAACTGGATCGCGTTCGGTCCGATCTCGCTGCAGCCCTCCGAGCTGGCGAAGGTCGCGCTCGTGCTCGTCGGCGCCCTCATCTTCGCGAACAAGGGCCCGCTCGTCGGGCGCTGGATGCACGTGATGCTGCCCTACATCGTGCCGATCACCGCGCTGGTGCTCGCCCTCGTGCTCGCGGGTCACGACCTCGGCACGGCGATGGTCATCCTCATCGTCGTCGCCTCCGTTCTCGCTGTCGCCGGAGCCCCCAAGAGCCTCTTCGTCGTCGGGGGCCTCGTCGGGGCTGCCGGTGTCGGCGCCATGATCCTCACCAGCGGCAACCGGATGAGCCGGATCACCAACTTCCTCTCCGCCGACTGCCAGTCCGACCCCAACGGCATGTGCGGGCAGTCGGTCCACGGCCTCTACGCCCTCGCCGACGGCGGGTGGTGGGGCGTCGGCCTCGGGGCCTCCAAGGAGAAGTGGGAGTGGCTCTCCGAGGCTCACAACGACTTCATCTTCGCCGTCATCGGTGAGGAGCTCGGGCTGCCCGGCACCCTGATGATCCTCTTCCTCTTCGGTCTGCTCGCGTGGGCCTGCTACCGCCTCGTGACCCGCACCCAGGACCGCTTCGTGCGCATCGCGACCGCCGGGATCATGGGCTGGCTGCTCGGCCAGGCCATCATCAACGTCGGCGCGGTCATCGGGCTCTTCCCCGTCGTCGGTGTCCCGCTCCCGCTCGTATCGGCCGGTGGGTCCTCGCTCGTGACGACCATGCTCGCGCTCGGCATCCTGCTGTCCTTCGCCCGCAACGAGCCCGGCTGCCGTGAGCTGCTCGACGCCCGCCCGAGCATCGTGCGACGGTCCCTGACCGTGCTGCCCAGCCGCATCTCCCTGCCCGGACGACGGTGATCCGGCCGTGAGCTCACCCACCGCCGTGCTGCTCGCGGGCGGGGGCACCGCCGGACACGTCTCGCCGCTGCTCGCCCTCGCCGACGCCCTCGTGCGCCGCCACCCCGACATCGTCGTCACCGCCCTGGGCACCGAGGCCGGTCTCGAGGCCCGGCTCGTCCCGGCCCGTGGCTTCGCGATGCGCTTCGTGCCCAAGGTCCCGCTGCCGCGCCGCCCCAACCTCGACCTCGCTCGGCTGCCGGCCCGGCTCAAGAGCGCGGTCGACGCCGCGGGGTCCGCCATCGAGGAGACCGGCGCCCAGGTCGTCGTCGGTTTTGGCGGCTACGTCAGCACCCCCGCCTACATCGCGGCCCACCGGCGCGGCATCCCGATCGTCGTCCACGAGCAGAACGCCCGGCCGGGCCTGGCCAACCGGGTCGGTGCCCGCTGGTCCCAGCACGTCGCCACCTCCTTCCCACGGACCGCCCTGCCGCACGCGACGCGCATCGGTATGCCGTTGCGCCGCGAGATCGCGACCCTCGACCGGGCCGTCCTGCGGCCCGAGGCGATGGCCGCCTTCGGGCTCGACCCGCAGTGGCCGACCGTGCTCGTCACGGGCGGCTCGCTCGGGGCGCAACGTCTCAACGACGCCTTCGCCGCACGGGTCGAGGCGCTGAGCCGCGGCGGCGTGCAGGTGCTGCACGTGACCGGGCGCGACAAGGACTTCGTGCCGCGCGTCCCCGCGGTCGGGGCCCCCTACGTCGTCGTGCCCTACGCCGACCGGATGGAGCTCGCCTACGCCGTCGCCGACCTCGTCGTCGCCCGGTCCGGTGCCAACACCGTCTGCGAGCTGACCGCGGTCGGGCTGCCCGCGGTCTACGTGCCGCTGCCGGTCGGCAACGGCGAGCAGCGGCTCAACGCGACCGAGGTCGTCGCGGCCGGTGGGGGCCTGCTCGTCGAGGACAGCGCCCTGACCCCGCACTGGGTCGAGGACGTGCTCATCCCCCTCGCCACCGACGGTGACCGGCTCGCGGCGATGGCCGCTGCGGCGCGGTCGCTGGGGGAGCCGGCAGCCGACGAGCGCCTCGCCGACCTCGTCGACGCGGCATGGGCGGGCACCCGGTGAGCGCCCCCTCGCCGACCCCGGAGCACCCGTTCGCTGCCGCCCGCTTCGACTTCGCTGCGGCGGTCGCTCCCGTCGAGACCTACGACCGGGTCCACTTCCTCGCCATCGGTGGAGCCGGCATGTCCGGGGTCGCCCGGATCATGCTCGCCCGCGGCGTCGAGGTGACCGGCACGGACGCCAAGGACGTGCCCGTCCTCAAGGCCCTCGCCAGCGAGGGCGCGACCGTCTGGGTCGGTTTCGACCCCGAGCACCAGGCGGGCGCCGACGCCGTCGTCATGTCCTCCTCGATCCGGCCCGACAACGTCGAGCTCGTCGCCGCCCGTGACCGGGGCGTCCCGGTGCTGCACCGGGCGCAGGGACTCGCCGCCCTCATGGTCGGCCAACGGGCCGTCGCGGTCGCCGGGGCCAACGGCAAGACGACGACGACGAGCCTGCTCACCGTCGCGCTGCAGGGCTGCGGCCTCGACCCGTCGTTCGCCGTCGGCGGAGAGCTCGCCAAGCACGGGACCAACGCCCACCGGGGCACCGACGACGTCTTCGTCGTCGAGGCCGACGAGAGCGACGGCTCCTTCGTCGTCTACCACCCCGAGGTGGCCATCGTCACGAACGTGCAGCCGGATCACCTCGACTTCTACGACAACTTCAAGGTTGTCCAGGCGGCTTATGCTGCCTTCGCGCGCACGATCCGGCCCGGGGGGCTGCTCGTGACGTGCGCCGACGACGCCGGGGCCGTCGCACTCGCCCGGGAAGCGCGGGGCCACGGCACCCGGGTCGTCACCTACGGTTTCGACCCCGGCGCCGACGTCGTGCTGACGGAGCACCGACAGGACGGCCTGACGTCGGCCGCCGAGCTCCGAGACGGGGACCGGCCGGTGTCCCTCGTCCTCGGGGTGCCGGGCCGGCACAACGCGCTCAACGCTGCCGCCGCCTATGCGGCGGCCGTCCACGGCCTCGGTCAGGACCCGGAACGGGTGCTCGCCGGTCTCGCGTCCTTCACCGGCACCCGACGCCGTTTCGAGCCCAAGGGCATCGTCGCCGACGTCGCTGTCGTCGACGACTACGCCCACAACGCCGGCAAGGTGACCGCGGTCGTCGAGACCGCCGTCAGCCTCGCCGCGGGCAGCGGCCGGGTCGTCGTCGTCTTCCAGCCGCACCTCTACAGCCGCACCAGGGACTTCGCGGCCGAGCTCGGAGCCGGCCTCGCCCCGGCCGACGTCGTCATCGTCATGGACGTCTACGCGGCGCGGGAGGACCCTCTCCCCGGAGTGTCCGGCGAGCTCGTGGCGCAGGCCGTCCGCGACGCCAGACCCGAGGCCGAGGTCCACTACGTCCCCTCGTGGTCGCAGGTCGCTGAGACCGTGGCCGGACTGGCCCGACCGGGCGACCTCGTGCTCACCGTCGGGGCGGGCGACGTGACGATGATCGGGCCCGAGGTGCTCCGGCTGCTCGGACCGGTGGCGGGAGGATCCGCGTGATGTCCGTCAAGGAAGCGACCCGCACGGCGGCCGGACGCACCGGCCTGTCCTCTGCACGCTCGCGCTTCGAGCGCCGGGCTGCCGCCGCCCGCCGGCGTCCTGCCCTGCTGTGGGGGTCAGCCGTCGGCCTGCTCCTCGTGGCGGGCCTGGTCGCCTGGCTCGGCTGGTTCAGCTCGGTGATGCCGGCCAGCGACGTCACGGTCGAGGGAGCCACCGGGGCGGGGGCGACCCAGGTGCGCTCCGTGGCGAAGGTCCCGCTCGGGGGTGCGCTGCTGCGGGTGGACACCGACGCCGTCGCCGGTCGGATCCTCGCCGACCGGCGGTGGAAAAACGTGTCGGTGTCCCGGAGCCTGCCGCACACGGTCGTGATCCGGGTGACACCGCGGGTCGCTGCCCTCGGCATCCGGCGCACCGCCTCGACCATCGACCTCGTCGACGCCGACGGGCTCGCCTTCCGCACGGTGAACAAGGCGCCCGCGGGCGTGCCGGTCGTCCAGGCCGGGGGGGCGAAGGTCTCGCCGACGGGGGTGCAGGCCGCCCTGGAGGCGCTCT
>JBDSSS010000130.1:0-9802 GCA_039928615.1 Terracoccus sp. | reverse complement strand
AAAGGGCCGGCCCCGTGGGGGCCGGCCCTTTCCGGTTACGGGTTCAGGACCCGCTGCAGATCAGAGAACGCGAACGCGCATCGCCTGCGGGCCCTTGGGGCCCTGCTCGACGTCGAACTCGACGGCCTGGTTCTCCTCGAGGCTGCGGTAGCCGCCGCCGGAGATCTCGGAGTAGTGGACGAACACGTCGGGTCCCTCGGTCGGGGCGATAAAGCCGAAGCCCTTCTCGGAGTTGAACCACTTGACGGTGCCTTGAGCCATGGTGAAAATCCTTCATATGAGATGACGGACCGCACTACGTGGCGGTCCGGGTCGGGCAAAACGCGACCACTTCAGAAACTGAAGGACGGCTGCGCTCGCAACATCGTTTCCCTGCGAGCGTGCGAACACGAACACCAAAAACGTTGACCAGTGATGAAAGCGTATCCCACTACCGGGCCGTATGCCGCATCGCGTTCCCCGCGCGTCGCCGGCTCTGACCCGCGGTCCCCATGACCCCGCACGTCCCCGCACGAGCCAGGAGCCGGCCATGACGCACACGCACCACGCCATCGACTACATCGAGCTCGCCGGCGGTGACCTCGAGGCCACCAAGGCCTTTTACGCCAGCGCGTTCGGGTGGGAGTTCACCGACTACGGCCCCGAGTACGCCGGCATCCGCATGCCGGGTGGTTCGCAGGACGGGGGCGCTGAGGTCGGCGGCATCGACGGGACGGTGACCGGCTCGGTGGGCAGCACCCTGGTGCTGCTCTACTCCGACGACCTCGACGCCTCCGTGGCCGCCGTGCGGTCCGCCGGCGGCGCCGTGACCAAGGAGCCATACACCTTCCCCGGCGGCCGACGCTTCTGCGTCACCGATCCCGGAGGCAACCAGCTCGGCGTGTGGCAGTCCACCGAGTGACGCTCCCGGTCAGTCGAGCCGGTCCGCGGCGACCACGCCCCGCATCACCGAGTCAGCGGCCTTGCGCGCCATCTGCTGCAGAGCCGGGTCGCCGGCGTCGGTGAGCTGCCCGAGCAGGTCGATCACCTGCTTGCACCGCCGCACGAAGTCCCCCGCCGCGAGGTCGGTGCCGCGCAGGACGTCCTCGAGCCGCTGCCCGCTCGCCCAACGGTGCATCGCCCACGCGAGGCCGGCGTCGGGCATACCGGTGCGCGGCAGCGCGAGCGCGCCCTCGGCGTCCTCGAGCTCGCTCCAGAGCCGCACCATCGCCTCGTAGGCCTCGCGGACGTCCTCGGTGGGCCACCGCGGGGTGAGGCCGCCCTCGTCACGACGTGGCTCGTGGATGAGTGTGGAGACGATGGCCGCGAGCGAGGGTGCGTCGAGACGGCGCCACAGCCCCTCCCGGAGGCACTCGGCCGCGAGCAGGTCCTTCTCCGTGTAGAGCTGGCGGAGACGGTCACCCTCGGACGTCGCCGTCTCCCCGCCGTCGGCGAGGTAGCCCATCCGCACGAGCAGGTCGCAGATCCGGTCGAAGGTCTTGGCCACCGAGTTGGTGCGACCGTCGATCTTGCGTTGCAGGCCGTCGGTCTCCCGGCGCAGCCGCCACCAGCGCTCGGCCCAGCGGGCGTGGGTCTCGCGGTCCGGACAGCGGTGGCAGGGATGGGCGCGCAGCTGACGCCGCAGGGCCTCGACCCGCTCGTTCGAGACGTCGTCCGGGTCGTCGCGCGGGACGGGTGGCGGGTCGAAGGGCATCGCCGCGCGCAGGCTCGCCGCGAGGTCACGACGGGCCTTGGGGTGCTTGGCGTTGAACGCCTTGGGGACGCGCAGGGTGCCGAGGGGCGCCACCGGGGTCGGGACGTCGTGGAGGGTGAGCTTGCGCAGCTGGTGGTCCTCGGTGATGACCGAGGGTGACGCGGCCTCCCCCTTGCCGCCACGGTTGGGCATGACGACGACGGCGAGCCCGGAGTGTCGCCCGTTGGGGATCCGCACGATGTCGCCGATCTTGAGGCCCTCGAGGGAGATCGCGGCCTCGGCCCGGACCGACGCGGTGCGGGCCCGCGACCCGTCCTTCTCGGTGCGGGCCAGCTCGTTGCGCAGGGCGGCATACTCCCGGAAGTCCCCGAGGTGGCACGCCATCGACTCCTCGTAACCGGCGAGGGCCTCCTCGTTGCGCCGGACCGTGCGCACGAAGCCGACGACCGCGCGGTCGGCCTGGAACTGCGCGAAGGAGGTCTCGAGGATCTCCCGCGCGGTCGAGCGGCCGAACTGGCGCACGAGGTTGACGGCCATGTTGTAGGTGGGCCGGAAGCTGGACCGCAGCGGGTAGGTGCGGGTCGAGGCGAGGCCGGCCACGGCGGCGGGGTCGAGGCCCCGGCTCCACAGCACGACGGCATGGCCCTCGATGTCGATGCCGCGCCGCCCCGCGCGCCCGGTCAGCTGGGTGTACTCAGCAGGCGAGATGTCGACGTGGCTCTCGCCGTTGAACTTGACCAGCTTCTCGAGCACGACGGTCCGGGCCGGCATGTTGATGCCGAGCGCGAGCGTCTCGGTGGCGAAGATCGCCCGGATCCGCCCGGCGGTGAAGAGCTCCTCGACGATCTCGCGGAAGGTCGGCAGCATGCCCGCGTGGTGGGCGGCGAAGCCGCGGGCGATCCCGTCGGCGAACTCCCAGTAGCCCAGCACCGACAGGTCCTCGTCGGCCAGGCCCTGGATCCGCTCCTCGACGAGGCGCCGGTTGCGCTCGCCCTCGGCCTCGGGGATGAGCCGCATCCCGCTCGCGAGCAGCTGTCCCACGGCGCCGTCGCAGCCGGCCCGGCTGAAGATGAAGGTGATCGCGGGGAGCAGACCCTCGCGCTCGAGCCGTTGGATGACCTCGGCGCGGGTCGCTCCGCCACCGGGTCGGCCGCCCCGGGTGAAGGTCGCCGAACCGGACGCCGGCGCGCCCGAGTCGGACCCGCCCGACCGGGGGGAGGAGGACGAGCCGCGTCGCCCTCGGCCGGCCCAGTCGTCGGAGCCGCGACCCCCACCCTGCTGTCCCGGACGACCCTGGCGCCCTCGACCGTGGCCGCCGCGACCGCTGCCTCCGCGCCCGTTGCTGCTCGCCCAGTGCGAGTCCCACTGACCGCGGCCCTCCTGCCCCCGGATCGCGTGCACGAGGTCCGGGCTGACGCTCACCTCGTTGCCCAGCCCGCCGGGGCCGCCGCTCTCCTCCACGAAGAGGTCGAAGAGGGTCTGCCCGACCATCATGTGCTGCCACAGCGGGACGGGGCGGTGCTCGGAGACGATGACCTCGGTGTCGCCCCGGACCTCACCGAGCCACGCGCCGAACTCCTCCGCGTTGGAGACGGTCGCCGAGAGGGAGACGACGCTGACGTCCTGGGCGAGGTGGATGATGACCTCCTCCCAGACCGCACCACGGAACCGGTCAGCGAGGTAGTGGACCTCGTCCATGACGACCCAGCCGAGGCCGCGCAGCGTCGAGGAGCCGGAGTACATCATGTTGCGCAGCACCTCGGTCGTCATGACGACGATCGGCGCCTCGCCGTTGATCGAGGCGTCCCCGGTGAGCAGGCCGACCCGGTGGGCGCCGTGGCGACGGACGAGGTCGGCGTACTTCTGGTTGGACAGGGCCTTGATCGGGGTCGTGTAGAACGCCTTGCGTCCGGTCGCCAGGGCGAGGTGCACGGCGAACTCCCCGACGACCGTCTTGCCCGCGCCCGTCGGGGCGGCGACGAGGACACCGCGCCCCTCCTCGACCGCCCGGCACGCCTCCACCTGGAAGTCGTCGAGCGGGAAGTCGAAGGTTGCCGCGAAGTCCGTGAGGTGCGGCCAGGTGGCGATCATGGCCCCATCCTCTCCCGAGCCGGTGCGACGGTGCGCAGCGCCCCGGGGACGACCTCGACGTCGAGCGGGAGGGCCGAGAAGGGTTCGCCGTCCGCCTGCGCGGTGATCCCCGTCGCCTCGAGCCGCACCCGACGGGCGCGGCGGATCTCGACCGCGGGGTGGTCGACGTGCGCCCCGCGGTAGACGGAGGGGAAGACGCGCAGGAACGCCGCGGTCGACACCTCGTGCAGGACGAGCACGTCGAGGAGTCCGTCGGAGACGTCGGCGTCGGGACAGACCCGCATCCCCCCGCCGAACGACGCGGTGTTGGCGACGGCCACGAGCATGGCGCGGGTCTCGAGACGCACGCCGTCGAGCTCCACGACATACGGGATGGGACGGAAGACGGGGAGCTCGCGCAGCACCGCCAGGGCATAGCGGGCCTGCCCACGGGGCCAGCGCATCCGCGCGGCGCGGGCATTGACGACCGCGTCGAAACCGGCACCGAGCACCCCGCCGAACCAGCGCCCGGCGTCGGGACCCGAGGTCACCCGGCCGGCGTCGACCGTGCGCGTCCCGCCCTCCGACACCAGTGCTGCAGCGGCCGTCGCGTCCCCGAGCGGGAGGCCGAGGTTGCGGGCGAAGTCGTTGCCCGTCCCCGCGGCGACGACCGCGAGCCGGGTGTCGGTGCCCGCGCAGAGGTTGACGCCGAGGTGGGCCAGCCCGTCACCACCGACGACGACGAGGGTGTCCACCCCGTCGGCGACGGCGCGCCGCCCCTTCGAGAGCGCATCCGCGTAGTCGCGCCCCGAGACGTCGACGACGTCGTGGCCGTCAGCGACGAGCCGGTCGTATGCCGCTCGCCCCCGCTCCGCTCCCCGCCCCCCACCCGAGGTCGGGTTGACGATGAGAGCCACGCGGCGGGACACACCCGAACGCTACAGCGGTGAGGCCTCGTCGTCGGGGACGCTCATCCAGTCGGGCTCGTGGTCCTTCTTGCGCCGATCGAAGAGGAAGGCGATCCCCACCGAGGCGAAGTAGAGGGCGATCATCGGCGAGGCGAGGAAGAGCATCGTGTAGGCGTCGGGGGTCGGGGTCATGACCGCGGCGAAGACGAAGATGATCATCACGGCCGGGCGCCAGCCCTTGAGCATCGCCTGCGCGGGCAGCACGCCGACGAGGTTGAGTGCGACGAGGAAGACCGGCAGCAGGAAGGCGACGCCGAACGCGACGATGAACTTCAGGACGAAGTTGAGGTACTGCGACCCGTCCTGGAGGTTGTAGGCGCCATCGGGGGTGAAGCCGAGCAGGACCGTGACCGCCTTGGGCACCATGATGAACGCGAAGTAGCAGCCAGCGACGAAGAGCGGGACCGCGGCGACGGTGAACAGCCGCGCGATCATCTTCTCCTTCTTCGTCAGGCCGGGGACGATGAAGCCCCAGATCTGCAGCAGCCAGACCGGCGAGGAGAGGATCAGGCCGACGAAGAGGGACACCGTCAGCTGGAGGGCGAACGCGTCCGTCATCCCCGAGAAGTTGATGTTGACGACACCCTCGCGGCCCTTGTTGAGCTCGGTGAGGGGCCTGGTCAGCTGGTCGATGACCCAGTTGTAGTAGATCCAGCCGACGATGCCGGCGACGATGATCGCGACGGCGCTGATCGTCAGCCGGTTGCGCAGCTCGCGCAAGTGGTCGCCGAGCGCCATCCGACCGTCGGTGTTGCGCTTCTGCAGCAGTGCCATTCAGGTGGACCGTCTGTCAGTCGTGGAAGCGGAGCCGGTCAGAAGGTCGAGTCGCCACGCATGCGGTTGGCCTCGGCGCGGGCCTCCGCCGCCTTGGACTCGGCCTCGGCAGCCCGGGCCTCGGCCTCGAGCCGCTCGTTGTCGGTGCTGACGACGTCGCCGCGCACGGTCGAGCCGTTGGCCTGCTCCTTGCCGTCCTTCTTCATCTCGTCCACCTCGGACTTGAAGACGCGCGCCGAGCGACCGAGACTGCGGGCCATGTCGGGGAGCTTCTTCCAGCCGAACAGGGCGATGACGACGATCGCGATGATGATCAGCTCGGGGGCACCCAGGTTGGGCATGGTGTTCTCTCCTCGTCGAAAGCCGTCCGGTGGCCGGACCTCGTCGTGCGGCAGCACGCCGTACGTCCACAGCATACGTCCGCCCACGGCCGCACCACCCCGGACCCGCCGGGTCGGTCACGCCTCGGGACGCGGGTAGGCCCCGAGCGCTGCCCGGGCCTCCTCGGTCACCTTGGCGGCGAGCCAGGCCGGCTCGACCACGCGCGCCTCTCCCCCGAGCCGCAGCATGAGGCGGCGGACGAGGGCGGGGTCGGCCACCTTGAGGGTGACCCGGACGGTGCCGTCCGCCCCGCGCTCGACCCCCTCGCTCGGGTAGTAGTCGGCGATCCATGCCGCGCCGCTGGCGGCCTCGATGACGACCGTCAGGTCGCTGGCGCTGGCCACGAACACGTCGTCGAGGTCACGCGGCCGCGCCCGCTCCGGCGGGGCGCCGTCGACGTCGAGGACCGACACGGCCTCGACCCGGTCGAGGCGGAAGAGGCGCACGTCGTCGGCCCGGTGACACCAGCCCTCGACGTACCACTGGCCATCGAGGTTGAGGAGGCGCATGATGTCGACGTCGCGCTCGGTGCTCTCGTCACGGGTCGCGACGTAGTAGGTCAGGTGGACCCGCCGGCCGGCGGTGAAGGCGGCCTTGAGCGGGGCCATCGCCGCGTGCTGGCTGCCGTCGTCGAGGTCGATGGCGATCCGGCGGGCCGGGTCCTGGCCGGCGTCCGCGGCCGGCGGTGACGCGGCCGTCGCCGTGGCGGCCCGGATCTTGGCGAGCGTTCGCTCGACGATCTCGGGGTTGAGCAGGCTCGCCCCGAGGGCCTGCAGCCCGGCGGTCAGGGTCACCGCCTCGTCGCGGGTCAGGCGCATCGGGCTGGCGATGTCCTCGGCGTTGTCGAGGTAGATGTGGCCGGTGTCCCACTGCGCGTCGATGAGCTCGGCATGGCCGTAGCCGGGGGTGCCGCAGACAAAGAGCAGCTCGAGGTCGTCGACGATCTGGTCCTCGCTGACACCAAACTCCGACGCGGCCTCCGCGATCGGTACCCCGCGGTGCTGGAGCAGCCACGGGACCAGGTCGAGCAGCCGACCGAGGCGCTGGGTGGCGGTCTCGGCCGGCGCCTTCGCGGGCCGGGACGCCCCGGCCGGTCGGGTGGTCCCGGTGCGGTCCGCGGTCACGGCGTCTCCCCTGTGCTCGCGGCGCCACGGCTGACGTCGTCACTGTCGTTGGCCCGGGCCGCCGCCGTCAGGGCTGCAACGACGCCGGTCACGAGGTCCGCGGGCGACACGGCCACGGCGTGGGTGCCCAGGGCGACGACGTCGCGCTCGGTCGTGCCGCGGCGGTAGGGCAGCTCGACCTCGGCCCATCGGTTGTCGAGCTCACGCACGGCAGAGGCATGCGCCCGCAGGGTGTGGCCGCGGCCGTGCCGCAGGCGGACCACGGCGGTGCCGGACGGCTCACCCTCCTGCGCGCGCAGGGCGACCTCCGGGACGTGGTCGCGGGGCACGGCATACGACGCGGCCCGTCCCTTCTTGCGGACGGCACCCTCGAAACGGCTCAGGCGGAACGCCCGCTCGTCCTGACGGTCGACGTCCCAGCCGGTGAGGTACCAGCGGCCGCGCCAGTTCTTCAGCGCCCAGGGCTGCACGTGCCGCCCGGCGAGCACACCGTCGTTGCGCCGGTAGTCGAAGGTGATCGGCTGCAGCGCGGTGACGGCGGCGTGCACCGCGGCGAAGGCGGGCTCCTTGGTCCGGATCCGCGGCTCGACGCCGGCGGCCATGGACTCGTCGATCTCGACGCCGGACAGCCGCAGCTTGCGCAGGCCCGCCGAGGCCGTGCCGGAGATGCTCGCGGTCGACCAGGCCCGGGCGGCGAGGGCGAGGGCCGCGACCTCCTCGGGCTCGAAGGAGATCTCGGGGAGGCCGGCCTCGCTCGAGTCGATCCGGTAGCCGACCTCGTCATCGAAGAGCGGGTCGATGACGGTCGTGAGGATGGGGATGCCCATCTCGCGCAGCTCGTCCTTGTCGCGCTCGAACATCCGGTCGAAGGCCTCGACGGTGGGCGCGGCCGCATAGCTCGGCAGCGCCTCACGGATCTTCTGTTTCGCTACGGGTCGACGGGCAGACTTCAGGGCCAGGATGAGGTTGAGCAGCCGCTCGGTCTTCTCGGCCGAGGGAGACGCAGGGCTCATCGGTGACCTTCCTCGGGGCGACGGCGGGTGGGCAGTCCGACGCTACCCGAACCCGCCGACGACGCGGGGATGACAGTGGGCGGTGCCGTGACGGCGCGGGCCCTCGACCGCTCGGTAGGGTCGGCCCCATGATCCAGTGGCGCTCCGCGGTCGTCGTCGAGGTGCGCTCGCGCTGGGCCGGCGCCGTGGAGTATGCCGCCGAGCTGGCCTCCGGTGAGCAGGTCCGCGCGCTCGGCTACCTCGACGCCGTCGGCGAGCTGCCCCCCGGCGCCCGCGTCCTGCTCAACACGACGGCCCTCGAGCGCGGCCTCGGCACCGGTGGCCTCGCGATCGTCGTCGCGGCGCCGGACCACCTGCCGGCGCCGGTCGCGGACGTGCGGGACGTGCTCGGCCACGTGGTCAAGGCCCGCTACACCGGAAGCCAGACGATGGTGCTCGGCGTCGACGAGCAGGACAGCGTGCACCACGCGACGCTCCGGGACGCCGACGACCTGGGCGGGATGCCCGTCGTCGTCGCCGACCTGCACTCGGCGCTGCCGGCGCTCCTCGCTGGTCTGCGCGAGGCGCGGCCCGGGCTTCGCGTCGCTTACGTCATGACCGACGGCGGAGCTCTGCCGATCTCCTTCTCGCGCACGGTCGCCGGGCTGCGGGAGGCGGGCTGGCTCGCGGCGTCGATCACCGTCGGGCAGGCCCACGGCGGCGACCTCGAGGCCGTCAACGTGCACACCGGCCTGCTCGCTGCGCACCACGTCGTCGGAGCCGACGTCGTCGTCGTCAGCCAGGGGCCGGGCAACCTCGGCACCGGGACCCGGTGGGGCTTCTCCGGGACCTCGGCCGGCGAGGCGGTCAACGCCGCCGCCACGTTGCGCGGTCGGCCGGTCTGCTCGCTGCGGATCTCGGAGGCCGACCCGCGCGAGCGGCACCGCGGCGTGTCGCACCACAGCCTCACGGCATACGGCCGCGTCACGCTCGTGCCGGCCGACGTCGTCGCCCCGGTGCTCCCCGGTGAGCTGGGGGCACAGGTGCTCGCGCAGGCCCTCGCGCTGTGTGAGGCCTCCGGCGGACGGCTGCGCCTGCACGAGATGGGCTGCGAGGGGCTCGACGACGCGCTCCGGACGAGCCCGGTCCCGCTGTCGACGATGGGTCGCGGACACGACGACGACCGCGCCAGTTTCCTGGGCGCGGCCGTCGCGGGGCGTTTTGCCGCCCGTCTCGTGCAGGGTTGAGGGCGGTATCAGCGCACGTCGGCGAGGTCGACGACGAAGATGAGCGTCTCCCCCGGGGCGATCGCCGCGCCAGCGCCACGGTCGCCGTAGCCGAGGTGCGCGGGGATCGTCAGCTTGCGACGGCCGCCGACCTTCATCCCCTCGATGCCACGGTCCCAGCCCTGGATGACCATGCCGACGCCGAGCCGGAAGTCGAGCGGGGCGCCGCGTCCCCACGAGGAGTCGAACTCCTCGCCGGTCGAGTGGGCGACCCCGACGTAGTGGGCGCTCACGGTGTCGCCGGCGGCGGCCTCGCGGCCGTCCCCGTCGATGAGGTCCTCGATGAGGAGGTCGTCGGGCGTGTCGCCTTCGGGGAAGTCGATCTCGGGCTTGGTGCGGTCGGCGTCGAGTGCCATCGGTGCGGGGTCCTTTCGGAGCGGTGGTGGGTGGGCATCCAGTGTGTCAGCCCTCGGTTTTCGTCGCCCGGGCTACCGAACGTGCGGCCGGATGCCGCTCAGCCGCCGTTTTCGTCGCCCGGGCTACCGAACGTGCGGCCGGATGCCGCTCAGCCGCC
>JBDSSS010000129.1:0-18922 GCA_039928615.1 Terracoccus sp. | reverse complement strand
CGGGGACGCTGGGTGGCGAGGTGGTCGGCGAGCCAGGCGACCCCCTCGACGTCGAGGTGGTTGGTCGGCTCGTCGAGCAGCAGCACCTCGGGGTCGGCGACGAGCAGGCGCGCGAGGGCGAGCCGGCGACGTTCCCCGCCCGACTTCGGGCCGACGAGGCTGTCGAGCCCGCCCATCGCCTCGGCGCCGATGCCGCCCAGCAGGCCGGTCAGGACGTCGCGGATCCGGGGGTCCCCGGCCCAGACGTGCTCCGGCAGGTCACCCAGGACGGCCTCGTGGACGGTCCAGTCCGGGTCGAGGGCGTCGTCCTGGGCGAGCATGCCGACGCGGATGCCGTCGGCGCCGCCCTGCTTGGAGACCCGGCCGGAGTCCGGCTCCTGGAGACCGCCGATGACGCGCAGGAGGGTGGACTTGCCGCCACCGTTGAGGCCGACGACACCGATGCGGTCACCGGTGAGGACACCGACGGAGACCTCGTCGAGGACGTGCGACGTGCCGAAGACGAGCGAGACCCGCTCGAGGGAGATGAGGTTGGCCATGCGTGGTGTCAGGGACGCTTTCGGTTCGGTGCTGCAGGTGACGGTGGGGAGGGTGCGGTCACTCGGGGCGGGGGCCCGTGACGATCTGGGCTCCGTGGACCGGGCCGCGCGCCCGGCGCAGGTCGCGGCAGAGGTCGGAGGCCGCGAGTGAGACCGACAGGTCGAGGGCCGCCTCGTGGCTGCCCGTGAGGAAGGCGACGGTGGGACCCGAGCCGGAGACGATGCCGCCGAGGGCCCCGAACTCGACGCCGGCGTCGCGCAGGTCGCGCAGCTCGGGCCGGAGCGAGAAGGTGGCCGGCTCGAGGTCGTTGTGCAGGGCCCGGCCGAGCGCGGCCGCGTCACCCTGGCGCAGCGCGGCCATCAGCTCGTCGCTGATCTGGGGGTCGGCGACCGGGTCGGCACCGTCCTGCTCGCGGAGCCGGTCGCACTCGGCGTAGACGGCCGGGGTCGACAGGCCGGTGTCGCTGATCGCGAAGACCCAGTTGAACGTCCCGCGGGCCAGCACGGGGGCGAGCTGCTCGCCGCGCCCCGAGGCCATTGAGTTGCCGCCGACGAGCGCGAAGGGCACGTCGCTTCCGAGCCGGGCCGCGAGCTCGGCCAGCTCCTCGCGGTCGAGGCCGACCCCCCAGAGGTGGTCGGCGGCGACGAGCGCCGCGGCAGCGTCGGCCGACCCGCCCGCCATGCCACCGGCGACCGGGATGTCCTTGTCGATCCGGATCGAGAGGGACTCCTCGATGCCGGCGCGCTCGGCCACGAGGCGGGCCGCCCGGACGGCAAGGTTGTCACCGTCGGTCGGGATGAGGGACGCGTAGGTGCCGGCCGGGACGACGTCCCAGTCGTCCCACTTCGCCACGGAGACCTCGTCGTGCAGGGACACGGCCTGGAAGACGGTGGCCAGGGCGTGGTAACCGTCAGGACGTCGTGCCCCGACGCGCAGCTCGAGGTTGACCTTCGCGGGGGCACGCACGGTGACTGTCCCGGGCAGGGTCGGAGCGACAGTCATCCCGCCACCCTATGTTTTCCGGGCACGTGATCTCCTGCCACGTCCGTCGCCGTCGCGCTCGTCTCGCGGGGCGGGACCGGACGGCTGGTCGGGTCGGGCCTCGGCGATCCGCGCGAAGGCGTGGATGTCGAGCTGCTCCCCGCGGGTCATCGGGTCGATGCCGGCGGCCCGCAGCGCCGCCTCGGCGAGGGCTGGCGAGCCGGCCCAGCCCGCGAGCGCTCCCCGCAGTGCCTTGCGCCGCTGGAGGAAGGCGGCGTCGATGCAGCGGAACACCTCGGCCCGGTCGGCCGTCGTCTCGGGGGCCGGTCGCCGGACGAGGGAGACGAGCCCGGAGTCGACGTTGGGGGCGGGCCAGAAGACGTTGCGCCCGACCTTGCCGGCCAGCTCCACGTCGGCATACCACGCGGCCTTGAGCGACGGGACACCGTAGATCTTGCCCCCCGGCCGGGCGGCCAGGCGCTCAGCCACCTCGAGCTGGACCATGACGAGGACCCGCTCGAGCGACGGGAAGTGCTCGAGGAAGCTGAGCACGACCGGGACGGAGATGTTGTAGGGCAGGTTCGCCACGAGCGCCGTGGGCGGCGCGCCCTTGAGCTTGGTGACCGTGAGCGCGTCGGCGGTCATCAGGTGCAGCTTGTCGACGTTGCCCGGCTGGAGCTCGCGGACCGTCTCCTCCAGGGCCCCGGCGAGCCGCGGGTCGACCTCGACGGCCGTGACGTGGGCGACGACCGGGAGCAGGGCGAGGGTGAGCGAGCCCAGACCGGGGCCGACCTCGACGACCCGGTCGGACGGGCCGACCCCGGCGAGCCGGACGATCTTGCGGACCGTGTTGGGGTCCACGACGAAGTTCTGACCCCACTGCTTGGTCGGGCGGACCTCGAGCCGCTCGGCGAGCGCCCGGATCTGCGCGGGCCCCAGGAGCGCGTCGTCGGGTGCGGCATCCGAGCCGGAGCCGGTGCCCGTCCCGTCGACGGGTCGGTCTGAGCGGCTCATGCCTCACACCCTATGGCCCGGCAGACGACGAGAGCCCCCGCCGACCGGCCCGTGGGGCGGCGGCGGGGGCGGACGCTCGTCGTGCGTCGCGGGCGCACGATCAGGGCTTGCAGCCCCACGGGCCGAGACCGGCCTTGGCGTAGAGCCGGTTGGCCACGGTGATCTGCTGGGCGCGGCTGGCGAGGTCGGCGCGGGGGGCGAAGGAGCCGCCGCCGTTGGCCGTCCAGGTGGAGGCCGCGAACTGCAGGCCGCCGTAGTAGCCGTTGCCGGTGTTGATGCTCCAGTTCCCGCCCGACTCGCAGGACGCGATGCTGTCCCACATCCCGGCGTTGGAGAGGTTGAGGCCGCCACCGGACGTGCTGGTGGACCTCGGGCTCGTCGGGGCCGTGCTGCTCGACCTCGTGGCGGCCGACTTCGTGGCGGTGGACGTCGTCGCCGTCGCCCTGGGCGCGGCGACGACCGGGGCCGGACGCTTCTTCGTGCCGACGAGCACGACCTTGGCGACCGGCTTCGTGGTGACGGCCGAGGAGAGCTGCTGGGTCTTGGTTGCCTTGCCGTCGACGAGCGTGGTGCGCACCGTGACGGTGCGGACGCCGGCGACGCCCTGGGTGGCGACCGTGGTCTGGTCGGCGTACATCGAGGCGGTCGCCTTGCGCACGACGGTGAAGGCGACGGCGCTCGTGGTCTTCGCATCCTTCGTCGTGACGCGCGCGACGACGATCTTCGCGCCGTCCGTCAGCGGGGCGGAGGCTGCCGGGGTGACGGTGTCGGCGGCGGCGAGCTTGATCCGCAGCTGGCCGAGGGCCTCGCCGACGGTCTCCGCGGTGAGGGTGCGGGTCGTGGCCTTGCCGTCGGCGACGACGGAGACCTGCTTCGGCGTGACGATCGAGACCGCCAGTCCGCTGCGACCGATCGTCTGGGACCGGGAGACCGAGAGACGCGACTGCTCGCCGCGCAGGCCGAGGGCGAGCAGAGCCCCGTCGACCGTCGTCGCGGTCGTGCTGACCTCGCGGGTCTTGCCGTCCACCGTCATCGTGAGGGTGCGGCCGTAGCGGACGGTCACGGTGTCCCCGTCCGAGAGCGGGGCGTCGACGGCCGGGACGACGACGTCGCCCTGCTTGACCGTGATGCCCTTGCTGGCGAGGAGGTCACCGACGGTCGCGCCGAAGACGTGGACCGGGCTGGCGGTGCCGTCGACCGAGAGGTTGACGGCCTTGTCGACCTGGGCGGCACCGACGGCGGCACCAGTCAGCACGAGAGCGGCGCCGCTGGCGGCGAGGACCTTGAGGTTGCGAGAGATCAAAACACTCCGAACGTGGAACGACCCGGGTGCGGCACTCTCTCGACGGGTTCTCCTCGCGACATCGGGACGAGTTCGAGGCGGGGTGCAACCGGCCAACGGTCAACACGGTGACGCATGGACGGCGCCAAGGTCAAATTTTGGTAACGGTCCGGAGGGAGGCGCGTGTCACTCCCACGACCCGTAGACCCGCTCCGCGTTCGTCGAGACCGCACGACACACCGCCGGCACGTCGACGTTGAGCACGCCTGCGAGGGCCCGGACCGTGAGCGGCACGAGGTAGGAGGCGTTGGTCGCTCCGCGGTGCGGGGCCGGCGTGAGGTAGGGCGCGTCCGTCTCGACGAGCAGCTGCTCGAGCGGCACGGCGGTGAGGGCGTCGCGCAGGCCCCGGGCGTTCTTGAAGGTCACCGTGCCGGCGAAGCTGAGCAGGTAGCCGCGCTCGACGCAGGTCCGCGCCATCGCGAGGTCGCCGGAGAAGCAGTGCAGCACCGTGTGCTCCGGCGCCCCCTCCTCCTCGAGGATCCGGAGCACGTCGTCGTGGGAGTCGCGGTCGTGGACCTGGAGCGCGAGCCCGAGCCGCTTGGCGAGGTCGATGTGCCATCGGAAGGCCTCCTGCTGCGCCGCCACCCCCTCCGGCCCGGTCCGGAAGTAGTCGAGTCCCGTCTCCCCGATGACCCGGATCCGGTCATGGGCCGCGAGGCGCTCGACCTCGGCACGAGCCTCAGCGAGCCGGCCCTCCGCCTCGAGCCGGGGGACCTCGTTGGGGTGCAGGGCGATTCCGCCGAGCAGCTCCGGGTGCCGGTCGACGGCGTCGACCGTGAAGCGGATCCCGTCGAGGTCGCAGCCAACCTGGACGAGCCGGGTCACCCCGACGGCGCGGGCGCGGGCGATCGCCTCGGTCACGTCGAAGGGCTCGTCACCCTCCCGGGTGATGTCGAGGTGGACGTGGTTGTCGACGACGTCGATCGGCAGCCGGTCCGGCAGGGCCTCCGGGAGCCCACGTCCGCCCGACGTCGAGCGGCTCATGCCCCGGCCGGCGTCTCGCCGTCACCTGTCGCCGGGCCCCACAGGCGGGCCCGCTCGTCGGCGATGACCTGCTCTGGGTCGAGCTTGGTGAAGACGCCGGTCGGCTTGGCGATCGGCGCGCCGACCCGGACCGGACGCGGCTCCCAGCGCGGGGTGGACGAGTAGTCGCCGGCGATGACCGGGTAGGACCGGGTGTCGTCGTCGAGGTCGCGCACCACCTGCAGGGACGGCATCGGCATCAGCTCGCCCTCGCCCCCGAGCACGGCGTGCACCCGGTTGGCGGCGTGGGGCAGGAAGGGCGCCATCATCGTGTTGAGGTCCGAGACCGCCTGCACGAGCGTGTGCAGCACGGTGGCGAGCCGCTCCTGCTGGTCCTCGCCCTTGAGCTTGAAGGGCTCCGTCCTCGACACGTAGGCGTTCGCCTCGCCGACGATCCGCATCACCTCGGCGAGCGCCGCCTTCTGCCGGTGCCGCTCGAGCAAGCGACCGACGGTCTCGAAGCCAGACGCGACGGTGGCGAGCAGCTCCGCGTCGACGGGCTCGACGGCATACGACGGGGGGATCTGGCCGAAGTTCTTCGCGATCATCGCGGCCGTGCGGTTGACGAGGTTGCCCCAGCCCGCGACGAGCTCGCTGTTGTTGCGCTGGACGAACTCAGCCCAGCTGAAGTCGGCGTCCTGGTTCTCCGGGCCCGCGGCGCAGATGAAGTAGCGGATCGGGTCGGGCCCGTAGCGCGCGACGATGTCCTGGACGTAGATGACGTGCTTGCGCGAGGTCGAGAACTGGGTGCCCTCGAGCGTCATGAACTCGCTCGCGACGACCTCCGTCGGCAGGCCGAGCACGCCGTAGGTGCCGGGCTCGCCCCCCTTGTCGCCCTTGCCGGCGTAGGCGAGCAGCTCGGCCGGCCAGATCTGCGCGTGGAAGGTGATGTTGTCCTTGCCCTGGAAGTAGTAGGACCGCGCCTCCGGGTCGTTCCACCACTCCCGCCACCGCTCGGGCTCGCCGCTGCGCCGGGCCCACTCGATGGAGGCCGAGAGGTAGCCGATGACGGCGTCGAACCACACGTAGAGACGCTTGCTCGGGTTGTCCTCCCAGCCCTCGAGCGGGACCGGGATCCCCCAGTCGATGTCGCGGCTCATCGCGCGCGGGCGCACGTCCTTGAGCAGGTTCTGGGAGAACTTGATGACGTTGGGCCGCCAGGTGCCCGACGCCTCGCGCCCGTCGAGCCACTCCTTGAGGGCGCCGGCGAGGGCGGGCAGGTCGAGGAAGAAGTGCTGGGTCAGTGCGAACTCGGGGGTCTCGCCGTTGATCTTGCTGCGGGGGTCGATGAGCTCGTCGGCGTCGAGCTGGTTGCCGCAGTTGTCGCACTGGTCGCCGCGGGCCTCGGGGAAGGCGCAGATCGGGCAGGTGCCCTCGATGTAGCGGTCGGGCAGGGTGCGCCCGGTCGACGGGCTGATCGCGCCGCGCGTCGTCTGCTCGATCATGTAGCCGTTGGCGTGGACCTGGCGAAACATCTCCTGAACGACCGCATAGTGGTTGCGCGTCGTCGTCCGGGTGAACAGGTCGTAGGACAGGCCGAGGTCGGCGAGGTCCTGGGCGATGACGGCGTTGTACTTGTCGACGAGCTCCTGTGGCGTCAGGCCCTCCTCGTCGGCGAGGACGAGGATCGGGGTGCCGTGCTCGTCGGTGCCGGAGACCATGAGCACGTCGTGCCCGGCCATCCGCATGTACCTGCTGAAGACGTCGGAGGGCACGCCGAAACCGGCCACGTGGCCGATGTGGCGCGGGCCGTTGGTGTACGGCCAGGCGACGGCAGACAGGACTTTGCTCATGGGCCCGATCCTAGGTGGACCGCCGCGGCCGTCGCGCCGGGGTTTCGGCGCCCGCCCGCGCTGCGTGCCAGTGCGGTCGGGCGCCGGGCGCTCACTCCGTGAAGGTGACCTCGAGGGTGATCGGGACCGCCTTGAGCGCCTGGCTCACGGGGCACCCCTCCTTGGCGGCCTGGGCCGCCTCCTCGAACTGCTCGGCCGTCATGCCGGGCACCTTGCCCGTGACCGACAGCGCGATGCCGGTGATGCCCGTGCCGGGCTGGAAGCTGACGGCGGCCGAGGTGTCGATCGACTCGGGCGGGGTGCCGGCCTCGGCGAGCCCGTTGGACAGTGCCATCGAGTAGCACGTCGAGTGAGCCGCCGCGATGAGCTCCTCGGGGCTCGTGAGGCCGCTCGACTCGTTGGAGCGGGCGGCCCACGTGACGTCGTGGGTGCCGAGCTCGGACGACTCGAAGGTGACCTTGCCGGCGCCCTCCATGAGGGAGCCCTCCCAGTGTGCCGAGGCGTTGCGGATGACAGCCATGTGTTGTTCCTCCCGTGGTCGGTCGTGCAGTGACCTCCAGCCAAGCCGCTGCCGCGGGCGCTGACAAGTGCCGCTCGGCCGGTGGTCAGGCGCGGGCGACGGCCGCGTCGTAGAGCACCTTCTTGGACAGGCCGGTGCGGGTCGCGACGTCGGCGCAGACGTCCTTGAGCCGTTCGCCGCCGGCGACCCGCTGGCGGATGCCGCTCACCGCCTCCTCGAGCGACGGCACCACCCGCTCGGCTCCCGCCACGACGACCGTGATCTCGCCGCGCACGCCGTCGGCGGCCCAGTCGACGAGCTCGGCGAGCGGCCCGCGGTGGACCTCCTCGTAGGTCTTCGTCAGCTCGCGGCAGACGGCCGCCCGCCGGTGCGGCCCGAAGGCGTCGGCCATCGCGGCGAGCGTCTCGGGGAGGCGGTGGGGCGCCTCGAAGAAGACCATCGTGCGACGCTCGTCGGCGACCTCGGCCAGCACCCGGGCCTTCTCCCCCGGCTTGCGCGGCAGGAAGCCGTCGAAGCAGAAGCGGTCGACGGGCAGGCCGGAGACGGCGAGCGCCATGAGCACCGCGCTCGGCCCGGGGACGCAGGTGACCCGCACCCCGGCCTCGACCGCAGCGGCGACGAGCCGGTAGCCGGGGTCGGAGACGGACGGCATACCGGCATCGGTGACGACGACGACCCGGTCACCGGCGAGGAGCCGCTCGACGAGGTCGGGGGTGCGAGCCGCCTCGTTGTGCTCGTGGTAGCTGAGCACCCTCCCGGTCGGGGTGACCTCGAGCTCGGTGAGCAGCCGGCGCAGGCGCCGGGTGTCCTCGGCCGCGACGACGTCGGCCGAGGCGAGCTCGACCCCGAGCCGGGGGGCGGCGTCGCGGGGGTCACCGATCGGGGTGGCGGCCAGCACGAGGGTGCCGACGGTGGCGGCGGCGTCTGTCATGTCGCCATCCTCCCAGCCCCGTCGGGAAGTGGGCACTCGACGGGGTGGGGTGGTCGAGTGCCCACTTTCCCCCGCCCGGGGAGCGCGGGAAAGTGTGCACTCGACGGCCACTTGACGGGGTGGGGGGTGTCCCGATCGTGGGACGGGAAACGCCCCGGAAACGTTCGCGCGGTACCACTGGGGCCATGACCACCCAAGGCCAGATCGCGACCGAGCAGCTCATCGAGGCGGACCGGCGGCTGCCGAACGTCGCGACCTTCGCCGCCGGCGTCTCCTCCGAGCAGCAGCACACCGCCCTGCGTGCCTCGGTGCGCCAGCTCGGCGCCCTCCTCGGCGAGGCGCTCGAACGGCACGAAGGTGCTGACCTGCTCGCTCTCGTCGAGCGGGTGCGCAACCTCGCCCGCCAGCCCGACGACGAGGAGCTGAGGGCGGCCCTCGACGGCCTCGACCCGGCGACCGCCGTCGTCCTCGCGCGCGCCTTCACCGCCTACTTCCAGCTCGTCAACGTCACCGAGCAGCTGCACCGCTGGCAGGAGGTGACGGCCGTCGAGGAGGGGCCCCTCGCGGCCACCGTCGGCCGGATCGGGACCGCTCTCGAGGAGGGCAGCGTCGACCGCGACCTCGTCACCGCGGTGCTCGACCGCCTCGAGTACCGGCCCGTCTTCACCGCGCACCCCACCGAGGCCACGCGCAGGTCCGTCATCGACCTCATGCGGCGGATCGCCGACACGGTGCAGTCGATGGAGGACCCGCGCCGCGCCCCGGCCGAGCTCCCCCGCCTAGAACGCCGCCTCGCCGAGCTCGTCGACCTCGTCTGGCAGACCGACGAGCTGCGGATCGAGCGGCCCGAGCCCTCCGACGAGGCGCGCACGGCCATCTACTACCTGCACAACCTCGCCTCGCAGGTCGTCCCCGAGCTGCTCGCCGAGCTCGACCGGTCGCTCGCCGGCATCGGGGTCGAGCTGCCGATCGCCGCCCGGCCGCTCCGCTTCGGCGCCTGGGCGGGCGGTGACCGCGACGGCAACCCCAACGTCACCCCGGCCGTCACCCTCGAGGTGATCGGGCTCCAGCACGACGCCGGGCTGCGGGAGCTCGCCGCCCACGTCGAGGAGCTGCTCCACGAGCTGTCGTCCTCGACCCGCGTCGTCACCGTCACCGACGAGCTGGAGGCGAGTCTCGAGCGGGACGCCGAGGCGCTGCCGATCACCTTCCGCACCGTCGAGCGGCTCAACGCGGAGGAGCCCTACCGGCTCAAGCTGAGCTTCGTGCGGGTGCGCCTGCTCCGCACCCGCGACCGCCTGGCCCACGGCACCGCGCACGAGCCCGGCCGTGACTACCAGGGCTTCGACGAGCTGATGGCCGACCTCGTGCTCGTCCGCGACTCGATGCTCGCCGGCGGGGACGAGCTCACCGCCAACGGGTCGATCCTGCGGCTCATCCGCACGGCGACGATGGCCGGGATGGGCCTCGCGACCCTCGACATCCGCGAGCACAGCGAGAAGCACCACGCGGCCCTCGCCGAGCTCTACGACCGGCTCGGGGAGCTCGAGACGCCGTATGCCGATCTCGACCGGCCCGCGCGGATCGCCCTGCTGTCCAAGGAGCTGTCGGCCCGGCGCCCCCTCACCGGCACCGCTGCCGCCGACCTCGGACCGGCGGCGACCGCCTCGCTCGAGCTGCTCGGCACGATCCGCCACGCCCTCGACACCTACGGCCCCGAGACGATCGAGACCTACATCATCTCGATGACCCACGACATCGACGACGTCTTCGCCGTCGTCGTGCTCGCCCGCGAGGCCGGGCTCGTCGACACCGGCTCGGAGACGCAGGCGGCCAGCGCTCGCATCGGGATCGCCCCCCTCTTCGAGACGGTCGCCGAGCTCGAGGCGGCCGGACCGCTGCTCGACGCGCTGCTCAGCGACCCGGCATACCGTCGGGTCGTCTCGGCCCGCGGCGACGTGCAGGAGATCATGCTCGGCTACTCCGACTCCTCCAAGGACGCCGGAATCGCGGCGTCCCAGTGGCAGATCCACCGCGCCCAGCGCGCCCTGCGCGACGTCGGGCGCCAGCACGGCGTCGTGCTCCGGCTCTTCCACGGCCGCGGCGGCTCGGTCGGTCGCGGCGGTGGCCCGACCGGGGAGGCCGTCCTCTCCCAGCCCTACGGCAGCCTCGACGGACCGATCAAGATCACCGAGCAGGGTGAGGTGCTCAGCGACAAGTACACGCTGCCGGGGCTCGCCCGCTTCAACCTCGAGGTCGCGCTCGCCGCGGTGCTCGAGGCCTCGGTGCTGCACCGCACCTCGCTGCTCCCCCAGGACGTCCTCGACGGCTGGAACACGACGATGGACCTCGTCGCCGGCAGCGGTCAGCAGGCCTATCGCGGCCTCGTCCGCGACCCCGGCCTCGTCCCCTTCTTCGTCTCCGCCACCCCGGTCGACGAGCTCGGCAAGATGAACATCGGGTCCCGCCCGTCCAAGCGGCCGGGTGGCGAGGGCGGGCTCGACGACCTCCGCGCCATCCCGTGGGTCTTCGGCTGGACCCAGTCGCGGATCATCCTGCCGGGCTGGTTCGGCGTCGGGTCCGGGCTCGCGGCGGCCCGCGAGGACGGCCGGGGCGACACCCTCAAGGAGATGTACGGCTCCTGGGCCTTCTTCCGCACGTTCATGTCCAACGTCCAGATGACGCTCGCCAAGACCGACCTCGACATCGCCGCCGGCTACGTCCACGCGCTCGTGCCCGACGAGGTCTCCGGCCTCTTCGACACGATCCGCGAAGAGCATGCCCGCACGATGGAGGAGGTGCTCCGGGTGACGGGCCAGACCGAGCTGCTCGAGTCGGCCCCGACGCTGCGCCGCACGCTCGAGCTGCGCGACAGCTATCTCGCGCCGCTCCACGCACTGCAGACCTCACTGCTCGCGCGCTCCCGGGCCGTGCCCGACGACGCCGAGCCGGACCACGACGTGCAGCGGGCGCTGCTGCTGACGATCAACGGCATCGCGGCCGGGCTGCGCAACACCGGCTGAGGTCGCACGTCCTCAGGTGTCTGCGGTGTCTGCGGTGGCGGCGCCAGCGGTCAACCGCGCGGCAAGCCGTCGCATCGCCGCGCGCAGCTCGGGCGGCTCGACCGAGAGGACCGGCCAGGGCAGGGCGCCGATGTGCATCGCCATCCAGTCGAGGTCGTTGCCGCCCGCCTCGAGGACGGCCCGGTCGGGACCGTCGGCCGTGACCGCACCGACCGAGGCGGGGATCCGCTGCTGCACCTCCTCGGCCGGGGCTGCGAACCGGATCCGTGCGACGTGGCCGTAGGGAGCCTGGGTGATCGCGCGGCGGACGTAGTCGGCTGCGTCCGGGGCCTCACGCGGCCGGAACCGCCACCCGCGACCGGCCGCGGCCGAGACCCGGTCGAGCCGGAAGGTCCGCCAGTCGTCACGATCGAGGTCGAACGCGAGCAGGTACCAGCGCCGGCCGGTGGCGACGAGCCGGTAGGGCTCGACGCGGCGCTCGCTGGGAGCCGGCTGCCCGGCATACCCGAAGGTGACCTGCTCGTTCTCCCGGCAGGCCCGGGCCAGCAGGAGCAACGTCGCGGAGTCGACGCGCGGGCCGGGACCGTCGAGGGTCACGGTCGCCTCGTGGATCGCGTCGACCTGGGCGCGTAGGCGGCTCGGCAGCACCTGGTCGAGCTTGGCGAGGGTGCGCACGGCGGCCTCCCCCAGCCCCTCGACCGTGCCACCGGCGGCGAGGCGCAGACACACAGCGACGGCGATCGCCTCGTCGTCGTCGAGCAGCAGCGGTGGCAGGCGGCGGCCCGCTCCGAGCCGGTAGCCGCCCGCCGCGCCGTGCTCGGCGTTGACGGGGTAGCCGAGGTCGCGCAGGCGCTCGACGTCGCGGCGCACGCTGCGAGTCGTCACCCCGAGCCGCTCGGCGAGCTCGGTGCCGCTCCAGACCGGCCGCGACTGCAGCAGGTCGAGCAGGCGCAGCGCGCGCGCCGTCGTCCCCCGGCTCGTCTCGGTCATGGTCCGAGGATGGCAGAGACTGAGGACAGTTCCTGTCCTACTTGGTCGGGACACTCGAGCCATGACGACGACACCGACCGCCCTGGTCTCCCTGCTCGTGGAGCAGATCGACGCGCACTGGACCGGCCAGCTGCGCCCGCGCCTCGAGGGACTGACCGACGCCGAGTACTACTGGGAGCCCACCCCCGGAGCCTGGGGCCTGCATCCCCGGGGTGAGGCCCACACCGCGCTGGCCGGAGGCCGCGGCGACGTCGTCGTCGACTTCGCGATGCCGGCCCCCGAGCCCGCGCCGGTGACGACGATCGGCTGGCGGCTCGCGCACCTCGTCGTCGGAGTGCTCGGCGCCCGGGTGCACGGCCACTTCGGCGGGCCCGCGGTCGACTACCCGACCTTCGACTACGCCCCGACCGCGACAGGCGCGCTCACCCAGCTTGACGTGGCGTATGCCGCCTGGCTGGCCGGCGTCCGCGGCTGGACCGACGAGGAGCTGGCGCTGCCCTGCGGACCCGCCGAGGGTCCGTGGGCCGAGAGCTCGCGAGCCGTCCTCATGCTGCACCTCAACCGCGAGCTGATCCACCACGGCGCCGAGGTCGCGCTGCTGCGCGACCTGTGGCTGCACCGCCACGACCGACCATCGCCGTCCGCAGTCCGATCCCACTGAACACCAAGGAGACCCCCATGCCTGCACTCGTCCCTCCCGTCACTGACGAACGCGACGGCCTCGTCGCCTACCTCGACCAGCAGCGCGACTCGCTCGCCACGACGGCCTTCGGGCTCACCGAGGAGCAGCTGCGTGCGACCCCCACGGCTGGATCCCTCAGCATCGGAGGGCTGCTCAAGCACCTCGCCACGATGGAGTCGTCATGGGTCGACCGCATCGACGCGGCGCCCGATGAGCCGACGCCGATCGGGACGACGCAGGAGCGGGCCGCCGCCTACGGCTCCGACTTCCTCCTCACCGACGCCGACACCCGCGAGAGCCTGCTGGCCGGTCTCGTCGCGGTCGGGGACCGCACGCGTGCCGTGCTTCGTGCCGCCGACCTCGACGCCCCTGTGCCGGTGCCGCGCGACGCACCGTGGTTCCCCAAGGACGTGCCCGCCTGGTCCGTGCGGTGGGTCGCGCTGCACCTCATCGAGGAGGCCGCCCGCCATACCGGCCATGCCGACATCGTCCGTGAGTCGATCGACGGGGCGACGATGTACGAGCTCGTGGCCGGGCGGGAGGGCTGGCCCGCGACGCCGTGGCTCACGCCCTGGCAGCCCGCCTGACGCGTCAGAGCGGGCGGGGATCGCTCCCCGCCCGCTCCGGCGACGCCGTTGTCGCGGTGACCGCTGTGCGGTGCCGGCTACTTGTTGACGAGCACCTGCATGAAGGCGCCCTTGGCCGACTGGCTCACCACCCGGATCGTCGTGCCCGTCTTCGGGACGTCGACCCCCGCCCAGCCCTTGTTGCCGATCTGTGCATCCGGCGCGACCCAGTAGCTCAACCTGTCGTCGAAGCGCGGGTTTGCCGGCAGGTTGCCGTAGCACTGCGAGACCGCGCTCGAGGTGTGCAGGCAGATCCGGTCGGTCCGCTCGAGCCCGAAGGTCGAGTCGTAGGACTGCATCCGGGGCCGCCACACCTGACCGTTGTCCGGACGGAGCAGCAGGTCGGGGTGCGCGTCTACGGGAAGGTAGAGCCCCCCGCAGCGTCCGGCCAGGCACGCGTCCCCGATGTTGTTGTCGGCGAACGAGGTGTCGTAGTACCAGACGAGCAGGCCGTCCTGGTACGGGAAGTGCTCGACCCAGTTCGGCTTCGTGTCACCGAAGCCGAAGTTGTACGGGCTCGTCCTCAGGCCCGCGTCGTAGCCGAGGTAGGTCCGGTTCTCGGCGAAGTAGGCGTTGAAGAACGACTGCTTCACCGTCGCCCCGGCCCGGGTGAACCCGGTCAGCGTCCAGCCCGTGTCCGTCTCGGCGCCGTCGACCGGCTGACCGGTCACGGCGATGTCGTCGAGGAACAGCCCTGGTAGGGCGACGGCGCCGTCGGTCCAGTAGCGGAATCCGAGCGTCACCGTCTGCCCGGCGAAGGCCGAGAGGTCCGCGGTGAGGTCGACCCACTGGTCCCCGCTGTCACCGGTGATGCCATTGCCGAAGTTCTGACCGTTGGGGTCAGACGCCGTCGAAAGGCTGGTCTTGACCGGGGTTCCGTTGACCGTGAGGTAGCCGTAGTCCCAGTCCATCTCGATGGCGTACTTCGCCTTCGCCGAGAGCGAGACCGTCCCCGTGGGGAGGGAGACCTGCTTCGTCATTGTGGTGTCGAGGTCGTTGCCTGATCCCGAGAAGTACTGGGAGGCACCGGCATACGGCGCGCCCAGGGGTGTCTCGACGACCTTGTCGGGCAGCAAAGCGACGACCTGCTGGGCCTGCTTGGTCGTCGCGACCGACGGGCCGAGCTTGATCGACGCCTTCTGCTGGTAACCGACGACCTGGTAGTCGGACCACCCGAGGAAGATCTTCTCGTAGGCCGACATCGGGATCGGCTTGCTGCCGATGCCGTCCTGGGGCTGACCCGTGCTGCCGTAGGAGCCCGAGGAGTAGAGCGTCCAGAAGGCGGTCGAGTTCTCTGCGCCGCCGGTGTTGCCCGAGGTGTCGTAGAGGTCGGGCAGGCCGAGGTCGTGACCGAACTCGTGGGCGAAGACACCGACGCCGCCGTTCTCCGGCTCGACGGTGTAGTCGCCGACCCAGTAGCCGGTGTCGCCGATCTGGACGCCGCCGAAGCTGCCCGGGCCAGCCCCGTCGGGCCCGTTCGCGCTGAAGTAGGCGTACCAGCGGTGGCTCCAGAGCGCGTCGGTGCCCTGGGCCCCGCCGCCGGTCTCCTCGCCCTCACCGGCGTGAACCGCCTGGAAGTGGTCGATGTAGCCGTCCGGCTCGTTGAAGTTGCCGTCGCCGTCCGCGTCGTAGCGGTCCCAGACGTCGAACTTCGCGAGGGCGGTCTTGATCTGGGCCGGGGTCTTCCCAGCGGCCACCTGCGCGTTGTACCAGGCGTCGATGGAGTCGTTGACGAAGCTCCACGTCTGTTGGCAGACGATGTCGCCGCAGTAGTTCCGCCCGTAGTGGGCGGCGTTGTAGGGGACGGTGACCCAGTCGGTCACCTCACCGTTGACGGTGTAGCGGTTCGAGCTCTGCTCCGTGTAGAAGTTGCGCATCGAGACGTCACCGGGGGCCTCGGAGAAGAGCATGTCCACGTAGTAGGCCGGGCTGAAGTCGGGCGCCCAGATCGTCGTGTTGTCGACAGCACGATCCGGCGCCGGGATCTGGTTGTGGACCGGACCGGGGACGCCGCTCTTGAGGCTGGCGTATGGCGAGTCCGCCTTCCCGAACTCCCCGAGGACGGTGAAGATCGAGTCCTCGCCCTCCCGGGCCAGCTCGACGTACTGACCCTTGGCGACCTTGGCCGTCTTGGCGTCCTTGCCGACCTTGCCGGTCAGCTGCATCTGCTTGCCGAGCGCCCGCTGCTTCGCCTGCTTGTCGGCGCGGGGGTTGGGCAGGTTGTCCTTGGCCGGTTTGGCCTTGTCCCCGGACCTGCCCGTCGGCGGCGAGGTCGGCGTCTGCTGGCCCGCGACGGCAGCGAGTCCGGCCCCGAGGGACATGACCACCGCCAGCACTCCGGCGAAGAGTGCGAGGAAGAGCTTTTTCATGGTGCTCCTTGGGATGTGAGGTCCCCCGACGAGCAGCGGCAGGAGCCGCACGGACACACGCTAGGGCTCAGACCACCCCTTCCGTGGCGAAATGGCCGCGTCCGTCATCTCCACCTCAGGACAGCAGGGTGTCGCTGAGGAAACGGACCACCCGCGACACCGCCTCCGCGCTCCGGTCGGCGGTCAGGGTCGCGTGTCCCTCTCCCGCCAGCTCGACGGCGACGAAGGCGGGGCCGAGCTGGTCCCGGAGGGTCTCGAAGCGGGTGCCGGTGACCCAGTCGTCGGTGTAGCGCACCCCGAGGACCGGGCAGCCCGCGCGGGTCCGGGCCCGCACCGCCTCGAGGTCGCGCTCCCCGAGCCCGAGGTCACCGGCGCGCCTGCGGCCCAGCGGGAGCGGGACCGCCGGCTGGGCGACGACACCCGCGGCGACGGAGGGGTCGACCGCCATCGCGAGCGCGAACCCGCCCGTGAGGCACATCCCGAGCGCCCCGACCCCGGGCCCGCCGAGCTCGGCGTGCAGGGTGCGGGCGAGGTCGCGCAGCCAGCCGGCCAGCGGTGTGGAGCGGCCCGTCGCGAAGCAGGAGATCTCCCGGGAGATGCACAGCCGGGGCAGCACGACGAGGGGCTCGAACCATCGCGGCGATGTCCCGGCCGGACCGAAGAGGTGCGGCAGCACGACGGTGAAGCCGGCGTCGACGAGCTCGTCCGCGAAGGCGACGACCTCCGGGGTCAGTCCCGGGCTCTCGTGGATGACGATGACGCCCGGCCCGGTGCCCCTGCGGTAAACCGGCCGGTCGAACCCGCCGGCGACGTGCCGCCCCGGCTCCCACCCCGCCAACGCCGCCGCCACCATCTCGCGAGGCTAGCCCAGCGGAACACGCTCACGACCACCCCGCAGGAAGCGACCGTAGAGTGACGCCATGTCGACTCCCGCCGCCGAGGCCGCGACACCGCGACAGCGCTGGTATGCCGCTCTGCTCGCCCCGTCGGACCAGGACCCCACTGCTGTGACGGGCCCCGCCGCCCGGCGCTCGCTGCGCATCGAGACCCTGCTCGTGCTCGGCGTCAGCCTCGGGGCGTCGGCGGTCTGGTCGGTGCTCAGCATCATCGAGAAGCTGACCCGGCCCATCCCGCTGGCGCAGCAGACGACCGCGATGAACACCTCGACGACGCCCGACCGGCCCTGGCTCGACCTCGCCTACAAGCTCGTGGGGATCGTGATCCCCCTCGTCGCCGTCCTGCTCGCGGTCTACCTGCTCGCCCACGTCCGGCGGCCGACGGCGGGTGGGTCGGTGACCCGGTTCATCGGGCTCGACCGCACCGAGCCCCTGCGCGACGGCCTGCGCGGCCTCGGCCTCGCCGCCGTCATCGGGATCCCCGGCCTCGCCTTCTACTTCTTCGCCAAGGCGATCGGCATCAACACCCAGGTCTCGGCCGCCAACCTCGCCGACGTGTGGTGGTCGGCGCCCGTCCTCGTCCTCGCCGCGATCGAGAACGCGCTGCTCGAGGAGGTCGTCATGGTGGCCTACCTCTTCACCCGGTGGCGGCAGACCGGCTGGTCCTGGCCCCTCGTCATCGGGCTGTCGGCCGTGATCCGGGGCAGCTACCACCTCTACCAGGGTTTCGGTGGCTTCGCCGGCAACATCGTCATGGGCCTCGTCCTCGGGCTCGTGTTCGTCCGGACCCGGCGGGTCATGCCGCTCGTCATCTGCCACTCGATCCTCGACATCGTCGCCTTCGTCGGCTACAACGTCCTGCGCGCCCGCGGCGTCTCGCTCTGACGCCCTGACGCCCTGACGCCCTGACGGAAGCCCCCGCAACACGCCCCGGACACGGGCGACGAGGCACCCAGCCCTGCTGCATACGATGGCGCCCATGAACTCCGCCCCGCAGGTGCGTGCGCGCCTGCTCGGGGAGGCGCGCGACGACTTCCGGCCCGAGGGCCGGGCCGGGTGGCTCGGTTGGGCCGGGCCGCTGTTCTTCATGCTCGTCGGCGGGCTGCTCCGCTTCTGGCACGTCGGCTCGCCGCACCAGCTGATCTTCGACGAGACGTACTACGTCAAGCAGGGCTGGTCGATGACCCAGTTCTGGTTCGAGATGAAGGTCGATCCGCTGCTGCTCGAGACCAAGCAGGTCGACCAGCACTTCACCGCCAACGACCCCTTCGTCTGGGGCACCGAGGGTGACTTCGTGGTCCACCCGCCGGTCGGGAAGTGGCTGATCGGCTGGGGCGAGGTGCCCTTCGGCATCCTCAACTCCTTCGGCTGGCGCTTCGCGGTCGCCCTCGCCGGCACCGTCTCCATCTTCATGCTCGGCCGGATCGCCCGCCGGCTCTTCCGCTCGGACCTGCTCGGGACGGTCGCGGCCGCGCTGCTCGCCTTCGAGGGCCACCACTTCGTCCACTCCCGCACGGGGCTGCTCGACATCTTCGTGATGTTCTTCGGGCTCGCCGCCTTCGGGGCGCTGCTCATCGACCGGGACAAGGCCCGCGCGGTGCTGGCGACGCGCGTCTCCGGCCGGTCCCGCGCGTCGATCGGCTGGCTCGGGCCGTGGCTCGGCTGGCGACCGTGGCGGTGGGCGGCCGGGGTCATGCTCGGGCTCTCGACCGGCACGAAGTGGTCGGGCCTCTACTTCGTGGTCTTCTTCGGCCTGCTCACCGTGCTGTGGGACATGGGGGCCCGTCGGGCGGCCGGAGTGCCCGGCTGGCGGGTCGCGTGGCTCGTCAAGGATGCCCCGTATGCCGTGCTCCAGGTCGTCGGGTCGACCTTCGTCGTCTACGTCGCGAGCTGGACGGGTTGGATCCTCAGCAAGGGTGGGTCGTTCCGGACGTGGGCGCAGACGCGGCCGAGTGACGACTACGGCTGGCTGCCGGACTGGTGGCGGTCGCTGTGGGCCTACCACCAGCAGATGTACGCCTCGACGCAGGCGATCAACTCGCCGCACCCCTACCAGACGAGCCCCTGGTCCTGGCTGATCCAGGGACGGCCCACATCCTTCTTCTACGAGGGCCCGAAGAAGGGCGAGGCCAGCTGCGTCGTCGACCAGTGCAGCAAGGCGATCACGTCGATCGGCACCGTCTCGATCTGGT
>JBDSSS010000128.1:0-39729 GCA_039928615.1 Terracoccus sp. | reverse complement strand
TGACGACACGGTCTCGGCCGCCGCACACCTGAGACGAACCTCTCGTGGCGGCGACAGCCGCCTCGAGACCCTCGGTCGGACTCCTTCCTTGTCCTGCTGGCGTGGCCCTCGAGCGTTCGCCCCGTCGAGCATGACCAGAACCCTCGAATGTTGAAGGTCCACCGGACTGCCGGAGAGTGCGCCCGCACGGCGAGGTCCGTGATCTACCGGAACTGCCGATGACGGGACGCTGACTGAGTGCCAGGGATTCATTCATAGCAGTTGCTATACTTCTGTCATGGAAGAGGACCTGGCTCAGGTGGCGCGTCGTTCCGACCAAGCGGTGGCTCGGGCGCGCGCTGAGCTGGTGAGTACGGTCCGTCGGGCCGCGGCTGAGGGTCTGACCCAGGCGCAGATCGCCCGGGAGATCGGTCGCAGCCAACCTGAGGTCTCCCGCCTCCTGCGGTTCCACGGGACCTCTCCACTGGCGCGACGACTGCGGCGTAGCGCCAGCCAGGTCCGACAGATCGTGGCAGAGGCCGGCGGCGACCGGGTTCGAGTCTTCGGCTCCGTCGCCACCGGTTCGGACCGCCCCGACTCTGACGTTGACCTGTTGTTCACCATGGGTGCGCCACTGAGCCTGATGGACCTCGCGCGACTCGAGCAGCGTCTCGAGGCTGCGGTCGGTGCCCAGGTCGACCTGGTCCCGGACACCTCCATCAGGCCCGAGCTGCGGGACCGGGTGCTGGCCGAAGCCGTGGCGCTGTGACGCGCTCAGACCACGAGATCCTTCAGGAGGCGCTCACCCACTTCGACCTGGAGCTGCATCACGCGCAATCTGACGTCACAGACCAGCTGGTCATCGACGCGGTGTGCATGCGGTTGTCCGCGGGGCTGGAAGTGTTGAACAGGCTTGATCCAGACGTGCGAGACGAGATGTTCGGCCACAGCTGGCCCCTGATGTGGGGCATGCGCAACCGGATCGCCCACGGCTACCTCCTCGTGGAGCCGAGGGTCATCCGCAGCACGCTCGACACCGACATCCCGGCGATCATCGACCAGATACACAAGGGCCTAGCTGAACGCTGAGCATGTCCGACATTGCCGCGGACGGGACGTCCGATCTTGCCGCTCTATGAGTCGACGCCCACCCTGTCGAGTCGCAGGCATCGCGCCGGCGGGTTGTTCGGGCCTTGCGCATGAGAACATCACGGCGTGACGCAGGAGCTGAGCCGGCCACGGCCATCGCTTCCCCGACGGATCGGCTCGAAGGTGGCGGAGCTGGTCGGTGATGCCGTTGTAGAGGGCCTCCTCGCGGTTCTCGCGTGCTCAGTCGCTGGGGTTGTGATCGCTGGCTTCATCTGGGGGTGGAATCGCCACCCGGTGGCGACGGTCACCGCAAGTGCGGCGATGGCCCTCTTGCTCGGCTATGGCGCGTGGAGCCTCCGGCCAAGAGCACGAAAGGCACGTGAGAGCGGACAGGGTCGGCGGATTGCCGCCCTCGCTTCCGGCGCCGTGCTCGTGGCAGCCGTGTGGCTCCTCTACGTCCTCACCTACTGCAGCTGCGCCTGAGCGCACTGCGGACGGGGGCCGACACCCGCCCATGTCCGGGTCGAGTGGAACGGCCGCTCATGCCGCGGACGGGACGTCCGATCCTGCCGTGGACGGGGCGTCCGATCCTGCCGCTCGGGTGACGGCGGTCGTGAACGTCACACCGGAAGGGCCTGGACTTGTTCCTACAGGAACCACTCCTGGTGGCCCGGCTGATGCTTGGCCCACACAGAAGTCACCTGCAGATGCTCGTCGCCGCCTCTGGTCTGCCCCGACCGGGCTGTCGTCCGTTGGCCAAGACAGTTGGGCCCCTTCCGCCACCTCATGCAGGCGTAGACACCGTGCTCTCCTCCTCAAGTCGACGATGGTGGTCTTTTTGTCCGTATATCTCCACCCTCCGCTCGCCGCTGGCGCGTCCCTCCCACGCACTTGTCGGATGCCCCTCAGCCGATGGGCACCGATCCGGTCCCTCGGGTCGACTGCGTGAGCCGCGCTCCAGATGACACCTCTCGAGAGGTGCCGCACGGGCTTTCAGGTGGTTTTCACCTTCTATCGCTAGCGTCCCGACGTGAATCTCTTGCCCCACCTGCCGCTGTGGACCGAGCTCCTTGTTTTTGCCGGCAGCGCGGCCGTCATCTGGATCGCGGGGATTCCCCTGTCGAACTACACCGACATATTGGCCGACCGGCTCCATCTCGGGCAGGCGCTCGGGGGTTTGATCCTGCTCGCCGTGGCCACCAACCTTCCCGAGATCGCCATTACCTACAGCGCCGCTGCCAGCGGCAAGCTCGACGTTGCGGTCAGCAACATCCTGGGAGGCATCGCGATCCAGACGGTGGTGCTCGTCGCGCTGGATGCGTTCGGCGTGCGCGAACGACGACCACTCACTTATCAGGCCGCGAGTCTCACACTCGTCATCGAGGGTGCGGTCGTGCTGGCAGTCCTCGTCGTCGTCGTCATGGGGACGCAGCTGCCCAAGGACCTCGTGGTCGCCCGCCTTTCCCCCGACGTCGTGCTCATCGCGCTCGTCTGGGTCGCCGGACTCATGCTGACCCAGCGCGCCGGATCGAAGCTGCCATGGTCCGACAGCGGAGAAGCGCCCGACAGCCAGCCACAGCCTCGAGGCCACTCGAAAAGACACCGGTCTGCTGATGCCACCCGCAAGGGCATCAGCACCACCCGCGTCGTTCTCGTCTTTGGGGCCGCGGCGCTTGCCACCCTCATCGCCGGCGCACTGGCTGAGGAGAGCGGTACCGCGGCGGCCGACCAGGTCGGCCTGTCAGGCGTGCTCTTCGGCGCCACCGTTCTGGCAGCCGCGACCTCCTTGCCCGAGCTCAGCACCGGGCTGACCGCCACGCGGAAAGGCGACTACAAGCTGGCGTTCGGGGACATCTTTGGCGGCAACGCGTTCCTGCCCGTGCTGTTTCTTTTGGCAGTCCTGGTCTCGGGCAAGGCAGTTCTACCGAATGCCCACCCAGCCGACATTTACCTCACCGGGCTCGCCGCTCTCCTGACGATCGTCTACATCGCCGGCCTCATCTTCCGCCCGGCCAAAGAGCACGCCCGCCTCGGAGTCGACAGCATTGCCGTGCTCGTGCTCTACGTCGTGGGAATCCTCGGGCTGCTCGTTCTTCCGCAATAGCGATAGGCGAGACCTTCCACCGCGCCTTCGCCTAGGTCAGCCCCCCCCGGAGTGGCAGTCCTCATGCGAGTGGCTGTGGACGGCGGCCGGTGGGCGGCCGTGCCGGCGAGGAGCTGCTGTCTCGCTGTCCGGAGCCGGACCCGTTTATGGGGGTCCCTCGGCGGGCACAGACTGACCGGACCGACCCATGGTCCAGGCGTCCCACGAAGGAGGACTGGCCGCACGTTCGGCATCAATTCGCCGGCGCCGTCTGCAACCTGTGCCCGCCACGTCGGCTCCCGTTCCCAGGGAGTGCCGGCGAGAGCCGCGCCTACCGCCTGCTCGACCGCGCCCTAGCCCGATACATCCGGACATGCCGCACTGCAGACGAACGCTCGACTCCGTCGGTGGCGGCGCGGTCGTCCGGTGAGGGGTGCCTGCCCCACTCGTCTGGCTCAACCGGGGCTAAGGACCCGTGCGATTCCCATGGCCTTCAAGTCCAGTACATGCCGGCAGAAACGGCAGACTGCAGGTAGCCGATCGTGATCAGGAGACGCCATGCCGGGACAAGCACAGCCGAGCTCGGCCCGGCGCCGCTGGGCCATCGCGTGGAGCGTGCGTGTCGTGTTCGTGGTCGTCGTCGCCGCCGCGGCCTGGGTCGCAAACCGGGTCTTCGACTCCGGCTGGGTTGCTCTAGCCGTGGGCTGCCTTGTCCTCACGACGCCCTGGACTCTCTACCTGCTCATCATGCATCGCCAGCCCCAGGGCGGGCAGGCAAAGCAGGCGGCCGCGACGACTCCGCGCGAGACGTCTGACGCCTCGGACGTCGCGGCGGCCCGGCGCGAGGCCTACCGAAAAGTCCGACAGGACCTCTTCCCACTGGCCAGCCGCCCGGAGCTGCTCTCGAAGCCTTTGGCTGGTGCCCGGGAGGCCTGGGAGCGAAGCGACCCGACGTCGCCGTCCAAGGATGCGAATGAAGAGGACGGGCCGACTGCTCCTCCTCAATGAGGGCATCAGGCGCTGAATCGGATCGCACGATCATGCCGCACTGAGGACGGCTACGCTCGTATGCATCTAACGCGTTGAGGACGGGACCGTCCGACCATGTGGCTGAGGGGTCGGGGCTGCTGAGTAGCAGGTCCACTCCCTGCCCGCCCTGCGGCCTGTCCCCTCTATTGGGCTCTGATGCGTCTGGTGTTGTGTGCCCACATAGCGATCTCGACACGATTGCGGGCGCCGAGCTTGCTCATTAAAGATGCGACGTGAGTCTTGACGGTGCTGAGGCCGATAAAGAGATCGATCGCGATCTCGGCGTTGGTTCGTCCCAGTGCCACCAGTACGAGTACCTCCTCCTCGCGCTCCGTGAGCCGGTCGACGGGCTGAACCGGCACCGCCGGCGCGTGGTCGGCGAAGGTGGCCAGCAGCCGGCGGGTGACGTTGGGGGCGATCAGCGCGTCCCCGTTGGCGGCCGCGTGGACGGCCTGCACGAGGAGCGCCGGCCCGGCGTCCTTGAGCAGAAAGCCGCAGGCGCCTGCGCGCAGGGCGCCGAGGACGTACTCGTCGAGGTCGAAGGTCGTGATCACGACGACCGCCATCGGGTCCGCCACATCCGGTCCGGCCAGACGCCGCGTCACCTCGACGCCGTCGAGCCCGGGCATCCGGATGTCGACGAGAAGGACCTCCGGACGCAGCCTGGCCACCAGGTCGAGCGCCGCGAGTCCGTCTGCCGCCTCTCCCACGACCTCGATGTCGGGTTGCGCGTCGAGGATCATCACCAGCCCAGTCCGGACCAGGTCCTGGTCGTCGGCCACGACGACACGGACGCTCATGCTGGCGCCCCCGCCGGCAGCACGGCCTCGACCAACCAGCCACCGCCCGGGACCGGCCCGGCGGAGAGCGACCCGCCGAGGAGCTGCGCGCGTTCGGCCATGCCCAGCAGGCCGAACCCGGGCTGCGGGGCCGGGCCCGGCTCGGCCTGTCCGTCGTCGCTGACCCGCAGCCTGACGGCGTCGCCCTCCCGGCGCACCTCGATCCCGACGCGAGTCGCGCTCCGGGCGTGCCGGACGGCGTTGGTCAACGACTCCTGCGCGAGCCGGTAGAGCGCGGCGTCCACGGATCGTGACAGCCGGGTCAACGATCCCTGCAGCGAGACCTCGACGGTGGGCGTCGCGTCAGCGTGGGCCAGAGAAGGAAGATCCGCGACACCCCGCTGCGGTGAGTAGGCGACGGCGTCCTCCTCACGCAGCACGCGCACCATGGACCTCATCTCCGCCAGGGTCCGCGACGCCTCGGTCTCGATCGCGGCCAGAACCTCGGCAGCCTTCTCGGGCTGAGTGCTGACGACCTGGCCACCGGCCTGCGCCTGCACCGCGATGGCTGAGACGTGGTGGGCCACGATGTCGTGCAGCTCGCGAGCCAGACCCACCCGCTCCTCGTTGCGGATCTCACGCTGCTGGCGGTCCCAGAGGTCCGCCCGGTAGCGGAACACCACAGCTAGGGCGACGACCGACAGCAGCAGGGCGCTACCGCCGAAGACGTCGGCGGGGCCCGCGGAGGAGGCGTACATCCCCAGCGCGACGACGACCGTCACGAAGGCGGTCCCCACGACCATCTCCCGGCCCGAGCCCCACCGCACGAGGGCGTAGAGCAGGATCAGGACGGCAATCATCGAGTAGAGCTCGAGGTCCCCTGGGTGCGCAACGAGCTGGAGCACCGAGAGCAACCCGGCGACGCCCCACCCGACCAGTGCAGCCTGCAGGGGGCGTTCGCGCCGCCAGAGCAGGGCAGGGACCAGAGCCAGGGCGAGCACCGTAACCAGGGGTCGCCAGGCCAGGCCCGGATGGACGACGCCCTCGACCAACGAGCCGGCCGCGAACACTCCCACCAGCAGCCAGTCGAGCCGACCGACGGGTGGGGCATGAGCAGGCCGCGGCTCGTGCCCGATGGAGCGCCCGACGGTGACCACGTCCCCAGCCTAGGGACCGGCGCGCCTCGGCGTACCCGCCGAAAGGACGAGGGAGAGACCGTCCTTTCGGCCAGGTGAACTCCAGCCTCCGGGCGGAGGTGTCCGCCGTCGGGACCGGCGATCGTGGACGCATCGATTCCCCACCACGACAGAGGAGCCCATCATGAGCACACGTCGACCCCTCAGCGCCACCGCACTGGTTGACCACCCGATACCGGTGCAGGCCAAGCTCACCGCAGCGTGGACGAGCTTCATGCTCCTCTACGCCTACGTGGACATCCTCGGCTTCTACACGCCCGGGACCGTCGCTGACATCCTCAACGGCAAGGTCTACGAGTTCGACCTCTCCCAGACCTTCTCGACCACGGTGCTGACCGTCCTGGCCATCCCGATCTTCATGGTTGTGCTGTCGATGACGTTGCCCGCCCGGGTGAACCGCACGACGAACCTCGTCGTGGCCTCGCTCTTCGTCCCCTTCACCGTCTTCAACGTGGCGGGTGGGTTCTACCTGTTTTTCTACGGCCTCGGCGTCGTGCTGGAGCTCGTCCTGCTCGCCCTCATCGTCCGGTACGCCTGGACCTGGCCCCGCACCGGAGCCTCGGCACCCACGGCTACCCGCCGGCTCCGTGGAAAGGCGCGGGCTCAGCGGGACGCGTGATGTCAGGGACAGCCCGAGTGGTGTGCCCTCGCACAACGGAAGGGCGATGGGCTCACCACCATCTGGATATGCCGCTCGTCGGATGACGTCCGACGATGCCGCATCTCGCGCGGCCGTCATGAAGGTAGGGCCGCCGACGGCCAGGTGTCTGCGACGGGGTCGATGATCGTGGACCGATACCGATCCGACCAACCGCGATGACGACCCAGTTGCCCTCCCCTGAGCATTTTCTTGCGAACCCCGCCATGGCTGCTGTTGTCACCGCCGGAGCGGCCCTCGCCAGCAACGTCGACGCGGGGGTGCGCCCGTCTTCACGCAGACGACCACGTGCGCAGCAATGCGGCCCTTCGCTAGCGTCGCGGCATGCGCACCTTCTCGCCCGGCTGGTCTACAGACCTCGCTGTCCTCGAGCACTCCGGCTCCGTCATTGAGGACCACGGAGACCACCTGATCGTCCGCACGCCGGACAACCCCGACTTCCACTGGGGCAACTGCCTCTTCGTCACCGACGAGGACAGGGTGGACGAGGCAGCCAAGTGGGTCAACGCCTTCAGGTCGGCGTTTCCCGAAGCGAGCTGGGTCGCGATCGGCCTGGCCCGCATGCCCGGGGACCAGGACGCCTGGGCCGCCCAGGGGCTCGACCTCGAGCTCGACGACGTCCTCACGACACGCACCGTGCCCCGGCAGACGTCGCTTCCCGAGGGGTACACCGTGCGACGTCTCAGCGGTCAGGACTGGGTGCAGCACGTGGCCCTGTCCGTGCAGGACAACGACCGAACGGGCGAGCATGACCCGGAGCTCCATGAGCGCTTCGCCCAGAGGCAGGCTCAGGCGCGTCGCGCACTCTCCGAGCAGGACCTCGGCGCGTTCTTCGGCGCCTTCGCGGACGGCATGCTCGTCGCCGACCTGGGCATCGTCAGGTGCGGCACCACGGCTCGATACCAGAGCGTCGCCACCACCGAGCAGCACCGTCGCCGCGGGCTGGCCTCGCACCTTCTCGGCGTGGCCGCCCGGTGGGCCGCCGATCGTGGCTGCGACCAATGGGTCATCGTCACCGAGGCCACCAACCCGGCCGGGCGCGTCTACCGAAGCCTCGGGTTCGAACCGGACGCCGGCAACGCCCAGGCATACCGCAAGCCGCCGCGCTGAAGCCTCGATCCACCGATGGACAGGCAGCTGTGAGTTGATCCAGCGGGTTGGAAACAAGATTGTCTTGTGGCGGAGCTCCAGGAAGCCCGCACTGACGCCGCACCCGAAGGCGCCGTGAGGTCATCAGGGGGTCGACGACGGCGACACGGCGGCCGCCGCCCGGTTGCGCCGGGCACGGATCCGCCACACGACCCAGGCGACGGCAAGGCCAAGGACGGCCCACGGCAGCAGCACCGCGAGACCGGTGAGGATGACGGCGGCCGACGCGAGGAAGCCGTCCCACGCGCGGACGAGTGCGCCCCCGGCGCCACCCTGTCGCGGAGCCGACGCCGTGGCACTCGTCCAGAAGGTGGCCGTGACGTCGGACATCGTCGTCCGCCGGTCGAGCTGCGCAAGTCGCTGGGTGAGTGAGTCGAGGTCCGCCTGGCGCCGGGTCAGCTCGTTCTCGAGGGCGATCACCTGCTGGAGGTCGGTCGCCTTGGCGAGCAGCGCCCGCACCGAGCTGACGCTGTCGCGCATCGGTCCGATCCGCGCCTTCGTGTCGACGTAGCTGTCGGTCACGTCCTCGCTCGAGGACGACCGGTAGGAGACCGAGCCGAGCCGGGACAGCTCGCTGAGCACGCCGTCGAGCGCAGTGGCCGGCACGCTGAGCGTCAGCCGGGCCTGGTCGACTCCGATGGGCGAGGCGATCGTGGTGCCGTCGGGAGCCGCGCCGAGACCGACGTCGACCTTCCCCGTGCCACCTCCCGCGTCGCCACCTCCGTAGGACCCGGTCGGGTCGGCCGCAGTCACGACGTTCTCTGAGGTCACTTGCCCGCCGGCGGAGGTCGCGAGGAGTCGGGCCGACGCGCTCGCGCGGGTGAGGTCGGCAACCTCGATGCCGAGCCACGCGCTGCGCGCGATCCGCACCCCGGTGTCGGTCGTCCCGGGGGCGAGGGGGGCGCCGGCGCTGCTCGTCCCACCGCCCGACGCCGGGGCGGACGGCGAGTCGGGGGCCGCGAGCGCGTCACGCGCCGCGCCGGGGGAGCCGGACTCGGAGCTGGCCGAGCCGGCCGACGCGGCCGAGGTGGACGAGCTGGTGGCGCCGAGGGTGGACAGTCCGACCGGGACGGCCATCGCCACGAGCGCGAGAACCCCCACCAGGGTCAGGGCCGTCCGGTGCTCACGCCACCAGCCTGTCGGGCGACGCGGTGGCACCCCACCCAGGACGGTCACGGCAGGGTCGGTGCGGGGGGTGCCGGTCAGGGTCGGTGTGCTCATGGCTGGTCCTTCGTGCCGGGCGACCGGACGGCCCGGTCGCGATGCCTCTGACTGGAAGACACCGGGGCCAGCGAGAACGTTGCTCCCCCGGGGTGGGAGAGTGGCCGGATGAGCGTTCGCGTGGCCGTCATCGGGGGCGGGGTGGCCGGGCTGTCGGCCGCCTGGGAGCTCGTCCGGTCGGGCGAGGACCTGTCGGTCACCCTCTTCGAGGGCTCGGACCGGGTGGGCGGCAAGATGCGACTCGCTGAGGTCGGCGGGGCCGTCATCGACGTCGGCGCGGAGTCGGTCCTGGCGCGCCGACCCGAGGCGGTCGAGCTCTTCGCCGAGCTGGGTCTCGGAGCCCGGGTCACCCACCCCTCGGGCGTCGGGGCCGCCATCCTCAGCCGCGGTCGCCGCTGGCCGATGCCGCGCGGCACGGTGATGGGGGTCCCGTCCGACCCCGAGTCGGTGCGGGGGCTGCTCACCGACGATGAGGTCGACCGCCTCGCCGCGGAGCGCGTCGGCCCCCCGGTGGCGGGTGACGTCGCCGTCGGCGCCTTCATCGCCGAGCGCCTCGGCCCGGCCGTGACCGACCGCCTCGTGGAGCCGCTCCTCGCGGGCGTGTATGCCGGCCACTCGCGTGAGCTCTCCCTCGAGATGTCGGTGCCGGTCCTGCACCGCGCCGCCGTCGAGGGGCGGTCGGTCTCCGACGTCGCCCGGGAGACGGCCGCCGCCGCCCAGACGGCAGGAGGGTCGCCACGGCCCGTCTTCGCCACCCTCCGTGGCGGGCTCGGGGCACTGCCGACCCTCCTCGCCGCCGAACTGCTCACCCGTGGCGTCGACCTGCGCCTGGGGGAGACGGTCCGAGCCCTGCAGGCCCCGCCCGTCGGGGGGGTGGGCAGGCCGACCTGGACGCTCGTCTCGGGGCCGACGAACGACGAGCGCGCGGAGTCCTTCGACGCGGTGGTGCTGGCCACTCCGGCTGCACCCGGCGCGAGGCTGCTCGCGGCCGTTGCACCAGACGCCGCCCGGCTGCTCTCCGGGGTCGACTACGCCTCCGTGGCCATCGTCAGCCTCGTCGTGGCCGGCCGGCCCGACGCGCTCGAGGGCAGCAGCGGCTTCCTCGTCCCTCCGACGGAGAGTCTCGTCATCAAGGCCTCGACCTTCAGCAGCAGCAAGTGGACCTGGCTGCGCGAGGCCCACCCCGACCTGACCTTCCTCCGTGCGTCCGTCGGGCGACACCGGGAGGAGGCAAGCCTCCAGCGCCCCGACGACGAGCTCGTCGACCTCGCCCTGGGTGACGTGCGGGGCGTGCTCGGCGTCCTGCCCGAGGTCGTCGGAGCGCACGTGCAGCGGTGGGGCGGGGGACTGCCGCAGTATGCCGTTGGCCACCGGGCGCGGGTTGAGGCGGTTCGCGACGGCCTGCCGTCATCCGTCGTGGTCGCGGGGGCCGCCTATGACGGCGTCGGGGTCCCGGCGTGCATCGGGTCCGGCCGCGCGGCCGCGCGCACCCTGGTGACCCGCCTGCGCACGACCGGGCAACCCTTGCGAGGATGAGGTCATGAGCGACAAGGTGACCCCCGCCCGGATGCGTGAGATCAACGAGACGATCCGCTACTCGATGTGGTCGGTCTTCCGCGTCGCCTCGCCGGTCGCCGGCGACCGCGACGCCGTGGCTGACGAGCTCGAGACCTTCCTCTCCGAGCTCCAGCAGGGCGACGTCATCGTCCGTGGCCTCTACGACGTGGCCGGGCTGCGCGGAGACGCCGACCTCATGGTCTGGTGGCACGCCGAGCGGATCGAGGACCTCCAGTCGGCCTACCACGGCCTGCTCCGCACGACGCTCGGCGCGCACCTCGAGCCGGTCTGGAGCCAGGCCGCGCTGCACCGGCCCGCGGAGTTCAACAAGAGCCACATCCCCGCCTTCATGGCCGACGAGGAGGCCCGGCGCTACGTCTGCGTCTACCCCTTCGTCCGTTCCTACGAGTGGTACCTGCTCGAGGACGGCGAGCGTCGCGACATGCTCCGTGAGCACGGACAGATGGCCCGCGACTATCCGGACGTCCGCGCCAACACGATCGCCTCGTTCGCGCTCGGTGACTACGAGTGGCTGCTCGCCTTCGAGGCGGACGAGCTGCACCGCATCGTCGACCTGATGCGCGACCTGCGCGCGTCCCGGGCCCGGCGACACGTGCGCGAGGAGGTCCCGTTCTACACCGGCCCCAGGGTCGACCCGCGCGACCTCGTGCACGCGATGCGCTGAGCCTGCTCGACGGTCAGTCGTCGAGGTAGCGCATCACGACGCCGGCGGCGGGGATGAGCAGGAACCACAGCCAGGTCCCGGTGAGGAAGAAGCCGGCCAAGGCCACGAAGGGGGCCAGCCCCATCACGAGTGCCTTGCGCTTGCCCCTGTCCGTCGTCGCCGGAGACCCGGCACCGGTGCCCGGCGCCGGGGCGACATCCGTCTCGCGCTGCTCGAGCCCGGGGAGGTCGGTGAAGACCGCGTCGAGCTCCCCCCGGGTCACGGCGTCCCCGGCCCGCCCGCGGCGGTCCTCGTACTCGTGCGAGTCGAGGCGGCCCGCCTCGAAGTGGTCGGCCAGCAGGTCGAGCGCACGCTGCCGCTCGACGCTGCCGACCCGGAGCTCCCCGTCACTGTCCATGTGTCAAGGGTAGGGCGCACGCGAGGGCGGTCACCGTGCCATCTGTCACGACCGGTGCCGCCCCCTCGTCGTCTCAGCCCTGGTCGGGCGTGAGGCGCAGCGAGATGGAGTTGATGCAGAAGCGCTGGTCGGTCGGGGTGTCGTAACCCTCGCCCTCGAAGACGTGCCCGAGGTGGGAGCCGCAGTTGGCGCACCGCACCTCGACCCGCTTCATCCCCATCGCGCGGTCCTCGATGTACTCGACGGTGTCACCGGCGAGAGGGGAGTAGAAGGACGGCCACCCGCAGTGCGACTCGAACTTCGTGTCGCTGCGGAACAGCTCGGTCCCGCACGCGCGGCAGGAGTAGACACCCTCGGTCTTGGTGTCGGTGTACTCCCCGCGGTAGGCCGGCTCGGTGCCGGCCTGGCGGAGCACCTTGTACTCGGAGGGGCTCAGCGAGGCGCGCCACTCCTCGTCGGTGCGCTCGACGGCATACGGCTTGGCGTTCGTGGTCTTGTCGCTCATGTCTGCTCCAACGCCGTCGTCGCCGGGTTTGTGCCCGTGGGCGCGCACCGCCTGTGACACCGCCGCCCGGGAGCGGGCCGGATTTGCGACGATGACCGCATGACCCTCCGCCGCCTCGTCACCCGGCCCGTCCTCGTCGCCTCTGCCGTGGCCGGGGGGTCGATGGTCGGAGCCGCTGCAGGGTCGGTGGCGGCGGCGGCCTGGTTTGCCCGCCAGGTGCTCACGCCCGATGCGCTCCAGCCCGACGACGTCCTCGTCCTCGACCACGACGCCGACTCGGTGACGCTGTCCGTGACCCCCGAGACGGTCGTCGACGGCCGCTACGGGCTCTGGCTCGACGGGGGCCTCGGACACGCCCGCGTGGGCTCCGTCATCGAGCTCACGGACGGGGGCGTTCGCCGTGAGCTGCTCGGGGTCGACCGCGGCGAGCTGCACACCGGCCCGGCCCGGTGGAACCAGTACTACTACTGGGACCGGCCGAGCGTGACCGTCGGGATCCCGGAGGAGGAGGTGACCATCACCTCCGACGTCGGGCCGCTCCCGGCGTGGGTCGTGCGCCCGGAGGACGGCGGTGGCGGCGACTGGGCCGTCCTCGTCCACGGGCGCGGCGCCCGACGGGCCGAGGTGGTGCGGGCCCTTCCGGTGCTGCGTGAGCTCGGGTGGACCTGCCTCGTGCCGGGCTACCGCAACGACCGGGACTCCCCGCGCGGCCCGGACGGCCGCTACACCCTGGGGCTGTCGGAGTGGCGCGACATCGAGGCCGCGATGGCCTGGGCCGTCTCGCACGGCGCGGAGCGGATCCTGCTCATGGGCTGGTCGATGGGCGGCGCCATCGCGCTGCAGGTCATCGACAGCTCGGCGCTCGCCGACCGGGTCGTCGGGGTGGTCCTCGACTCGGCGGTGCTCGACTGGGCCGACGTCTTCGCCCACCACGGCCGACGCCACCGGGTGCCGCACGGACTGGTCCGGCTGTCGCAGTCGCTGATGGGCTCGGCCACCTCGAAGGCCCTGCTGGGGCTGCTCGAGCCGGTCGACGTCGCGCGGACCGACTGGGTGGCCCGTGCCGGCGAGCTCCACCTGCCGATGCTCGTGATGCACTCCGACGACGACGACTTCGTGCCGATCGGGCCAGCTCTCGCCCTCGCCGCGCGGCGACCGGACATCGTGCAGCTCGAGCGATGGCAGGTCGCCCGCCACTGCAAGATGTGGAACGTCGACAGCGACCGCTGGGAGAGCGACCTCCGGTCGTTCGTCAGCGGCGTGTGAGCCAGCGGCCCATCAGGGTCCCGTCCTGCTCGACGAGCAGGGCCAGCTCGAGCTCGATGGGGACGCCGGCCACCCCGACCGGGCGCGGGTGGTCACCCCCCACGACTCGTGGCGCGACGGTGAAGCACAGCTCATCGACGAGACCAGCGGCAAGGAACGACCCGAGCAGCCCCGGTCCTCCCTCCGTCAGGAGGCGGGTCAGGCCACGGTCGTGCAGCTGCTCGACCAGGATCCGCAGGTCCACCTCGTCCGCGCCACAGACGATCACGTGCTCGTCGCCGAGCGAGGCCCGGGCGGCATCGAGCCCGTCGGAGCGCTCGGGCACGGCAAGCAGGACCGAGCCGTCCGAGTGCCCGGCGACGGTGGGTGGCACCGCACCGCGGTTGCTGACGACGACGAGGGGGAGCGCGTCGTCGAGGTCGTGTCCACGACGGAGTGCCAGCAGGCTCGCTGCGACGGACAGCGGTGGATAGCTTTCCGCCCGAACGGTTCCCGCTCCGACGACGATGGCGTCCGCGGACGCGCGAAGCACCTCGAAGACGACGTGGTCGGCCGGGTCGTTGATCGAGCCGGACCGTCCGTCGCCTCCGGTGGCGGAGCCGTCGAGGCTCGTGACCATGTTGCAGCGGAGCCAGGGGGAGCGCGCAGGAGCATACGCGGCATACAGCAGGGCGTCGTCGAGCTCGACGAGCGGCGTGAGCCCGGAGGAGCCGGGGACGAGCAGGCGCATCGCGTCAGTATGCCGGGTGCTCGCCCACCGCTGCCGACTCCGCTGGGGCAGGATGGCGTGATGGGTCACAAGAAGAAGAGCAAGAAGGCAAAGAAGGCAGCGAAGCTGGCGGCAAAGGTCGAGGAGGCGGCCGCTGAGGAGCTGAGCGGATTCACCGAGGAGCTGCGCGTCGACAAGGGCTTCGTCCTGGCCGATCTCGACACGCGGGCGACGCCCGGCTTCTCCGGGGACAAGGCCCTGGGCAAGGCGGCGCTCGCCCACTCGGAGGCGGAGCTCTCCGACCTGCTCGAGAAGCTCTTCGCCGAGTCGACCGCCGGGTCGAAGAGGTCGGTGCTGCTCGTCATCCAGGGAATGGACACCTCCGGCAAGGGCGGGATCATGCGCCACGTCATCTCGGTCAACCCCGAGGGCGTCAAGGCGACCGCCTTCAAGGCGCCGAACGAGGAGGAGCGCTCGCACGACTTCCTCTGGCGCATCGAGCGGGCGTTGCCCGACCCGGGGGACCTCGGCGTCTTCGACCGGTCGCACTACGAGGACGTGCTCATCGTCCGCGTGCACGACATGGTGCCCGAGGAGGTCTGGTCGGGGCGCTACGCCGAGATCAACGCCTTCGAGCGCAAGGCGGTCCGTGCCGGCACGAAGGTCATCAAGGTGATGACGCACATCTCGAAGGACGAGCAGAAGGAACGGCTCGCCGAGCGCCTCGACCGGCCGGACAAGTTCTACAAGTACAACCCCGGCGACGTCGACGAGCGTCTCCGATGGGCCTCCTACATGCACGCCTACCAGGTCGCCCTGGACAAGACCTCGACCGTTGGTGCGCCGTGGCACGTCGTGCCTGCGGACCGCAAGTGGTATGCCCGCCTGGCCGTGCAGCAGCTCTTGCTCGAGGCACTTCGCGAGATGGACCTCGACTGGCCTGCGGCCGACTACGACGTGGAGTCCGAGAAGCAGCGGCTCGCAAAGAGCTGACGGCTCGGGCGGCCCTCAGCCGGCGCGGTCGATGACCGCGCCGGCCGTGGCGGCAAGGTCGGCGGGGAGTGTGCCGAAGGCGCGGCCACGGCCGGTGGTGAGCCGGCTCGCGACGAAGGCGTCGGCGACGGCCGCGGGGGAGTGCCGCACCAGTAGCGACGCCTGGAGCGCGAGGGCGAGGTCCTCGACGACGGCGCGGGCGGTGAAGGCCGCCGCGCCAGAGGTCGGGTCGATGGCCCGGGCCGCGCTGAGGGCGCTGGTGGCGTGCGCGTCGAGCACGCCACTCTCGCCTCGAGTCGTGGCGAGCTCGGCCTCCAGGGCCGCGAGGCTCTCCGGCTCCCGCGAGAGGGCTCGCACGACGTCGAGGGCGTTGACGTTGCCGGAGCCCTCCCAGATCGAGTTGAGCGGGGCCTCCCGGTAGAGCCGGGCCACCCCGTTCTCCTCGACGTAGCCGTTGCCCCCGAGGCACTCCAGGGCCTCGGCGACCGTCGGCGGCGTCCGCTTGCACACCCAGAACTTGCCGAGCGCCACCGCGATGCGCGACAGGGCGGTCTCCTCGGCGTCGACCGCGTGGGCCAGTCGCATCGACAGCACGGTCGCCGCCTCCGCCTCGAGGGCGAGGTCGGCCAGGACGTTGCGCATCAGCGGCTGGTCGATCAGACGGGCACCGAACGCGGTGCGGTGCCGGGTGTGGTGGACGGCCCGCGCGAGGGCGTCGCGCATCGTCGCCGTCGACCCGAGGACGCAGTCGAGGCGGGTCGCGCCAACCATGTCGATGATCGTGCGGACCCCGCGCCCCTCGTCGCCGAGCCGGGTGGCCCAGGTCTCCTCGAGCTCGACCTCGCTCGAGGCGTTGCTGTGGTTGCCGAGCTTGTCCTTGAGCCGCTGGAGCGCGAAGGCGTTGCGGGTCCCGTCGTCGAGGACCCGTGGGACGACGAAGCAGGTCAGGCCCTCCGGCGCCTGGGCCAGGACGAGGAACAGGTCGCTCATCGGGGCGGAGCAGAACCACTTGTGTCCGGTCAGGCGGTAGGCCGGCCCGGGCACGGGCCCGCCCGACCCCTCGGGCACCGCCACGGCACGCGTCGTGTGGGCCCGGACGTCGGAGCCGCCCTGCTTCTCCGTCATCCCCATCCCCGCGACGGCGCCCACCTTGGTCGCGACCGGCCGCAGCGCGGGGTCGTAGTGACGGCTGGCAAGGGCGGGGAGCCAGCGCGCCGCCGCGTCGGCGTGGTGTCTCACCGCCGACCCAGCGGCATACGTCATCGAGACGGGGCAGCCGTGCCCCGCCTCCACCCGCGACCACACCATGAAGCCGGCGGCGCGACGGGCGTGGGCGCCGGTCTCGCCCGGCAGCGTCCACGGCTCTGCCGTCAACCCTGCACCGACCGCGCGGGCCATCAGCCAGTGCCACGACGGGTGGAACTCGACCTCGTCGACGCGGTGGCCGCGGGCGTCGTGCGTGTGCAGGACGGGGAGGTGGGCATCGGCGAGGCGACCGTGCTCCTGGGCCTCGGCCGACCCTGCGAGGCGTCCCAGGGGAGCCAGCGTCGCTCGCGCGTCCAGACCTCCCCAGCGCTCGAGGGCCTCGCTCAGCGCGGGATCCTCAGCGAGCAGGTCACGGTCCCGGAAGGGCGGGGCCTGGTTCGTCACCTCGTGCGTCGTCACGGCCGCAGCCTAGGCCGCACAGGTGGGCGGCGCCGGTGTCTCTGCAACCGCCCTCCCACGACTAGCCTCGGTGGGGATGGCGACCAAGGAGAGACTGCGCACCCGGCTCGAGGAGCTCCCCGGGGCGCTGCCGCTGGCCCGGCTGACGATGGCGACGATCCGCGTCTGCATGCGCTACCGGGTGACCGGGCTCGCGTCGGAGGGCGCGTTCTTCATGCTGCTCAGCCTGCCGCCGCTCGTGCTCGGGCTCTTCGGCGGCATCGGTTACGTCGGGTCGGCTCTCGGTCCGGAGTCCGTCGAGCGCGTCGTGCAGGCCGTCCAGACGTATGCCGAGCAGTTCCTCACCGCGTCGAGCGTGACCGACCTCGTCCTGCCGACCATCGACGACGTGCTGCGCGGCGGGCGTCTCGACCTCATCTCCGTCGGCTTCCTGCTCTCGCTGTGGTCGGGGTCGCGGGCGCTCAACGTCTTCGTCGACACGATCTCGATCATGTATGGGCAGAGCGGTGCGCGCGGCATCATCCGGATGCGGGCCTTCAGCCTCGGCCTCTACGCGGTCGCGATCTTCGGGGCGATCCTCGTGCTGCCGCTGACGCTGCTCGGCCCGAGCCTGCTCGCCTCGTGGATGCCCGGTCAGGCTGCCTCGATCACCCAGGCCCTCTACTGGCCGACGCTGCTGCTGCTCGGCCTCCTCGGGCTCACCTCGCTCTACCACATCGCCACGCCGCGCCGGAGCCCGTGGCTCCGCGACCTCCCGGGGGCAGCTCTCGCCGTCGCGATCTGGGTCGGCGCGTCCTACGTCGTGCGCATCTCGATCGAGGCCTCGCTCGGTGGCGGGTCGATCTACGGCCCGCTCAGCGCGCCCATCGTGCTGCTCATCTGGCTCTATGCCCTCGCCATCGCCATCCTCATCGGGGCCGGGCTCAACGCGGCCGCGCGCGTGCTGTGGCCCGTCCGGCTGCGCGACGGCGCGGGCACCCGGCTGATCAACTGGGTGCAGGACGGCGCGGGGGGCCTGCTGTCCCGGGGGAGCGAGACGGCGGGGCGGGAGGAGGAGGCGACCTACTCGGACCGGGAGATCGCCGAGGACCGCGATGACCCGAAGTCGGAGCAGCTGGCCCACGACCGGCAGTACTCGCACGGCGACCGGGGGCCCATCGGCTCGGCCGTCGAGCGCACCCTGGAGGACCACCCGGACCGTGAGCCGGCGCCGGAGAAGCGCTGAGAGCGAGGGGTTTTGGGGCCGTCCCGGATGGCCGAAGCACCGGTTTTGTATCTGGCGGATCGATCCGCTAATCTCTACCAAGCACGCAGCGGGGAAGTTACACCGCTGGTGTTTCCGCGGACATAGCTCAGTTGGTAGAGCGCAACCTTGCCAAGGTTGAGGTCGCCGGTTCGAGCCCGGTTGTCCGCTCGGAGGCAAAGCACCACCTGCCTTCCACGGTGGAGTGGCCGAGAGGCGAGGCAGCGGCCTGCAAAGCCGCGTACACGGGTTCAAATCCCGTCTCCACCTCGGTTGAAGAACCACCAGCACGACCCCAGGGCGATTGGCGCAGTGGTAGCGCGCTTCCTTGACACGGAAGAGGTCACTGGTTCAAACCCAGTATCGCCCACCAGTGGAATACGGCCCCTGATCCGCGGAGACGCGGATCGGGGGCCTTTTCCGTTCCCGCGCCGTGAAGCACAACTCGAGTGCACCCGGGCCCCGAGTACGCTCTAGGCTCCCGAGACGTCGCGTTGGCTGCTCGACCCATCTTCTCGCTCTAGCTTTCGAGGTCACGGCGTGCCGGATCTGCTGTTGGTCGGTGCAGGCCATGCCCATCTCCACGCCGTCAAGCACGCCCGGGAGCTGACGGATGCCGGGTACCGGGTACGCCTGCTGGCGCCGCGATACTTCGACTACAGCGGCGTCGCATCGGCGACGGCAGTGGGGTCGCTGCCGAGGGGCGCGGGCCGGATCGACGCGCAGGCTCTGGCCGCGGCCTCAGGGGTGACCTTCCACGAAGGCACGCTGGCCGACCTCGACCTGGACGGTCGGACTGCCGTCACGTCGGCTGGCGACCGTCTCGCCTACGACGTGCTCTCGATCAACATCGGCAGCGTGGTCGAACCGGTGGACGTGGCCATCCATCCGGACGTCCTGAGAGTCAAGCCGTTGAGCCGGCTCGCTGACCTCGACGTACGGCTGCGGAGGCTCCACACGTCACGCCGGTCCGGTGCGACGGTCACCGTCGTGGGTGGCGGCGCCTCCGGTCTGGAGCTGGCGGCCCACCTGTCCATGCGATCGGACGTGACCGTGGTCCAGCTGGTGGAGGCCGGCCCCGCCATCGGTGCGGGCCTGCCCGACGGGGCACGCAGACGGATGGTGCGGCTCCTCGCAGGTCGCGGTGTCACCGTCCACACCGGCGGGGGAGTCCGGGAGATCCGCGAGGATCGCCTGGTCCGCGATGACGACACGGAGCTGTCCCACGACGTCGCGTTGCTCGCGACCGGCCTGACGGCGCCGCCGCTGCTAGCCCAACTCGGACTCGGTGATGCGCTCGGCGTGCCGGTGCGGGCTACCCTCCAGCACGTGCACCGAGACGACGTCTACGCAGCAGGTGACTGTGCCCGGTTCCTCCCGAGACCGCTGCCCCGCGTCGGCGTCCACGGCGTGCGGCAGGGACCGGTGCTCCATGCCAGCCTGCTCGCGCGGACGCGCGGAGAGGCTCTTCCGGTGTACGAGCCGCAGCGCCGCGCCCTGTCGATCCTCGACCTCGGTGACGGCATGGGCCTAGCCGTGTGGGGACGCTGGTGGTGGTTCGGCGCTGCGTCGCTGCGCCTCAAGCGGTCCATCGACCGGCGGTGGCTGCGGAGCTACCAGCGGTGAGCGGCGGAGACCACGACGACGGGAATTCCATGACCACCCAGCACGCGACACGACACGCCGTGCGCGTCGCGGTGCTCGGTCTGGTCCTCGTGGCCGGTGCGGCCGTGCTGTGGCGGACCGGGCTGTTCGACGTGGAGCGCCTTCGCGCACTCGTGGGGGAGGCCGGCCCTGCCGCTCCCGTCCTCTTCGTCCTCACGTATGCCGCGATCACCCTCTTTCCGTTGCCGAAGAACGTCCTGTCAGCCGCGGCCGGAGCGGTGTTCGGGCTGGCTGTCGGGGCGGCGCTCGTCTGGGGCGCCGCGATGCTCGGCGCCGTGCTCGCCTTCGTCATCGCCCGGCGGGTCGACCCGACGGCCCTGGACTGGGCGACCGGACGACACCGGGACCGTGTGCACGCCCTGCTCGACCGGCACGGAACGCAGGCGGTCCTGTGGGGCAGGCTCGTGCCCGTGGCGCCCTTCACCGCGGTCAACTACGTGGCCGGCATGTCGAGCGTCCGAGCCCGCGACTACGTCGTCGGCACGGCGCTGGGCATCATCCCGGGCACGGTCGTCTACGTCGCCGTCGGGACCTTTGCCCTGACGAGGCCGGACCTGCTCGTGTGGGCCGGCCTCGCCCTGCTCCTGCTGTTCGTCGCGGGTGCAGCGCTGGCGCGTCGGCTCACTCGTGACGAGGGCCCGGATCGAACTGACACGACGAATGGGGATCAGGCGGGTCTCGATCGACTGCTGTAGGCCACCACGAGCCGGAACACGGTTCACAGGACGCCCGTGACCGCGGTCAGGCGGCAGCGACCGGCCCGTCACGGAGGTCAGGGCTGCTGCACCCCACCACCAACAGCAGCAGCCCTGTGACAGCTCCGACAGTGGCGAGACGGGCGGTTCGCGACCCGACAACCCCTGACCTGCTCGGACACAGGTCAGGGGCTGCCCTGTCGGCGGGCATCAGCCGTGCTCGCACGGCGCGCTGCGGATCAGACGAGTGCAGCGCACTGGCCGGTCGCGTGCCGGCCGACGACGTTGACGGCGCCGGGGACGAAGCCCCCGGAGACTCCCGGGACCAGATCCCGACACGAGAGGTTCCGACCGACGGTGTTGCTCACGATGTAGACGCCGGGCGCGCCCGGGTGCTCGTCGTTGACGGTGATGTGGGTCAGCGTGGCGTTCCTCCCGATCTTGTTGAACATGACACCGATCCAGTCGACCGTCTGCCCGGTCACGGTGAGGTTGCGGCCGATCGTGTTGTTCTTCACCGACCAATAGTTTGCGCCACCTCCTCCGGTCAGTGTGACGTTGCCCCTGACGGTGATGCCGTTCAGGGCCACGAGGACGGCCTTCGTGACCGTGACGTTCCCGTGGACCGTGATCGACGACTGACCCGTCGGGTCGAGAGCGCACTCGTGCGCCGAGTTGCCCGTGGCAGAGTGCGGCTGGCACCCCAGGCCGACCATGGAGCCTCGAGCTCCGGTCACGTTGCCGCCGACGACGATCGTCGACGGCGCGCTCTGGGCGTCGAGCATTGCGCCCTCGGCGACGGACACGTTGCCGCGCACGCGGATGGTGGCACCGGCCGCCACCTGGCACAGGCCAGTGACGGTGATGCGCGAGTAGCTGCCGGACGGGATGTCGCCACCCGTGCACGTGTAGGCCTTCGACCGGTGGCCGTCGTCGTCGTGGGACTCTCCGTGGGATCCGTCGGCCATCGCCGGTCCACCCGAGAGCACGAGCGCTCCCGTGACGGCCAGGGTGCTGAGGACTCTTCGTTGCGTTGCCTTCACCATGAGCCTTGCCCTTCTTCCGCTCCGCTTGACAAGCCCTGACCGACCACATAGACACCCGGGGAGCAGGCTCGACGAAGGCTTTGGCCCCCGCTCTGGAGCCTTCCGACGACATGCCTCGTGCACATAAGCGACGAATGAGGTATGCGGGTGAAATCTGCTCTCCCCGAGGTGATTCGGGGCATCCTGAGGAGACCCGACGGGTGGGGCGCCCCGGCGGGCAGGTCGTCAGGAGCCGCACAACGCTGCCTCGGCGATCTGGCGGTAGGTCTCGCCGACGTCCGAGTCCGAGCTGTTCGTCAGAATGACGACCTGTCGGCCGGACTCCGCCCTCCAGACCGCGGAGACGTAGCCGGGGGTCGGGAGTCCTGGCCCCAGGCAGGCCCGCACGACAGCTGGTCCCGGGCGAGACCGAGCAGGTATGCCGGGTCACCGGGTTCAGGGCCCCGCTCGACGCCACTCGTCGTGGTCGTCGTAGCGAGGTCGGCCGTGGCGATCCCGCCGCCGAACGCGGCGTCGAGGAACTCGCCCAGATCCGGGCCGCTGGTCGTGATGCCGCCGAGGGCCCAGACCCAGGTGATGTCCGCGCCGGTGACGTCCTGCCCGCCCTCGTAGCCGTGGGCGACCGGCCCGGGGCCTCGGTCGGGCGCGAGGGTGGTCGCCTCCAGATGCAGCGGCGCGGTGGCGCCGGCGGCACGGAGGTTGACAGCCGACCAGGGCAGCGTTGCAGCCGCCCCGACGAGGGCGAAGACCGACAGGCCCCACGTCGCGACCCCGAGGAGGAAGAGTGGGCCGAACGAGAGTGAGAAGGCATAGATCGCGTAGTTGTACGCGGTGAAGGCAAGCACCCCGAGCAGCACCAGCCAGCAGAGCTGGTCGCCGCGACGCGCGCGAACTGCCAGCAGCACCAGTGCTGGTCCGACGGCCAGACCCGTGAGGTCCTGGGCTGTCGCCGTGTCCACGAGCACCGACGTGTTCCCGGCGTCGACGCTGCCGGGCGCGAGCAGGCCGACGACGACCCCCGCAAGTGACAGCAGTCCCGCGCACACCGTGAGCAGTGCCCACACCCGGGGGAGTCGGGCCACCGAGTCAGCGGCCAACATAGTGACGCGCGAGCCCGGCCTGCACCGTGTCGACGACGAAGTGCATCGGCGCCTGCCACACGCTGCTCATGGTCGAGGCCGCGGTCCTCTCCGGGAGTGGCCGGCGGCGGCCCGCACCCGCGAGGGCCGGTGCCGGTGGTTCGTGCACGTTGTACTCGACGTCGTCCACCGTGAGCTCGAGGTAGGTGAACGACGCGTCGGGGGGAGTCCCGCCCCAGCGCGCGTCACCGCGAGTGGGCCGCCGCCGGTGGTCCGCGTCGCGATAGTCACCCAGGGGTGTCGACCACCGGCGTGCGGTGAAGACCTTCCCGTCGGGCGAGGCCGCCAGACGGTCCTCGGAGACGAAGTCGACGAGCTCCTCCCGGTCGTCGAAGACGAGGTCGGCTCCCACGGTCTGGGACCCGCGGGTGAAATCCCCGTGCACCCGGTCCGGACCGAGCACGGTCCACTCCACATCCGCGTCGACGAGGGCAGCGGGCGCGAGGACACAGAGGTCGTTGAAGAGGGTGACCGTCTCGGAGCGTGCCATCTGCGGGCCGACGGCATCGACCATCGGCACGAGCGAGACGGCGCGCACGCGCATCGACGCGGCGCTGCCGACGAAGACGTGGAGCACGTCGAGCGGCATACCGCGCAGGCTCGCGTCCATCGAGAAGAGGCGGCACGAGGACGGACCGTAGGTGTTGACCTGCTCACCCGTGAAGGGCATCCACGTCGAGGTCGCGGAGGCACGGATCCGTCCGTGCAGGTGCGCGCGGAAGCTCGTGACCCGCGGTTGCCCGAGGGAGCCGGCGCGGCGCAGGTAGGCCGCGACCGACGCCGGCAGCACCGCGAGGTCGTACTCGGTCACCACCGGTCCGCACCGCTCCGGGGCTGCGGGGGGCGGTGTCGCGAGAGCGACGGCGGCGCGGCGACGGTACTCGGCGCCGAGGCTGTGGCGGCCCTCCGCGGCCCAGCCGTAGAGGGCCGCGACGACGAGGACGACGTTGACGACGGTGCCCGCAGCGGCATCGGACCACGACCAGACGATCACCGCCTGCGAGACGACCGCCGCCAGGGCCGAGACCACCCACCATCGCGGCGCCGAGGACGCCAAAAGGACGCCGGCGGCGACGACGAGGACGGCCGCCACCAGCCAGACGACCCGCGCTTCCGACCCGATCGGCCCCGAGAGGGCGGGAACGGCAAACCATCCTCGGCCCGTCGCGGCGCCGAGCAGGTGGAGCAGGCCGTGTGCGATGACGACGGCTCCCACGATCCGACGGAGTGCACGCCGACCCGGTCTGACTGCACTCATCGGACGAGGGGAGGTCGACGGTGGGCGGTGACGAGGTGCATGGTGATCCTGACTGACGGTGATCACCGGGTCGTCCGGGCGCGGAGCGACTGCTCCTGGGCTCGGCAGCGGACGGCCGGGCCCTTTTCGGACCTGCTGGACATCCAGCCCCTCGACCATAGTCCCGTTCGGCGGGCCCGACGCAGGACCTTCGCCTCTGCCGAGTGCGCCCCGCGCGTGGTTGCGTGGGTGGTGAGGTGACGTGAGATGAGCGCGAGCACGCGACGAGCGGACGGTGACGGGGTCGACCTGTACTGGCTCCCCCTGGGCGCGGGTGGGCACGTCGTGCGCTGGAACGGCCGTCTCTACGAAGCGCTCGTCGCCCGGCGCGACCGCCGAGCGAGGCGCGACCTCTACCACTCCGCCCTGGAGGTGCATCTCGACGGCCACCGCTACGTCATCGAGAGCGCTCCGGCCCTCCACCGCACCGCGCTCGACCGCGGGGTCGTCAGCGAGGGAGCAGTCGGTATGCCATCCCTCGGCCGTATGCGGTCCTTCCGGTACGAGGTGCGACGGTGGCGGGAGGGGGTCATCCCCGACGCGTCGGAGGCCGTGGACAGCCCCCGACGCCTCAGCTCGGGCCCGTCCCGGGCGAGGCAGGTGCTCGACCTCGTGCCCGCCTTCCCGACCCGCACCTGGGGACGGGACGAGCTCCGCACCGGCGACATGTGGAACTCCAACTCGCTGACCGCCTGGCTCCTGGCACGGAGCGGACACGACACCGACGCGGTCCACCTACCCCAGCACGGCCGCGCGCCGGGGTGGTCCGCGGGACTCGTCCTGGCCGAGCGCGATGCGGCGGCCGCGACCGTCCTGCCCGCCGTGGCCCCAGCGGCCCACGAAGACCTGCCAGATCCGCACGAAGAGTGTGCAGACACTCGATGGGAGAAGACGTCATGAGGGCTCACGTGGTCTACGAGTCGATGTTCGGCAACACGGAGGAGATCGCTCGCGCCGTCGCCGACGGGATGCGCGATCGGCTCGACGTGGAGGTGCGACCGGTCACGAGCGCCCGTCCGGAGCAACGGGTTGACCTCATCGTCGCCGGCGGACCGACCCACGCATTCTCGCTCAGCAGGTCGTCCACCCGCGCCGACGCCGTCACCCAGGGCGCGAGCCGCGGCACGGAGGACGTCGGCCTGCGCGAGTGGCTCACCGACCTGCCGGCCGCCACCGACGGCCAGTCCTTCGCCGCGTTCGACACGAAGGTCGAGAAGATGCGCCATCTTCCCGGGTCGGCGGCCTCGAAGGCCGCCCGGATGGCGCGCCACCTCGGCTACGCCCCCGCCGGACACGACAGCTTCTACGTGGCCGGGACGGCCGGCCCCCTCGTGGACGGCGAGCTCGACCGCGCCCGACAGTGGGGCGCGCAGCTGGCGGCCCGTGTGGCGGATCAGACTGCGGCGCAGACGAACTGATGTCGGGCAGAGCAAGAACACCTCATACCTGGTCTGCATTCGGTGAGACTCGGCAGGGGGACGTGGCGGGTGAGGGACTCGCGGGGGAGGCCGGGAATAGACGGCGGAACAGCCGACCATAGACAGATGACCCACGCGTGGCTATTTTGGGCAGATCGTCGTGGTCAGTTCCGCCGCGTCGGACCGATCGAGAGGGGTACCCCCGTGTCTCGTTGCCTGCGTTCCCGCCGCCCGTCCGACGCTTCCCGGAGGGCCTGAGGTGTCCGGCCCCGGTCCGGAGCTGAAGAAGGCCCTCAACCAGCGTCAGCTGACGATGATCGCCATGGGCGGTGTCATCGGGGCGGGCCTGTTCGTCGGGTCGGGCACGGTCATCCACGACACGGGGCCGGGAGCGTTCATCACCTACGCCCTGTGCGGGGTCCTCATCATCATGGTGATGCGGATGCTCGCCGAGATGGCGGTGGCCAACCCGTCGACGGGTTCGTTCGCCGACTACGCGCGCAAGGCCCTCGGTGACTGGGCGGGCTTCTCCGTCGGCTGGCTCTACTGGTACTTCTGGGTCATCGTCGTGGGCTTCGAGGCCGTCGCCGGGGCCAAGGTCGCCAACTTCTGGCTGCCGGACGTGCCGACGTGGGTGCTCAGCCTCTTCCTCATGCTCCTGATGACGGGCACCAACCTCATCTCGGTGTCGTCCTTCGGAGAGTTCGAGTTCTGGTTCGCCGGCATCAAGGTCGGCGCGATCGTCGTCTTCCTCGTCTGCGGCGGACTCTTCGTCTTCGGGATCTGGCCCAACGCCAACCTCGACTTCAGCAACCTCACCTCGCAGGGCGGCTTCTTCCCCAACGGCGGCCTGGCGGTCACCGCGGGAGTCGTGACGGTCATCTTCTCGATGGTCGGCGCCGAGATCGCGACCATCGCCGCCGCGGAGTCCAACGACCCCGAGCGGGCCGTCTCCCGCGCCGCCAACTCGGTGATCACCCGGATCGCCATCTTCTTCGTCGGCTCGATCTTCCTACTGTCGGTGATCCTTCCGTGGAACTCGACCACGCTGCAGGCCTCGCCCTACGTCGCGGCCTTCCAGGAGATGGGCATCCCGTATGCCGACCAGGTGATGAACGCGGTCGTGCTCACCGCCGTGCTGTCGTGCCTCAACTCCGGCCTCTACACCGCCTCGCGGATGCTCTTCGTCCTCGCCGCCCGGCGTGAGGCTCCCGCCTCGATGGTGTCGGTCAACTCGCGGGGCGTCCCGATGGTGGCGATCCTCGCGTCGTCGGTCGTCGGGTTCCTCGCCGTCATCATGGCTGCCATCTCACCCGACACGGTGTTCTCCTTCCTGCTCAACTCCTCCGGCGCCGTCATCCTCTTCGTCTACCTGCTCATCGCCATCTCGCAGATCATCCTGCGCTACCGGGCCGATGACTCGACGCTCAAGGTGAAGATGTGGTGGTTCCCCGCGCTGTCGGTGATCACGGCGCTCGCCATCGTCCTCGTCCTCGTCCAGATGGGCCTGACCGCGGACGTGCGGATCCAGCTGATCCTCAGCCTCGTGTCCTTCGCCATCGTCATCGTCCTGTTCTTCGTCAACAAGGCACGCATCGCGCGCCTGCCTGCCCGTGTCGTGCACGAGCAGACCGGTGAGGCGCGACGTGTCCTCGTGCTGGCCAACCAGACACTGGAGTCCGACGAGCTGGTGAGCGAGCTGACGCGGATCGACGCGGACGGCAAGGCGACCTACTACGTCTGTGTCCCGGCGAGCCCGGTCGAGACGGGCACCGCGTGGACCCACGGCGCCGTGTCCGTGCAGGACGCGACGACGGAGGCGGCGCAGGCCCGCCTGGACCGGACGCTCGCCGCCCTCGCCGCGCACCACCTCGACGCCACCGGGGGCCTGGGTGACTTCCGCCCGCTGCGCGCCCTCCGGACCGCCATCGCGGAGTTCGGCCCCGACCAGGTCGTCATCGTGACCCTGCCCGCCTCCGACTCCGTGTGGCAACGGTTCGAGGTCGTCGACCGGGCCGGTGAGCTCGGGGTGCCCGTGACCCACGTCGAGGCCGCCTCACTCGTGACGCCGGTGTGACCCATGACGATCGTCGTCGCCTACACCGCCCAGGACAGCGGCACGTCGGCCCTCGAGCTGGCCGCCGTGCTCTCGCGCTCGACCGGGGAGCCGCTGACCGTGGCGGTCGTCATCGCGACACCGCACGCAGCAGGGATGCTCGAGCTCGTCGACGGTGACTACCTCGGCCCGCTGACGGAGTGGGGTCGGTCCGTCCTCGAGCAGGCCGAGAGTGACCTCCCGCCCGACATCGAGGCGACGTTCGTCGTCCGCCAGGCCTCGTCCATCCCCGGTGGACTGCTCGAGCTGGCCGCGGAGGTCGGTGCCTCGGCCATCGTCCTCGGCTCGTCGAGCAAGGGGGCCTTCGGCCGGATCTCCCTCGGCAGCGTCACCGACCGGCTCGTCCACGCTGCACCGCTGCCGGTGCTGCTGGCCCCTCGGGGGTACCGAGCCGGGCCGACCGCCCGCCTGCGTCGGGTCACCATCGGGTATGCCGGTTCGCCCGGGGGAGCCCACGTGGCCACCGTGGGTGCCCGGCTCGCGGACGCGGTCGGCGCGAGCGTGCGGGCGGCCACGTTCGCGGTGCGACCCCCGAAACGGTTCTACGGGACGGTCGAGGAGTCGGCCGACGACCTCGTCGTCGACACCTGGGTGGCCCGCACCAGGGAGTCGCTCGTGTCGCAGGTGGGGGCGGCGGACCCCGGCCTGGGTGAGCGCCTGGCCCGCTCGCTCGTCGTCGGTGAGGGCGCCTCGTGGGGGAGGGCGATCTGGGACGTCCCCTGGAGCGACGGCGACCTGCTCGTCGTCGGCCCGAGCTCGTCGGCGCCGGCCGCCCGTCTCTTCCTCGGCTCACGGGCCTCGAAGATCCTCCGGTCCGCGCCCGTTCCCGTCTACCTGGTGCCCGCCCCGCACACCGCCTGAGACGACGGGATGGGACGGCACGACGCCGTCACGCCCCGAGCGGGATGATCAGCCATGATCCCCTTCCTGGCCGAGCAACCTCTCCTGCTCCTGGCACTGCTGCTTCTGCTCGGTGCCCTCCTCGGCCAGGTCAAGGTCGGCCGGGTCGCGATCGGGCCGGCGGCCGTGCTCTTCGCCGCCATCGCCGTCTCCGCCGTGGGGGTCGCCAACGGTGCGGTGCTCGAGGTTCCCGAGACGGTCGGCACGCTCGGCCTCGTGCTGTTCACCTACACGATCGGCATCGTCTCCGGACCGAGCTTCTTCGCCTCCCTCCGCCGTGGCTGGCCCGTCATGCTCTCGGTCGTGGGGGCCTTCCTCGTCGTCGCCGCGGCGGCCGTGCTCGTCGGCAAGGCGCTCGGGCTGACGCCCTCGGTCGTCGCCGGCACCTTCGCGGGCGGCCTGACCAACACCCCGGCGCTGGCCGCCGCGACCCAGCTCGCCGATGACCCGGCCGGTCCTGCCGTCGGCTACTCCATCGCCTACCTGTGGGGCGTCGTCGGGATGCTCCTGGCGGCCGCGTGGTCGCTGGGCCACCGCGGCCACGAGGACCCCCCGAGCGAGCCCCTCGTCAACCAGACCGTGCGCACCGACCTGGCCGCCGGGATGCGCCTGTCCGACATCGAGGAGCGCTACGACCAGCACCTGACCTTCTCGCGGCTCAAGCACGGTCACTTCGCGAACCCCACCGTGGTGGCCGACGACGACGACCGCCTTGGACCCAACGACCTCGTCACCGTCGTGGGCCCCCGCGACCTCGTCGACCGGGTCACCGCCGAGCTCGGCCACCGCTCCACCCACGACATCGTCAGTGCCCGGGAGGACCTCGACTTCCGCCGGGTCACCGTGTCGAGCTCGGCGCTCGCCGGCCGCTCCGTCGGGGCGCTCGACCTCGAGGGTCGTTTCGGCGCCCACATCAGCCGGGTGCGCCGCGCCGACGTCGACCTCGTCGCGACCCGCGACTTCCGCCTCCAGATGGGCGACCGGGTTCGGGTCACGGCGCCGGTCGACCGGATGGCCGACGTGGGCCGCTTCCTCGGCGACTCCGACCGCGGCATGTCCGACATCAACCCGAGCGGCTTCGCCCTCGGTCTGTCGATCGGCCTCCTCCTCGGTCTCGTCCACATCCCCCTTCCCGGTGGCGGGTTCACGCTCGGCGCAGCCGCCGGGACGCTGCTCGCGGGCCTCGTCTTCGGTCGCCTCGGACGGGTCGGACCGGTCGTGACGTCGATGTCCAACGGCGCCGCTCAGTCGCTGTCCTACTTCGGCATGATCACCTTCCTCGCGTATGCCGGGACGCGGGCCGGGGAGCGCATCACCGCGGCGATCAGCTCCGACGTCGGCTGGAAGGTCGCCGTGCTCGGCTTCGTCGTGACCACGCTGGCAGCGGTCCTGCTGCTGCTCGCCGGTCGCCTCCTGCACGGGATGGGCGGCACGGAGCACGCGGGGATGCTCGCGGGCGCCCAGACCCAGCCTGCGATCCTCGCCTTCGCCGACGAGCGGACCGGCTTCGACACGAGGGTCGGTCTCGGATACGTCCTGGTCTACCCCGTGGCGATGATCATCAAGATCATCATCGTCCAGGTGCTCGTCGGCATCGGCTGACGCGAGCCCACAAGGGGCCCCAAGAGGCCACGAGAGGCCCCGATGATCGAGAACCCTTGCCGATCAACGAGGTTGCGCCCATGATCAGCAGGAGGGGACACCACGCGAGCAGGAGTGAGCCATGGCTGCAGGCAACATCGGACATTCGGGTGACGCGGACCGGGTTCGGATCGGGTCGGTCACTGACCTCGCCGACGGCCAGCTCCACACGGTCGACGCGTCGGGAACGTCCGTCATCGTCGGGGCGGTCGACGGGGCCGTCTGTGCCGCCAGCGATCGCTGCCCGCACCTCGGGCTCTCCCTGAGCAAGGGTCCCGGCGGCCGCCACTTCGCCAACGGGACGGTCACCTGCCCCTGGCACAGCTCGCGGTTCGACCTGCGAACCGGTGACAACCTGGACTGGACCCCGGGCTTCGCCGGGCGGCAGATGCCCCGCTGGACCCGGCGGCTCATCGCGATGGGCAAGACGCCGTCGTCGCTGACCACCTACCCGGTCACCGTCGAGGGTGACGACGTCTACGTCGAGATGCCCACCAGCAGCCGGTCCTAGCGCGGGGTGGCCCGGTGTGAACCCCGCCCGGAAGGCGGGGTAACAGCGGCGCGACGGGACCAGCGGCATACCCGACGGCGTTTCGGCCCGGGGCGCCCGCCCTACTCCCGGGGCCGCCGGCCGTGGTGGGCATCTGGGTCATGACCCCCGCTGCTCTCCGCCGTCCCGACGCCCACCGCGCCCTCCCCGAGATGCAGTCGCGCTACGCCATGGCCGATGCCTCACTCACCCCGGCCGTCGACTGGCGGATGACGGACAGCTGGCTCGAGCTGTCGCTGCGATTCCTCGTGCCGCAACGCGGAGGTCGCGAGATCAAGGACGCGATGAGCCGCGACATCCTGGCCGGACTCGACGAGGCCGGCATCCCCATCGCGTCGGCGACCTACTCCATCGTCGGCGTGCCCACCGTCCACGTGGACGGACTCGAAGCGCGCTGAGAGACTGCTGCTCCAACCGTTCGAAGGAGCACGGATGCGCAGATGGATCACCGCCGCGGCAGCGGCCCTCGCCCTCACGTTGGGCACGGGCCTCCCCGCAACGGCCAAGCAGGGGCCTGACTACCGGATCGACGAGCAGGCCCTGGCCGCAACGGTCGCCGATGTGGAGCGATCAACCGGGCAGGACGCGATCTCGGGCCAGATCGCCGGGGCGGCCTACATCGCCCAGGTGCCGAAGAACTGGAACGGCGACCTCGTCGTCTACGCCCACGGCTACCGCGGCACCGGTTCGGACCTCACGGTCGAACCACCCCCCGCCTACCAGTACCTCATCTCCCAGGGTTACGCGTGGGCGGCGTCGAGCTACCGGCGCAACGACTACGACCCGGGCATCGGGGTGATCGACACGAAGAACCTCACGGTGCGGATGAAGAAGGTGCTCGGTCGCACGCTCGACAAGACCTACCTCGTCGGCTTCTCGATGGGCGGGCACGTCACCGCCTCCGCGATCGAGACCTACCCGACGCTGTACGACGGAGCGCTGCCCGCCTGCGGCGTGCTGGGTGACGTCGAGCTGTTCGACTACTTCCTCGACTACAGCCTGGGGGCGGCGGCGTATGCCGGACTCGGGGCCGACGACTACGCCTTCCCCTCCTCGAGCTGGACCACCACGACGGTCCCGCGGATCGAGGCGGGCCTGTCCTACGCCCCCGGCCCGAACTGGGCCTTCGCCCTCAAGCCCGCCGGCCAGCAGTTCAAGAGCTTCGTCGAGGTGGGCTCGGGCGGTGACCGCGTCACCTTCGACACGGCGTGGCAGTACTGGCACAGCCCGGCCAACGAGTCGGGCAGCTTCCTGTTCAACCGGTCCGCGGGGGACGGCACCATCGCCGGCCGCCGAGGGACGGTCGCGCAGAACAGCGACACCGTGTATGCGACGGAGTACGGCCGGCAGTTCGCCTCGCTCGACACGACGATCAAGCGGGTCACGGCCTCGAACCGGGCCCGCAAGGCGCAGGGGACGACGCCGGCGCCGATCATCCACGGCACCCCGTCGGTGCCGGTGCTCAGCCTCCACACGACGGGCGACCTGTTCGTGCCGATCGAGATGGAGCAGATCTACGCCAAGGAGGTGCGGGCCAACGGGCGGGGTGACCTGCTCGTCCAGCGCGCCATCCGAGACGTGGGGCACTGCAGCTTCACCGGCGAGGAGATCGTCTCGGCCTACTCCGACCTCTTCCGCTGGGTCGAGACCGGGGTGAAGCCGGCTGGCGAGGACCTCGTCTCCAACATCTCGTCTCCGACCCTCGGCTGCGCCTTCACGAAGGGGACCGGAGGCAGCGGCCTGCGTCCGCAGATCGCCGCGCTCGAGCCCTGCGGCTGAGCCGGTGGGTCGGCCACCTCCCTGTCGGGACACCGGGTTTCACCCCCGGGGAGGTGGTCCGCTACTCTCGTCCTCGCACCACCGGGATGCATCCCTGTGAGTGTGTGCGCGGACGTAGCTCAGTTGGTAGAGCGCAACCTTGCCAAGGTTGAGGTCGCCGGTTCGAGCCCGGTCGTCCGCTCCGCGACACGAGGCCCCCGATCACCGATCGGGGGCCTCTTGCGTCAGTCCGTGCCTGGGGTTCGTGGGTCCCTGGGACGGCCGGCTCAGGCGAGGACGAAGTAGCGCAGCCACAGGTAGGGCGCGGCGACGAGCACCGTGATCAGCGTGACGACGGCGCCCTTGCGGCTGAACTCCCAGAAGGAGATCGGCGACCCGGCTCGGGCTGCGATCCCCAGAGCCACGACGTTGGCGCTCGCGCCGATGGCCGTCATGTTGCCACCGAAGTCCGAGCCGAGGGCCAGGGCCCACCAGAGGGCCTCGGAGTGGCTGGGGTCCGGGATGTCGTTGGTGAGGGCGAGCACGAGCGGCGCCATCGTGGCGACGTAGGGGATGTTGTCGATGAACCCCGACAGCAGTGCCGACACCCCGAGGATGAGCATGACCGCGAGCAGGGCGTTGCCCCCCGTCGCCGCGGCGGCCTTCTCGGCCAGGGCCGACACGACGCCGGTCTTCACGAGCGCCCCGATCATGATGAACAGGCCCGCGAAGAAGAGCAGCGTCTCCCACTCGACGCTCGCGAGGTACTGCCTCGGCTTGCTCTTGGAGATGACGACGAGCACCCCGGCGCCGAGCAGCGCCACGACGGAGGGCTCGATGTGGAGCACCGGGTTGGCGATGAAGGCCACGAAGACGGCTCCGAGCACGATGCCGCACTTGAGCAGGAGACGATGGTCCTTGACGGCCTCCTTCTCGTCGAGCTCCATGACGTCCGCGACGCGGGCCGGGTCGACCTCGAAGGAGCCCTTGAAGACCCGGGGCAGGATGAGCACGAAGACGAACATCTCGATGAGCACGATCGGGCCGAGGTTGAGCAGGAAGTCGTTGAACGACAGCCCGGACTTGCTCGCGATGATGATGTTGGGCGGGTCCCCGATGAGGGTCGCAGCGCCGCCGATGTTGGAGGCGAGGACCTCGGCGATGAGGAAGGGCACCGGGTTGATGTCGAGCCGGTCGCACACGAGGAGCGTGACCGGCGCGATGAGCAGCACCGTCGTGACGTTGTCGAGGAACGCCGAGGCCGTCGCGGTGATGATGACGAGCAGCACCATGATCCGCAGGGGTGACCCCTTGGCCCGCTTGGCGGCCCAGATCGCGATGTACTCGAAGACGCCGGTGCGCCGCAGCACCCCAACGATGATCATCATCCCCAGAAGCAGGAAGATGACGTCCCAGTCGACGCCGGACTCCTTCGAGTAGAAGGCGTCCTCTGAGCCGACCACACCGAGGGCTAGCACGACGCCGGCCCCGCCGAGGGCGGCCACCATCTTGGGGATCTTCTCCGTCGCGATGAAGACGTAGGCGACGACGAAGACGGTGACGGCGATGATCGGGGTCACTGCGGTCCTCCGGTGTGGGGAGGCGTGGGAGCGGCGCACCCCACCGTGGTGGGCGCCGCCGTCACTGCTGGAGTCCGAGGGCGAACTGGAGCAGGCGCGACGCCGTGACGACACCGATGAGCCGGTCACCGTCCATGACGGCCACGAGCGGGCACCGGAGCCGGGCCATCATGGCGGCGACCTCGATGATCGTGTCATCCGCGTCCACGCAGGGGAGCTCCTCGGCGTCCCGGGGGAGCAGCGAGCGCACCGTCTTGCCGCTGAGGCGTGCGCAGAGTCGGTCGGCGCTCATCTCGCTGAGCACCCCCGCGAGCTGCGGGTCGTCCTGGACGTAGCCGGGGACGATGAACTGGACCACCTGCCAGGACCGCAGCACTGACTGGGGCTTGCCCTTGGCGTCGGTCACCACGACCCCCGGCAGCCGTCGCTCGACGATGAGCTGGGCGGCGCTCAGCGCGTCGGCGTCGAGGTCGATGATCGGGTATTCCTCGTTCATGTCACGGGCGCGCATGCGGCACAGCCTAGGGGCGCTCCGCCGCCCCCGTCGTCCGTAGGCTGGCCGGCATGGCAGCTGCGAGCAAGGCCCCCGCTGAGCAGATCGAGGTCGACGACCGCACGGTGCGGCTCTCGAGCCCCGACCGGGTCTACTTCTCCGAGCGCGGTGAGACCAAGCGCGACCTCGTGGACTACTACCTCTCCGTCGGCCCCGGCATCGTCCGCGCCCTGCGCGAGCGGCCCTGCATGCTGCACCGCTTTCCCAAGGGGGTCGACGGCCCGAAGGTGCACCAGAAGCGGCTCCCGGCCGGCGCGCCACCCTGGGTCGAGACCGTCCGGCTGCACTTCCCGCGCTACGGCCTGCACGCCGACGAGCTCTGCGTGACCCGCCTCGCCGACGTCATCTGGGCCGTGCAGATGTCCACGGTCGAGTTCCACCCCTGGAACTCCCGGCGGGCCGACACCGAGCGGCCCGACGAGTGGCGGATCGACCTCGACCCGATGCCGGAGTGCTCCTTCGCCACGGTGCGTCGAGCCGCCCAGACGACGCACGAGATCCTCGACGAGCTCGGCGCCGTCGGCTGGCCCAAGACCTCCGGCGGGTCGGGCCTGCACGTCTACGTCCGGATCGCCCCCGACCACGGGTTCACCGACGTCCGCCGGGCGGCGCTCGCGTTTGCCCGTGAGGTGGAGCGGCGGCTGCCCGACGAGGTGACGACGACGTGGTGGCGCAAGGACCGGTCACCCAGCGACCTGTTCGTCGACTACAACCAGAACGCTCGGGACCACACGATGGCCGCCGCCTACAGCGTCCGCGGCAACCCGCGCGGGACGGTGTCGGCGCCCATCACGTGGGACGAGGTGGCCGACGTCGAGCCGGAGGACCTGACGATCGCGACCATGCCGGCCCGGTTCGCGGCCCTCGGCGACCTGCACGACGGCATCGACGAGGCGGTCTTCGACCTCGCCCCCCTGCTCGAGTGGGCCGAGCGGGACGAGAGCGACGGAGCGCCCGCCCCACCGGAACCGGGGGATGATGACGCTGCGGGCTGAGCGGCATACCCCTCGGTGCGCGGGAGCGGCTCCCATCCGTCCGGCCGGACGGCATCGAACGACGCGAAAACCACCCAGGAGGACCACGTGACCGTGCTCGGAGACTTCAGCGCCACCACCATCGACGGCGAGGAGCGCTCGCTCGCCGACTACGAGGGGCGCGTCGTGCTCGTCGTCAACACGGCCAGCGCGTGCGGTTTCACCCCGCAGCTGGCCGGTCTCGAGGAGCTGTGGCAGACCTACCGCGAGCAGGGCCTCACCGTCCTCGGCTTCCCGTGCAACCAGTTCGGTGGGCAGGAGCCCGGCAGCGAGGAGGAGATCGGCGAGTTCTGCCAGAAGAACTACGGCGTCACCTTCCCGATGATGTCCAAGGTCGACGTCAACGGCGACGACGCGCACCCCGTCTACGAGTGGCTCCGGTCGGAGAAGGGCGGCCTGCTCGGCTCCCGGATCAAGTGGAACTTCACGAAGTTCCTCGTCGGGCGGGACGGCGCGGTCATCTCCCGCTACGCCCCCAACACCGAGCCGGCCAAGCTCACCGACGACGTGGAGAAGGCGCTCGCCGTCTGAGGGTCTACAGCCTGTCGGCCCTAGGATCACGGGGTGGACCATGCCCGCTTCGCTCGTCGGCAGGCCCGGCTCGTCACCGACGTGCGACACGGCGCGGACGCCATGGAGGCCATCTCGGGACCGGGGTTCTGGGCCGTCGTCGCGACCTTCGAGGGCGCGGTCACCGCGGTGCGCTTCTCGGATGTCGTCCGCGGGGACGCCGGAGACGCAGGTGCGGGGGAGCGGGGCCCAGCGCCGTGGGTGCCCCTCGACCGGCACTGGGACACCTCGCTCGACGAGACTGCCTACGTCTCGGCCGTCGAACAGGTGCGTGAGCGGATCGCGGCGGGGTCGGTCTACCAGGTCAACATCTGCCGCGTCCTCAGCCACGCCCTCCAGCCCGAAGCAGACCTCGATGGGCTGGACGGCATTCTGCGACAGGGAAATCCGGCACCGTATGCCGCTCGCATCCGCTGCGCCGACGCGGGTCTCGACGTCGTGTCGGCCTCCCCGGAGCTCTATCTCTCCCGGCAGGGTGGACGGCTGGTGAGCAGCCCGATCAAGGGGACGGCCCCGACGGCGGCGCAGATGCTGCCGAAGGACCGGGCCGAGAACGTCATGATCGTCGACCTCGTCCGCAACGACCTGTCCGCGGTCTGCCGGCCGGGCACGGTGCGCGTCGACCGGCTCTGCGACCTCGAGCCGCACCCGGGTCTCGTCCACCTCGTCTCGAGCGTGAGCGGGGAGCTGCGCGACGAGGTCGCCTGGCCCGAGGTGTTCGCCGCGTCCTTCCCGCCGGGGTCGGTGTCGGGCGCGCCCAAGTCGAGCGCCCTCGCCGCGATCGCCGACCTCGAGACCGCGCCACGCGGGCCCTACTGCGGAGCCGTCGGCTGGGTGGACGGCGACACGGGGGAGGCGGAGCTCGCGGTCGGGATCCGCACCTTCTGGGCCGAGCACGACGACCGGGGCCGTCGCTGGCTGCGCTTCGGCACGGGCGCCGGCATCACCTGGGCGTCCGACCCGGCCGGGGAGTGGGTCGAGACCGAGCTCAAGGCCGCGCGGCTCGTCGGCCTCGCGGCGGGCACTGTGACACCATGAACCCGACGAAAGGGGTGGGGCGCGGATGAGTGACGCAGCAGTCCGGGTGTGGGTCAACGGTGACCTCGTCGATCCCGACGGGCCGTCGGTGTCGGCCCTCGACCACGCGGTGACCGTCGGTGACGCGGTCTTCGAGACGGCCAAGATCGACAGGGGGACCCCCTTCGCCCTGGCCCGGCACCACCGACGGCTGCTCCACTCGGCCGACGGCCTCGGCCTGCCCGCCGTCGACCTCTCGGTCGTCGACGCCGGGGTCAAGGCGGTGCTCGACGGGCCGCCCCTCGACTTCGGTCGGCTGCGCTACAGCGTGACCGGCGGGCTCGGGCCGCTCGGCTCCGACCGCTCCGACTCGCGCCTGACCTACATCGTGGTCGCCGCACCGCAGTCGAGGCCGCCGGCCTCCGGGACCCTTGCCGTCGTGCCGTGGGTGCGCAACGAGCGGTCCGCCGTCGCCGGCCTCAAGACCACGTCGTATGCCGAGAACGTCGTCGCGCTCGCCCGGGCCAAGCGCTCCGGTGCGATCGAGGCCGTCTTCGCCAACACCCGCGGGGAGCTGTGCGAGTGCACCGGCAGCAACATCTTCGTCGTCGTCGACGGGGTCGTCCTGACGCCGCCGACCGACTCCGGCCTGCTCCCCGGCATCACCCGCGAGCTCGTCATCGAATGGGGCCGGGAGGCGGGGATCGCCATCCAGGAGGAGCCCCTGCCGCTCGACGTCCTCCAGCGCGCCGACGAGGTCTTCATCACGAGCTCGACCAAGGACGTCCTGCCGATCACGGCCATCGACGACCGGGCTCTGCCTCCTGCCCACCCGGTGAGCACGACCCTCCTCGAGCTCTTCCGCGCCAACGCCGGTCTGGACCCGGACCCGTGAGCGCGGACCCGCGAGGGCGCCTCGACGGGCGCGACCGGGAGCCGGTCGACTACTCCGACCCCAACCCGACGCTCGACGCCGACGAGGACCGCTGGGCCTGGCGGGCCCGGCTGCGACAGAACCCCGTCACCCACCTCGCCTGGCGCATCGGCGTCGGTCTGGTCGGGGGTGTGGTCACGGTCATCGGCCTGATCATGGTGCCGGCCCCGGGACCCGGTTGGCTCGTCGTGTTCGCCGGCCTGCTCATCCTCTCGAGCGAGTTCGAGTTCGCCCAGCGACTACTCGACTTCGCGCGCCACCACGTGCGCGGATGGAACACCTGGGTGATGACCCAGCCGCTGTGGGTCCGAGGCATCGTCGCGCTGGGGACCCTCGCCGTCGTCTGGCTCCTCATCTGGGCCTACCTCGTCTGGCAGGGCGTGCCGTCCCTGGTGCCCGGGTGGGCCGCGGACCTGCTGACCCGGCTGCCCGCCGTCGACTGACGGTGCACCGGGGCTGCGGGTGCGTTGCCTGAGGGAGCAGTGCCTGCGATAACCGGTCGACACGGGCCGCGGGGCTGGGCAGGCTGCTCGGTATGACGAGCAGCGACCTCTGGGACGTGCGCACCGCGCAGGACTACGACGAGTCGTCCGCCGACATGTTCGCCCCCGGGGTCGTCGAGCCCACGGTCGACTTCCTCGCCGGGCTGGCGGGGGAGGGACCGGCGCTGGAGCTGGCCATCGGGACAGGGCGGATCGGCATACCCCTGCTCCGACGAGGTGTCCCCGTCACCGGTATCGAGCTGTCGGAGCCGATGGTCGCGCAGCTGCGCACCAAGGTCGACGCGGCGACGCTTCCGGTCACCGTCGGCGACATGGCGACGACGGTGGTGGACGGCGACTTCACCCTCGTGTACCTCGTCTTCAACACGATCGGCAACCTGCGCACCCAGGCGGAGCAGGTCTCCTGCTTCGCCAACGCCGCCCGCCACCTCCGGCCGGGAGGGCGGTTCGTCATCGAGCTCTGGGTGCCGCCTCTGCGCCGCTTCCCTCCCGGTCAGGTGGCGGTGCCGTTCGACATCGGTGACCGGCACATCGGTTTCGACACCTACGACCTCGCGACCCAGCAGGGCACCTCACACCACTACATGACCGCTCCGGACGGGTCGATCCGCCACGGCACCACCAACTTCCGCTACCTGTGGCCCGCGGAGTGCGACCTCATGGCCCAGCTGGCCGGGATGGGCCTGGAGCGCCGGGTAGCGGACTGGGACGGTTCTCCCTTCACCTCGGACAGCACGAGCCACGTCTCCGTCTGGCGCAAGCCGTAGGGCGGTCTGTCGGCGACCGTGGGCCCGATTTCCACCGCTGCGGCGGGACCGGCTATTGTTCCCTCGTCGCTCCGGCCCTGTCGGTGGAGCGCCCGGACGTGTAGCTCAGCTGGTTAGAGCGCTCGCTTCACACGCGAGAGGTCAGGGGTTCGAGTCCCTTCACGTCCACCCTCCCAGCACGACGCGTGACCGGAAATGCTCGTGTCGCACCCCGCCGAAGGCGGATGATACGGACATGAACTCTCTCCGCGCAGCCGTGACGGCTGCTGGCGTCGTCGGTTGCCTCGCATCGTCGGCCCTCAGCGCGACGGCCAGCCAGGCTCCCACGGTCCGGGCCTCCCCT
>JBDSSS010000127.1:0-3118 GCA_039928615.1 Terracoccus sp. | reverse complement strand
CGGGCCCGATGACGACGATGAAGAGCGCCGGCAGGATGCAGAGCATCAGGGGGAAGAGGATCTTGACAGTGACCTTTTGCGCCTTCTCCTCGGCCTTCTGCTTGCGGATGAGGCGCATCGATGAGGTCTGCTCGCGCAGCACAGCGCCGATCGGGAGTCCCAGGCGATCGGCCTGGACGAGCGCCGTGGTGAAGTTCTTGACCTCAGGCAGAGTGACACGGTCGCCCATCGCGGCGAAGGCCTCGCCCCGCGATTTGCCGATCTGGATCTCGGAGAGGACCCGGGCGAACTCTCCCGAGATCGGGCCCTCGACGTTGCGCGAGACCTGCATCAGCGCTCCGTCGAAGCCCTGACCGGCCTCGACGCAGACCGTCAACATGTCGAGCGCCTCGGCGAGCCCCTTCGAGGTCTCCTGCTGCCGCTTCAGCGCGATGTTGTAGATGAGCAGGTCGGGCACGAAGAAGCCGGCCCCGCCCAGCAGGAGGGCAAAGAGCAGGCCCGAGATCGTGAGCGAGCCCGTCGCGAAACCGAGCCCCACGCCGAGAAGCAGCGCCGCGCCCTTGGTGCCCATGACCCGTTCCGGGGTCCACGGGGCGGGGTTGCCCGCCCGGTCGAGCATTCGGGCGATCCGGGCCCCGGAGTCGGCCGGCGACAGGGCGAAGGCGAGCTTTCTCGTCCGGTCGAGGAACGGCCCGACGAGCCGGTCCTTGGCACCCAGCTCGATCTTCGAGACCGAGCGGTCGCCCGCGGCGTAGTCGATGAGCGCGAGGGACTTGGCGACCCCGGTCGGGCCCGCGGAGCTCTCGACGAGCACGAGAACGGCGACCACGATGGCGACGCCGAGCAGCCCCACGCCGATGTAGACGGATGTCATCTGCTCATACCTCGATCTGCACGACTTTGCGCATCCACAAGATGCCGATGCCCAGCATGACGATGGTCGCCACGAGCATCGCGATACCCAGGGCGTTGCTCCACAGCAGGCTCACGTATTCGTAGTTGACCATGCACATGTAGCCGAACAGCCCGATCGGGAGGGCGACGAGAATGTATGCCGAGAGCTTGCCCTCGGCGGACAGCGTGGCCACCATGCGTCGCAGGCCCTCACGCTCGCGCAGCGTCTTGGCCGTCGTCAGCAGCGTGTCGGCCAGGTTGCCACCGACCTCGCGCTGGATGCGGATCGCCATCACGGTCCAGCGCATCGCCGTGCTGTCCATCCGGTCGGCCATGTGGGTGAGGGCGTCGGAGACGTCCGTCCCGATCCGCGTCTCCGCCAGTGCCCTCGAGAACTCCTTGGCGGCCGGCTCGGCCGCGTCGCGGGCCACGGCGTCGAGCGCCTGCGGGAGCCCGAACCCGCTCCGGAGGCTCGTGGCGACGAGCATGAGCACGTCGGGCAGGACCCGCTCGAACTTCTTCGCGCGCCGAGCGGCGAGGAATCGCAGCGCCACGGTGGGCAGGGCGAAGCCGAGGCCTCCGCCCATCAGGAGCGCGATGAGCAGGCCGAGCGGTCCAGCCCCCCGCATCACGACGAAGACGAGGGCGGTGGCGACGACTCCGGTGCAGACATGGACGATGAACCACTCCCCCGCCCGGAAGGGCAGGTCCGCGCGCTCCATCAGCGACATCGTCCCCTCGGTGCCCTTGCGGTCCTTCATGACCCGGTCGCCGAAGGCGGTGAGCTGCTCGGTCACCGGCGTCTGTCGGGCTCGACCGTGGGCCATGGCGGTTCCCAACGGCATGACGTAGGACTCGACGGCAGCGACCCGGCGTTCCCTCCGGGTCTGCAGGCTGGGCAGCACGACCGCGGTGCCGAGGGCGAAGAGGGCGAGGGCCACGAGACCGGACGCGACCCACGGCAGCCAGTCCTGCGAGGCGACCGTCGGCAGCGGGCCGAGCGGCGGGAGGGCCGCCGGGGCGGGCGCCGGTGCCGGGGCCGAGGGCGTCGGGGTGGGAACCGCAGCGGCATCCCCGAAGTCGAGCGTGCGCGAGAACGCGAACGGCTGTGACCCGGCCGTGCCGGTGAGCGTCACCGCGTGCGCCTTGGTCGGGCCGGCCGGCGCGTTGATGGTGAACTCCACCTGGGAGTCCAGCGCCTTGGCCGAGTCCCGGAAGGCGGCTGTCACGGCAGCGGTGTCGCCCGCGGCGACGACCGAACCGCCGTTGGCGCCGGCGAAGCCGCGCAAGGCGACGACGGCCTCGGGGTCGGTGGTCTGGAACTGGACGACGTCCGTGCGCACCCCGGCGGCCTTGAGCGCCGCGGTCACGGCGAGCCGGCTCTGCTCCTTGGCCTTGTCCTTGGTGTCGGCCCCGTCACTGAGCAGCACGATGCTGCGGTCACCCTTCGGCCCGAGGGCGGAGATGGCGCTGCGCATCCCGGCATAGAGGCTCGTGTCCCCGCGCGCCGCGAGACCGTTGACGACCCGCTGCACCGCGGGCCGGTCGGCCGTTGGCGCGAGGTCGACACCCGCGGTGTCGGAGAAGGTGGCGACCCCGACGAGGACGTCGGCGGGCACGTCCTTGAGGTACTGGGCCGTGGCGGCGCGCACCGTGGCCATACCGGACAGCTTCATCGACCCGCTCGTGTCGATGACGAGCATCGCGCGTCGACCCACCATCGGGGCCTGGGTGATCGAGATCGGTGCGTCCTGGCCGTCGACGCGAGCCTTGAGCGACCCGGCGTCCACCCGCACCGCGGACCGGCTGCGCAGGGTCAGCACGCCCGTGAGGGTCGAGCCCGAGGCGGTGAGGTCACTGATCCCAACCGTCACCGGGTCGGCGGCGACGGCGAGCGACGCCCCGGGGAGCACGAGCGCCACTGCGGCGACCGCCACCGCCACGACGCGGCGCACGGTGGCTCCTCTCACGGACGGCTCCGCACGAAAAAGGTGTTGGGCAGGTCCACGCCGTGGTCGGCGAGGTCCTGGCTGAACTTGGGCCGGATGCCGGTCGGTTGCAGGCTGCCGAGGAAGCGGCCGTTGTCGTCGTGCCCGGCGCTGTAGTCGAAGGCGAAGATGTCCTGGAGGGTGATGACGTCGGACTCCATGCCCGCGACCTCGCTGATGGCGGTGATCCGCCTCGTCCCGTCGCGCAGGCGCGACTGCTGGATGATGAGGTGGAC
>JBDSSS010000126.1:0-15670 GCA_039928615.1 Terracoccus sp. | reverse complement strand
GAGGCCGCCGAGGCCGCCGAGGCCGCGGAGGCGGCCGAGCGGCATACCGGGGAGGGCATCGGGGCGCCGGGGGTCCCCCCGCTCGGCGCCGTCGACTTCGGCGGGCACGAGGACGACGTGGCCGCCGACCACGACGGGTCGCTGACCCGGGGGCTGCGCGTCGTCCGGGCCCGGGCGGGCGCCCGGCTCGGCGTGCTGACGACGGCCCTGGGCCACGTCGTCATGGTGAGCGTCATGGTGATGACGCCCCTGCACATGGTGGCCGGCCACGCCGAGCTCGAGGTCATCGGCTTCGTCATCTCGGTGCACATCGTCGGGATGTATGCGTTCTCCCCCGTCGTCGGGGCCGCCGTCGACCGCTGGGGCGGACGCCCGGTCGCGGTGACCGGTGGCCTCGTCCTCACCGCCGCGGCCCTGCTCGCGTCACGGTCGATGACCGGGTGGTCCCCGCTGCTCCTGCTCGCGCTGCTGCTGCTCGGGCTCGGCTGGTCGTGCACCCTCATCTCCGGCTCGACGATGCTCGTCGGGGCTGTGACCTCCCAGGAACGGCCGGCGACGCAGGGGCTCTCGGAGGTCGTCATGGGCCTGTCCGGCGCCCTCGGGGGTGCCGTCGCCGGCCTCGTCGTCGACCACCTCGGCTACGGCTCGCTCGCCTCGGGCGCGGCGGTCGTGGGTCTCGTCGTCGTCGCCCTCAACGTCGTCGGTCGCCGCCCGGAGACGACCCGGTCCGACCCGACCGGCTGAGGCGGGTGGGCGGGCCCGGTGCGGGTCAGGCCACGACCATGGCGACGAACCCGAGCAGGGGGAGGGTGCCCTGGGTCACCGCCGCCCGCAGGTAGCCCTTGCCCGTGGTGACGAGCACGACCGCCGCGAGCACCATCGAGGCGGAGCAGAAGAGGGCGAGGGCGCGGCCCGCGGTCTCGTGACCGGTCCACCAGAGCAGGAGCCCGAGCGCCGCGCCGAGTGCGAGGAAGAGGTTGTAGAAGCCCTGGTTGTAGGCCATCGGCCGGGTCGCGTCGGCTTGGGCCTGGTCGGGCACCCCGAACCGGCTCCAGACCTCCGGGCGGGTCCAGGCCACCGACTCCATCCAGAAGATGACGACGTGCAACATCGCGGCGAGCCCGATGAGGATGCTGGCGAGGAGACCCATGGTGAGGATCGTAGGGGTGGACCGTTCGCGCGTTAGGCGGTGACCCGAATCGTCGAGGTGTGGTCGTCGCGGACGATGACCTCGATGCGGTCGGCCACCCGGGACTTCAGCTCGGTGACGTGGCTGACGACGCCCACGGTGCGGCCACCGGCGCGCAGGCCCTCGAGGGTCTGCATGACGTCGTCGAGCACGTCGGGGTCGAGGGTGCCGAAGCCCTCGTCGACGAAGAGGGTGCCGAGGTCGACGCCGCCGACCTCGGACCGGACGACCTCCGCGAGCGCGAGGGCGAGCGAGAGGGAGACGTAGAAGGTCTCCCCACCGGACAGGGTTCCGACCTCGCGGACCTGGTTGGTGTGCAGGTCGTGGACCCGCACCCCGAGGCCGGACTTGGCGTTGCCCTTCTTGGCGTCGGTGTGCTCGAGGGAGTAGCGCCCTCCGGAGAAGCGGGCCAGCTCGGTGTTGGCCGCCGACAGCACCTGGGTGAAGCGGCGGATGAGGACGTACTTGGCCAGGTCGAGGTTGAGCTGGTTCTCCCCCGAGCCGGCGACGAGCAGCCCGACCCGCACGGCGTCGGCGGTCTCGGCGATGATCGCCGCGTTGCGCTGCATCGCAGCGGTGATCTCTCCCACCCGGGTGCGGCTGCGCGTCACCTGGTGGCGGATGCTGCCGAGCTCGGTGCCCGCCGTCTCCATCTCGACCTTGGCCACGCGCTCGAGGGCGATGAGCTGGTCGATGTCGTCGAACAGGGCGTCGAGCTGGACGTCGGCCAGCTCGGGCCCGGACAGCCCGGCCTTGACCCGGGTGCACTCCTGCTCGAAGGCCTCGATCTCGGTGGTCGTCTGCGTGATCCACTCGGCCGGGCGGTCGGCCGTCACCCAGTCGCCGAGGGTGGCGAAGCCGGCCTGCTCGAGGTCGGCGTCCCGAGAGGCCTCGTCCTCCTCGACGGCGCGCCGCGCCGTGTCCCGCACCCCGATCGCCTCGACGAGCTCGTCGAGGCAGGTGACGGCGCTGGTGAGCTCGGAGCGGCGCTCGGCCACGCTGGGGTGGCCGGCCCGCGCGGCCGTCACCTCGGTGAGCTCGCGGTCGAGACGCGCGGTGAGGTCGGTGCTCGCCTGCTCGAGTCGGGCGAGGTCGGCTCCGGCACCGGCGGCCCGCTCGGTCAGGGTGTCGTCGGCAGCGCGCAGCGCATCGAGGAGTCTCGCGCCGGCCTGCGCCGCCGGCTCGGCTGCGACGGCCTCCGTCAGCGCGGCCGCCGCCGCCTCGGACGCCCGTCGGGCCTGCTCGACGTCGAGACCCTCGGCGCGGACGGCGAGCTCTGCCTGTGCGGACCGGGCGGCGGTGAGCCGCTCGGTGGCGGCCTCGGCGTCACGATGGAGCAGGACCAACCGGTCCTCCTGGGCCGAGACCTGCTCGGCGGTCACCGCGTCGTCGGTGGGCCGGGCCGGCACGGGGTGGTCCGTGGCGCCGCAGACCGGACAGGCCTCGCCGTCGACGAGGGTGAGACCCAGCTCGCCGGCGATGGCGTCGATGCGGGCCCGGCGCAGCTGGGACAGCACCTGCTCGTGGTCCTGCACGTGCTGCAGCCGCTCGGTCGCCTCCCGCACGCGAACCGTGACGCGCACGAGCTCCGTGTCGTGGGCGACCGCTGCCTCGAGACGTCCACGGGCACGGGCGGCCTCCGCGGTCCGTGGCTCGACGAGCGCGACGAGCCGCCGGGCCTCCGACAGGGCCGTCTCCTGCGCGGCGATCTGGCTCGGCAGCGCGGCCAGCTCGGCGGCGACCGCGGTGATCGTCGCGCGGCACCGGCCGGCGTCGACGTCGAGCCGGGACTGCTCGGCGGTCCTGGCCGGGAGCCCGGCCTCGGTCTCGAGGGCCCCCGTGAGGGCCCCGATCGTCTCGCGCCAGCGCGTCGCGGTCTCGCGGAGCGTCGCCACCTCGTCGTCGCGGTGGTCGGGCTCGACCCGCCCCCGGGCTCGGGCGAGGGCCGCCTCGGCCCGCTTGAGGGTGGCCTCGGACTTGGCGAGGGTGCGCACCGCGCCCGCGACGGGCCGGGCCTGGCGGGCCCGGGCGACGGCCTCGCCGAGCTCGCGGAAGTGCACCGCTCGTCGGCCGAGGTCCTCGTCGCGGCGCTGGAGGTCGAGCAGCCGCTCGCGGCGCTGCATCCGCAGGCGGGCATCGCCCACCATGTCGGCCATCTGCTGGTACTCGGCGATCGCCTCGCGGCTGCGCTTGGTGGCGTGGCGCTCGGTCGTCACGAGCTCGTCGACGACCTGGGTCAGCTCGGCGGGCAGGCTCTCGGGGGACTCGCGGCTCACGGCGAGCAGGGCGTCGCGCCGCAGGGGGTCGAGGCTCGCCGAGACGGCGAGCGCGCGGACGGCGTCCGCGATCTCGTCGACCGCGGCCTGTCGTCGGGCGGAGGCCGCCCGCCCGGTCTCGACGACCTCGACCTGCACGCGCCGGAAGAAGTCGGTGCCGAAGACCTTCTCGAGCAGCTTGCCCTTGTCTTCCGACCTCGCCCTCAGGAAGGTCGCGAACTCACCCTGCGGAAGGATCACGGTCTGGACGAACTGGTCGCGGGTCAGGCCGACCGCACGGGTGATCTCGTCGTCGCAGTCACCGATGGAGGTCGAGAGCAGCTCGCCGCCGCTGAGGTCGTCGGGGGTGGCGATCCGCCACAGCTTGACCGTGGGCTGCTGGGTCGTGGTCCCGTCACCGCGGGACTTGGGCCGCTCGAAGCGGGGCGTCCGGCGCACCCGGTAGATCCCCGACTGGGTCTCGAAGACGAGGACGACGACCGGGACGTCGCGGGGGTCGGCGTGGTGGGAGTGGATCCGCTCGACGTCGGCCGATGCCTGGGCGACCTTGCCGTAGAGGGCGAAGGTGATGGCGTCGATGATCGTCGACTTGCCCGAGCCGGTCGGTCCCTCGAGCAGGAAGAGGCCCGCCCGGCCGACGGTGCTGAAGTCGATCGTCTCGGTGCCGGCGAAGGGCCCGATGGCCGTCATCGACAGGTGGTGCAGCTGCATCAGGCCACCTCGCCGGACTCGGCGCGGCGCTCCGCCGCGAGGGCCGCCTCGTAGCCGGCGGCGAAGACGTCGACCTCGCCGTCGCTCGCCTCGGTCTTGGTGACGTAGGCGATGAAGTCGGACCCGAGCTCGCGCGGGTCTCGCTCGGTGGCGACCGAGGTGCCGCCGCGGCCCCGGTCGATCGCGCCCTCCGGCTCGTGGAAGACCTGCAGGGCGTGCGGGAACCGGGAGGTGATCCGGTCCATCAGGGCGTCGGGACGCACCCGGTCGGTGATCGTGACGCGCACCCAGCTGTCCTCGTGGCCGTGGTGCGCCGGGTCGGCGAGCAGTTGCTCCAGGTGTCCGCGGAGGGAGGCCATGGCGCGTGGCTGCGGGATCACGACGGGGGTGACGACCGCCTCGCCGGTGGCAGGCAGGTCGACGAGCAGCACGACCTTGGTGTGGTCCTGCTCGGAGAACGAGTAGCGCAGCGGCGAGCCGGAGTAGCGCACGACGGAACCGGCCGCGCCCTGCGGTGCCTGCTGGCCGTGCAGGTGCCCCAGGGCGGCGTAGTCGATGCCGGCGAAGGCCGTGCCCGCCACCCGGTCGACGCCCCCGACCATGATCGAGCGCTCGGAGTCGCTCGGGTCGGCGCCGGCGACGAACGCGTGGGCCATGACGACGCTGCGCACCCCGGGACGTCCGGCCAGGTCGGTGCGCACCCGGTCGCATGCGGCGGTGACGACGGCCTGGTGGGAGCGCGGGAGGAGATCACCGCCGGACGCGAGGGCGCTCCGCGCGTGGTCGGGGTCGAGGTAGGGGATGCCGTAGACGGCGACGGTCACACCGTCGCTGCCCGGCACCAGGACGGGCAGGTCGATGAGGCTGAGATCGGTGATCATCCGGATCCGGTCGCGGAAGAGCCCGGCGCCGTAGCCGAGCCGGATCGCGGAGTCGTGGTTGCCCGAGGTGACGACGACCGTCGTCACCTGCGCGAGCCGGCTCAGCGTCCACTCGAGCAGTCGCACCGACTCGACGGGCGGCACCCCGCGGTCGTAGACGTCGCCGCTGACGAGGACCGCGTCGATGGGTATGCCGTCGGGCGGGTCCTCGACGAGGTCGCAGATGCGCTCGAGCACGGCCGACTGCGCCTCGTGGAGGTTCACGCCGTGGAGCGTGCGCCCGAGGTGCCAGTCGGAGGTGTGGAGCAACCGCATGTCACGACCGTAGGACGCCGTGCCGACACCGCTCGAATCGACACCCCGCCACCGGGCAGCCGTCCCGCTGCCGGTCGCCGGTCTAGAGGAGGGAGGCCAGCCCGATGCCAACCCCGAGGAGCACGAGGAGGGCGGCGAGGACGGCCGTCCGGGTCGCCGTGGTGATGGCCCGGTCCACCTGCGACTCGGAGGCCTCGAGCTCGAGCTCGAGGGCGCGCAGCTGCTCGACGAGGCTGTCGCTCACGATCCCGTCCGCCGATGCTTGCCGATGGGTCCGGGCCGGCGCTCCGTGGTGGCGCGCTCGACCTCGAGGGTGCGCATCCGGGCGACCAGGACCCGGGAGTCGAGCTGGTGGGACGCGATCCGGTGCTCGTGGACGACCTGCACGACCCACGTGAGGATGCCCGCCGCGAGGACGAGGCTGGTCGCCGTGGACCACGACCCGAGACCGCTGCCGTCCACGAGGGTGAACCCGACGAGCCCACCGAGACCGAGGACGGTGACCGTGCGGGCGACCGACCGGATTGTCCGCATCTGTGCCATCCAGCGCTGACGCCGGTACAGCAGCGACACCGCTGATGCGGAGGCGTCGGGCTGGTGTGGCATGGCTGGATCTCTCGAGCGCGGTCGGAGGTGTACCGGGTTCGTTCAGGTTAGCGACACCACCCCCCCGCCGCGAGGGGACGCGGCCGACGAGGCCCGCGTGTCGTGCGGCCGGGCGGGGCTCACGGCATACCGGAGCAGGCCCCGGGGCCGGCCTCAGTCGGCGCGGCGGAAGAAGCCGAGGACCATCGAGACGAAGGTGATGATGAGCGCGCCCCAGACCGCGTCCCAGAAGAAGCGGTCGACGGTGAAGGCGAGGTTGAGCTGCCCGGCGAGGAACGACGTGAGCTGGAGCATGAGGGCGTTGACGATGAAGATGAACAACCCCAGGGTGAGGATGATCAGGGGCAGCGAGATGATCCGGGCGAGCGGCCGGAGCAGTGCGTTGACGAGGCCGAAGACGAGGGCCACGCCGAGCACCGTCAGCACGACCTTCGTCGTCGAGGGGTTCGTCCCGAAGGTGATCCCCGGGACGGCCCAGGCGGCCACCCACAGGGCGACGCCGTTGATGACGGTCTGGATCGCGAAGTTGACCAGCATGGGGTCAGTCTTCCACCGGAAGGCCCGGGTGTTCGTCTCCCGGCAGTCTCGGTTGGAACATCGTGTTGAGCCGGAGGAAGTCGGAGTCGACCATCTTGAGGCCGCCGATCGCCTCGGAGATCGGGACCCGCTCGATCTTGCCCTTCTGGAGGGCGACCATCTGGCCCCAGGCGCCGTCGAGGGCCGCCTCGACGGCGGCGACGCCGAACCGGGTGCCCAGGACGCGGTCGAAGGCGACCGGGCTGCCGCCGCGTTGGACGTGGCCCAGCGCAGTGGTGCGGCTCTCGATGCCGGTGCGGCCGTAGATCTCGCGGGCGAGGATCTGGCCGATCCCGCCGAGGATCTGGTGGCCGTAGATGTCCACGTCGGGGGGCGGGATCGTGAACGTGCCGGGCTTGGGCAGGGCGCCCTCGGCGACGACGACGATGGTGGCGTAGCGGCCCTTCTTGTGGCGCCCGACGATGCGCTCGCACACCTCGTCGATGTCGAAGGGCTCCTCGGGGGTCAGCGTGATCGCGGCGCCGCCGGCGAGGCCCGACCAGATCGCGATGTGGCCGACGTGGCGGCCCATCACCTCGACGACGAGCACGCGGTGGTGGCTCTCCGCCGTCGTGTGCAGGCGGTCGATGGCGTCGGTGCAGATCTGGACCGCGGTCTGGAAGCCGAACGTCATCTCGGTGAGGCGGATGTCGTTGTCGATCGTCTTGGGGACGCCGATGACGGGGAAGCCGTTCTCGTGGAGGCGGTTGACCACGCCCATCGAGCCCTCACCGCCGATCCCGATGATGGCGTCGAGACCGTGGCGGTCGTAGGCCTTGCGGACCCGGCGCAGACCGTCCTCGCGGGCGAAGGGCTGGTCCCGGGAGGTCCCGAGGATCGTGCCGCCCTTGGGCAGGATGCCGCGGCAGATCTCGACGTCGAGGGCCTCGTAGTCGTCGTCGATGACGCCTCGCCACGCGTTGCGGAAGCCGATGACGGTGCTGTCGTAGGTGACTTCGGAGGCACGGACGGCGCCCCGGATGACGGCGTTGAGGCCGGGGCAGTCCCCGCCTCCTGTCAGGATGCCGAGGCGCATGTGGAGGCGTCTTTCCGGTGGGGAGACATTTGAGAAGGGCGTCGTGGCTGCACTGACGCGACGTTGTGAGCCTAGCCACACCTGGTGTCGACCGACAGGGAACCGTCCAGTGCGCGGTCGACGGTCACGGACCCCGGGACCGTCACGGGGACGGAATACAGTGGCGGGCATGAGTGAGGACGCGACGTCGCCGACCCGGACCGAGAGCAGGGTGCGGCTGCGGTCGGTGCTCGCGCAGATGCCCGACTACAAGCCGGGCAAGCCGGCGTCGGCGCCCGCGGGGGTGACGGCATACAAGCTGTCCTCCAACGAGAACCCCTACGGCCCGCTGCCGTCCGTCCTCGCCGCCATCGCGGAGGGCGCCGAGACGATCAACCGCTACCCCGACATGGCGGTGACGGCCCTCACCGCGCGGCTCGCGCGGGCGATCGGGGTGCCCACCGAGTGCCTCGCGCTCGGGACCGGCTCGGTCGCCGTGCTCCGTCAGATCATCGACGCAGCCTGCAACGCCGGCGACGAGGTCGTCTTCGCGTGGCGGTCGTTCGAGGCCTACCCGATCGTCGCGCACCTCGCCGGCGCGAAGCCGGTCATGGTCGGACTCGACGAAGGGCAGCGGCACCGGCTCGACGCGATGTTCGCCGCGATCACCGACCGCACGCGCGTCGTGCTCGTCTGCACGCCCAACAACCCCACCGGCCCGTGCGTGCACGCGGCCGAGCTCGACGCCTTCCTCGACAAGGTCCCCGACGACGTCATCGTCGTCGTCGACGAGGCCTACGTCGAGTTCGTCCGCGACCCCGAGGCGGTGCGAGGGCTCGAGGTCTGGCGCGACCGCCCCAACGTCGTCGTGCTGCGGACCTTCTCCAAGGCCTACGGGCTCGCGGGCCTGCGGGTCGGGTATGCCGTCGCGCACCCTCCCGTCGCCGCCGCCCTGCGCAAGACGGCCACCCCGTTCGGCGTGAACTCGCTCGCCCAGGTCGCGGCGATCGCCTCGCTCGACGCCTCGGACGAGCTGGCCGATCGGGTCGAGAGCCTCGTCGCCGAGCGCGACCGGGTCTCGCTCGCGCTCGCCGACCTCGGCTGGAAGCTGCCGCGCTCGGACGCCAACTTCGTCTGGTTCCCGCTCGGTGACGACTCGACCGCCTTCGCCCGGGCCTGTGAGGAGGCCGGCCTGATGGTCCGGCAGTACGGCGACGACGGCGTGCGCGTGACGATCGGGGAGACCGAGGCCAACAGCCGCCTGCTCGAGGTCGCCGAGGCCTTCGGGGCGCGCTGACCCATGCCGGTCGGGCGGTCGGGGCGGGTCACGGGTCTGGGCACCTCGCTGGCGGCGGCCTGGGCGCTGCTGGCACGCCGCTGGCACGCGGGCGTGCTCGTTCTCGTCGGGGTCGGGCTCGCCGTGCCGACGGTCTGGCTGCCCACCTTCCGGCTCTCGCTGTCCGACGCCGGCCGCGGCGCGCTCCTGTCGGAGGAGAACGCCTGGAGCTGGGGCCGCAGCGTCTTGCGCGGCGGCCCGGAGCGGGTGTTCGGCAACGAGCAGGGCTTGGTGCTGCTGCTCGTCGCGCTCGCCCTGGGCCTCATCGGTGCGCTGGTCTGGCTCCTCGTGCCCGGGGTCGTCGGGCTGCTGCTCGCGCTCGTCGCGGTGGCGATCGTGACGAGCCGGGTCGTGACCTCGGTGGCGCAGCGGCTCGGGCGGGCCGCCGAGGTCGAGGTCTACACGCCGACCGGCCTCGACGTCCGCTCCTACACGCTGCCCGGGGCGGTGCTCGAGACGGCGTCTGCGGTCGTACTCGTCGTGGCCCTCGCCGTCATGGTCGTCCAGGCGCTGCGGTGGGTCCGGGTGCCTGCGGCCGGTGGAGAGGGCGGCGCTGACGAGAGGGAGGTCGCCGAGGTGGGCGAGCCCGGTTCGCGTCCTGCGGAAGCGGCCCGCGTGGGGGTCGCGAGGCTGGCTCCCGAGCGGGACCTGACCCCCGGTGACCGGCGACTCGGCGGCGAGCCGGTCTCCTTCACCGACCGGCCGCGCGACGACGGTTCGGACCGCAGCCGGTGAGGGCGACGCTCGTGCGTCCGGTCGGGGTGCGGGCGCCTGCCGGGTGGGTCGCGGCGGTGGGCGCGCTGGCGGCCGTGCCCTCGCTGGTCTGGCCCACGGCGCAGGCGCAGGTGCGGCCCCCGGACATGCCCGGGGTGGTGCAGGACGGGTCGCTGGCGGTGACCTTCCAGATGTGGTCCTGGGGGAGGCTCGCCTCCGAGGAGCTCTCCCGGGACGGTGCGGTGGTCTCCGGCAGCGTCGCCGGCCTGCTGTTGCTCGGCGCCGCGATCCTGCTGGCCCTCGTCGCGGTGGTGGTGCTCGTCGTGTCCCGGAGGGCCGCGGCGACGCCGATCGGTGCGGCGGGGATCGGTCTCGCGCTCGCGACCGTCGGTGGCAACGTGGCCGACCGGGTGCTGCGGGGAGGTTCCTTCTTCGGACAGCCGGGGGTGCAGGTCGAGATCAGCGCGACCCCGGCCGGGCTGCTCGAGGTCGGCTCGGTCGCCCTGCTGTCCCTGGCGCTCGTCCTGCTGCTGGCGGGGCCGGTGCGGCTCACCGCCGGTGAGCTCCGGGTCCGCTTCCCGGGTCGAGTTCGCTCCGACGCGAGCGCCCCTGCCAGCACGGTCCCGGGGCCGGCCGCCCCGGTCGTCCGGGACGGCGGACTGCGTGAGGGCCGGCGCACCGCCGGCCCCGCGCAGGGCGTCGGCTTCTCCGACGACTGACTGGGTGCCCGATCACTGGCGGACCAGCCGGCATCCGCTGCTGCTCCGACGACCACAGGTGCAGACTGATCTGCAGATTGATGGCTGGGCGTGATCTGTCTGCGGATCAGTCTGCGTCTGGTGTTGCCCTGACAACCGCGGCTGCAGACTGATCTGCAGATTGACGGCTGGACGCGATCTGTCTGCGGATCAGTCTGCGTTTGGTGTCGCCGGGGGCTCGCGGGCTCGCGGGCGTGGGCCGGGGCGTGGTCGGGGCGGGGCGGGGCGGGTGTCGGCGCGGCGGCATACGGTCGCTGCATGATCACGGCGGTCGCAGTCTCGGGGTACCGGTCCCTGCGCGACGTCGTCGTCCCGCTGCACGGGCTCGACGTCGTGGCGGGGCCCAACGGCAGCGGCAAGTCGAGCCTCTATCGCTCGCTCCGGCTGCTCGCCGGGTGCGGCCGCGGTGACGTCGTCGGCTCGTTGGCCCGCGAGGGCGGTCTCCCGTCCGCGCTGTGGGCCGGTCCGGCCACCCTCGGCGGAGCGCGCCGCGAGGGCCACGAGGTGCAGGGCACGACCCGGAAGGGGCCGATCAGCCTGCTCCTCGGCTTCGCGACCGACGAGCTGTCCTACCTCGTCGACCTCGGGCTGCCGCAGCAGGGCTCGGGCGTGGACCGCTCGCCGTCGGCGTTCCTGAGGGACCCGGAGATCAAGCGCGAGGTCGTCTGGGCCGGCCCGGTCATGCGGCCGTCCACGGTCCTGGTCCGTCGGCGCTGGTCGGTCGTCGAGACGCGGTCTGCGGCCGACGACGCGTGGGACGACGCGTGGGAGTCCGACCCGGAGCCGTCCGGCCGCTCTCGCAGCTCCGGCCGCGGGGAGTCCCGTCCCGGCTGGACCGAGCTGAGTCGGTCGATCCGGCCGTGGGAGAGCATGCTCACCGAGCTGGCCGACCCCGAGCGCGCCCCCGAGCTGCTCGCGCTGCGCCGGCAGATCCGGGGCTGGCGCTTCTACGACGGCTTCCGCGCCGACGCCGACGCCCCGGCCCGCCGGGCCCAGGTCGGCACGCGCACCCCGGTCCTCGCCGACGACGGTGCCGACCTCGCCGCCGCGCTCCAGACGATCCGCGAGGACGGCCGGTCGGCGCTCGACGCCGCGGTCGCCGACGCCTTCGACGGGGCGCGCCTCGAGATCGCCGTGTCCGACGGACGGTTCGACGTGCGCCTGCACCAGCCCGGCATGCTCCGCCCGCTCTCCGGTGCCGAGCTGTCCGACGGGACGCTGCGCTACCTGCTCTGGGTCGCGGCCCTGCTCACCGTCGACCCGCCACCGCTGATGGTCCTCAACGAGCCGGAGACCTCCCTGCACCCCGACCTCGTCCCGCCGCTGGCCCGCCTCATCCGGGCGGCGGCCGAGCGCACCCAGGTCATGGTCGTCTCGCACTCCGACCTGCTGCTCCGGGCGCTCGAGCCGACCGACGAGGACGACGACGTACCGACCGGGCCGGGCTCACCGGCGCGCATCACGACCCTGCGCAAGGACCTCGGCGAGACCGTCGTCGCGGGTCAGGGCCTGCTCAGCACCCCGCCCTGGTCGTGGGGCAGCCGCCGGTGACGCCCTCGCCGGAGCCCGCGCGCCAACGGAGGTGAACCCGGCGCCTGGCGCGACACCGTCCCGCATTGTGAGATTTCCGGGTGGCTCCGGTAAGTTGCGACCGGAGGAACCACACCCGGCCGTCGTCACCCTCGGAGGCCGGCGCCCCACACAGCCGACGAGCGGGACACCCCCGGTCGCGGGCCGCACGAGTAGGCCGGTCTCCGCGCCGGCGAAGGAGCCCCAGTGAGCGACAAGGTTGTCGCCGAGCTGCAGCAGCCGACCCCTGAGGTCGGCGACGGTGGCCCGGACATGATCCAGCTGTTGACCCCCGAGGGACAGCGTGTGTCCCACCCCGACTACGACAAGTACGTCGAGAACCTTACGGCCGACGACCTGCGGAGCTTCTACCGCGACCTCGTCCTCATCCGCCGCCTCGACGCGGAGGGATACGCCCTCCAGCGCCAGGGCGAGCTCGGCCTCTGGCCCAGCCTGCTCGGTCAGGAGGCGGCGCAGGTCGGCTCCGGTCGGGCCCTGCGCCCGCACGACTTCGTCTTCCCCACCTACCGCGAGCACGGCGTCGGCTTCGTGCGGGGCATGGACCCGCAGAGCTCGCTGCAGCTCTTCCGCGGCGTGAGCCAGGGTGGCTGGGACCCCCAGGAGCACAACTTCCACCTCTACACGATCGTCATCGGGGCCCAGGCGCTGCACGCCACGGGCTACGCGATGGGCGTGAAGATGGACGGCAACGTCGGCACCGGCGACCCCGAGCGCGACACCGCCGTCATCTGCTACTTCGGCGACGGCGCGAGCAGCCAGGGCGACGTCAACGAGGCGTTCGTCTACGCAGCGAGCTTCGACGCCCCCGTCGTCTTCTTCTGCCAGAACAACCAGTGGGCCATCTCCGAGCCCGTCGAGAAGCAGACCCGCATCCCGCTCTTCCAGCGGGCCCGCGGCTTCGGCTTCCCCGGCGTGCGCGTCGACGGCAACGACATCCTCGCCACGTATGCCGTGACGCAGCACTCGCTCGAGGAGGCGCGCTCCGGCAACGGCCCGCTGCTCATCGAGGCCTACACCTACCGGATGGGTGCCCACACGACCGCCGACGACCCGACGAAGTACCGCGTCTCGGCGGAGGTCGAGGAGTGGAAGTTCCGCGACCCGATCCTGCGGCTCAAGACCTACCTCGCCCACGAGGGGATGGCCGACGAGGCCTACTTCACCGCCGTCGACGAGGAGGCCGACGTCTTCGCGGCCGCGCTGCGAGAGGGCTGCGTGACGATGGAGACGATGCCCGGCGAGACGATGTGGGACCACGTCTATGCCGAGGACCACCCGGTGATGGAGGCCGAGCGAGCCGCCTACCTCGCCTACACCGCGAGCTTCGAGGAGACGAGCTGATGGCCGGCGAGCACAACGGGCAGGCGCCGCAGGGCGCCACCCTCGAGCGCGTCACCCTCGGCAAGAGCCTGACGAGCGGGATGCGCAAGGCGATGGAGCGCGACCCCAAGGTCGTCCTCATCGGTGAGGACATCGGCAAGCTCGGTGGCGTCTTCCGGATCACCGAGGGCCTGCAGAAGGACTTCGGCGAGGCCCGGGTCATCGACAGCCCGCTCGCGGAGTCCGGCATCGTCGGCACCGCGGTCGGGATGGCGCTGCGCGGCTATCGACCGGTGTGCGAGATCCAGTTCGACGGCTTCGTCTACCCGGCGTTCGACCAGATCGTCAGCCAGGTCGCGAAGATGCACGCCCGCGCGCTCGGTGCGGTGACGATCCCGATGGTCATCAGGATCCCGTTCGGTGGCGGCATCGGCAGCCCCGAGCACCACTCCGAGAGCCCCGAGGCCTACTTCGCGCACACGGCCGGGCTGCGCGTCGTCGCCTGCTCCAACCCGGAGGACGCCCACTGGATGATCCAGCAGGCGATCGCGTGCGACGACCCCGTGATCTTCTTCGAGCCGAAGCGGCGCTACCACGACCGCGCCGAGTACGACACGTCGGCGACCGAAGCCCCTCGAGGGCTCTTCGAGGCCAACGTGATCCGGCCCGGCACCGACGTGACGCTCGTCGGCTACGGACCCGTCGTCAAGACGATGGTCGAGGCGGCCACCGCGGCCGAGGCGGAGGGCACCTCGATCGAGGTGATCGACCTGCGCTCCCTCTCCCCGCTGCCCGTCGACGCGATCGTCGAGTCCGTGCGCAAGACGGGTCGCCTCGTCTGCGTCCAGGAGGCGAGCAGCTTCCTCGGCATGGCGTCCGAGATCGCCGCGCAGGTGACCGAGCAGTGCTTCTACGAGCTCGAGGCGCCCGTCATCCGTGTGGCCGGCGCCAACATCCCGTACCCGCCGAGCCGGATGGAGGACGAGTTCCTCCCCGACCTCGACCGGATCCTCGACGGCGTCGACCGCGCCCTCGCGTACTGACCCCCGAAAGGCGCGAACCAGCATGACTGTCAAGACGTTCAACCTGCCCGACCCCGGTGAGGGACTCGTCGAGGCCGAGGTCGTCGAGTGGAAGGTCGCGGTCGGCGACACCGTCAAGGTCAACGAGATCGTCCTCGAGATCGAGACGGCGAAGTCCCTCGTCGAGCTGCCCATCCCGTGGGCCGGCACCGTCCACCGGATCCTCGTCGACGTCGGCGCGACGATCGACGTCGGCACCCCGATCATCGCGATCGACGACGGCCAGGGCGGTGACGAGGTCGTCGTCCCGCAGATCCCCGGCGAGACCGCCGGCGCCGCCGAGGTCGTCGGTGGCGGAGACGCCCAGGAGGCCATCCTCGTCGGCTACGGCGCCAAGGCCGGCGCGACGGCGCGTCGGTCCCGTAAGGGCGCCGGTATGCCGCAGGGCTCGGGCGCCGCCTCGACCCCGGCGTCTAACCAGCCGTCTAACCAGCCGTCGAACCAGGTCTCGGCCGAGCCGGCCGTGCCCGAGCCGACGACGCCCGCTCCGCGGACCGAGTCCCCCTCTCCTGCAGTCGGTTCAGGCGCACCCGCCGGGGGCCGTCCCAAGGCCAAGCCGCCGGTGCGCAAGCTCGCCAAGGACCTCGGCATCGACCTCGGCGACGTGACGGCGACCGGTCCCGACGGTGTCATCACCCGTGACGACGTCACCAACCACGGCAGCCAAAACGCCGCGGACGACACTGCAGCGCCAGCGGACTCGACTCCTGGAACGGGCTCACCGGCATACTCCGCGCCGTTCGGCTCGGGGGAGCGCGAGGTGCGCACCCCGATCAAGGGGGTCCGCAAGATGACGGCCCAGGCCATGGTCGGCTCGGCCTTCACGGCCCCGCACGTCACCGAGTGGATCACCGTCGACGTGACCCGCACGATGGAGCTCGTCGATCGGCTGCGTGCCGACCGCGAGTTCCGGGACGTCAAGGTGACGCCGCTGCTCGTCCTGGCCAAGGCACTCACCGTCGCGATCCGCCGCAACCCCGGCATGAACGCGGCGTGGGACGAGTCCGCGCAGGAGATCGTCCAGAAGAACTACGTCAACCTCGGGATCGCCGCCGCCACGCCGCGGGGCCTCATCGTGCCGAACATCAAGGACGCCCACGCGCTGACGATGCTCGAGCTCGCCGGGGCGATCGGCAAGCTGACGGCGACGGCTCGCGAGGGTCGCACGCAGCCCGCCGAGATGTCGGGCGGCACCATGACGATCACCAACGTCGGGGTCTTCGGCGTCGACAGCGGGACGCCGATCATCAACCCCGGCGAGAGCGCGATCGTCTGCTTCGGCGCGATCCGCAAGCAGCCGT
>JBDSSS010000125.1:0-4079 GCA_039928615.1 Terracoccus sp. | reverse complement strand
CTGGGGGACGCAGCGGGTCAGTGCACAGCCACCACGGGGACGTCACCGGACACCGGCTCGAGCCGCCACGGGCGCACGACGAGCAGGTAGACCGTGAGAGTGAGCGTCAGGCCGCCGGCGATGAGTCCCGACATCGAGACCGCGCTGAGCCCGATCACCCCGTAGACCGGGCCGATCAGGGCCGCGACCCCGAACTGGGCGGCGCCGAGCAGGGCGGCCGCGGTGCCGGCGGTGTCGCCGTGTGCCTGCAGGGCGAGGGCCGGGGCGTTGGGCAGGGCCACGCCGACGCAGCCGAGGACCGCCCAGAGCGGGATGAGCAGCCCCAGCAGGCCGCCGAGCCCGAGGACGGCCGTCACGACCATGGCGCCGCCCGAGAGCGCGCCCACTCCCACGGCGAACCCGAGCACCCGGGCGGAGGACCACCAGGACACGAGCCGCGGGTTGAGCTGGGTGCCGGTGATGAGGAAGAGCGAGCCGGCGCCGAAGACGAGCCCGAACTGCTGGACGCTGAGCCCGTAGGTGTCCTGCATCACGAAGGAGGAGCCCCCGACGTAGCCGAACACGGCTGACATCGTCAGTCCGGCGACGAGGGCCAGCCCGACGAAGGTGCGGTCGCCGAGCAGGCGCCGGTAGGCGGCGGCGTTTGCTCGCAGGCCCCCGGACATCCGGCGGGACCGCGGGAGCGTCTCGGGCAGCGACACGGCCGCGAGGACGAGCAGCAGCAGGCCGATGAGCGCGAGCACGACGAAGACACCGCGCCACTCGGTCCAGCGCAGGACGACGCTCCCGATCGTCGGGGCGAGCACCGGGGCCGCGCCCATGACGAGCAGCATCCGGGACATCAGGGTGACGAAGGCGTGGCCCTGGGCGACGTCGCGAACGATGGCGAGGGCGACGACGGCGGCGGCCGACGCAGAGAAGCCCTGGAGCACCCGGAAGCCGATGAGGAAGCCGACGGTCGGGGCGAGCGCGCAGAGGACCGAGGCCGCGACGTGCAGGCTCGCGCCGACGAGGATCGGTCGCCGGCGCCCGACGGTGTCGGACAGCGGGCCGACGATCAGCTGGCCCATCGCGAAGCCGAAGAGGGTGGCGGCGAGGGTGAAGCCCACCGTCGCGTCCGTGCTGCGCAGGTCGCTCGTGATGCTCGGCAGCGCGGGCAGGTAGGTGTCGATCGTCAGCGGTCCGAGCGCCGTCATCGCGCCGAGGATGGCGATCAGCTTGACCCGCGAGCGGGTGCCGAGCCGCTCCACGGGCGACCGGGGTGCAGGGCGGCGTTCAGGGCGGGGTGCAGCACGGGGCGCCGCCGGGACACTCTCGTCGCAGCGGGGCTGCGGGGCTGCCGGGGCGCTCATCGACGCCGGCCGTTCAGGGATGGAAACGCGCGCATGGTCGTCCTCGGGGTGGGGGTGCAGCGCAGGGGTGGCCCGCGTGCATGGGGCGCCGACGGTCCCGCTCTGCAGGAACGCGCGGCGGCCGGGTCCTGGGCCGATGTGGTCCTCGGCAAGACCCGACCGTGGCTGGAGCCGGCGCCGGTGGCGGCTCGGTCGGAGCGGCCAGACACGACTCGGCCGACTCCGAGCGTAACCCGCGGAGGCCGCTCTCAGCCTCCGGAGTCCAGCCGGACCTGCGCGACCGTGGCGAGGCGCGGGGCTGCGGGGTCGTCGCCGTCGACGACCCCGGCCCGCCACGACATCGTCAGTCCGGAGCCGTCGACGGCGAGCTCGGCCAGGCAGTTGTCGAACCACGGACCGTGGGTGACCCGCCACGGGTAGGGCGGGTCGGGGACGCGCTTGGAGTGGCTGCGCCAGAAGTCCATCGGCCCGACGAGACCCTTGGCGAGGAGCGACATCATCACCCGCACGCCGCGGGGCATCGGGTTGCGAATCGGCGAGCAGACCGCCTGCACGATCCGGGAGCGGGCGCCGTGTCTCTCGGCCGCGTCCGTCACCTCCGCGACGTAGGAGTTGTGGACGTCGCCGGACAGGAAGACGATCGTGTCGGGCGCCCGCCCCCGGTTGCCGCGGGCGACGTCCATGACCATCTCGAAGACGGCGGCGAAGCCGTCGTTGAAGGCCGCCCAGTGCTCGAGGTCGATGGTCCGGCGGGACGTCTCCGCGAGCGCCGCGATCCGCCGGCCGTAGGCGCCCTCGGCCGCCTCCTCGTCGATCGCCTCGAGGTCGTGCAGGCCGGGGGGCAGCATGAAGGGCAGCGAGGTCCCGATGAGCAGGTGGTCGACGTCGCCGGTCAGCTGCTCGTCGAGCCACGCCGTCTCCTGCGGGTCGAGCATCGAGCGGCGGTCCGGCTCGAGGACCCGCGCCGCGCGCGAGTCGACGACGACGAGGCGGCAGTCGCCGAGGTCGCGCCGGTAGCTCCACCGGTAGACCTCGGGGTGCCGGTCGACGCGGGCGGACAGGTCGAAGACGGCCTCGGTGAGGTCGACCTCGTCCGCCCTGTCAGGCCCCTCCGTCGCCGCCGCCGCCGCCGCCGTCGCCGACAGCACCTGGGCGTAGACCGGGTCGTCCGCCAGAGCAGCCGGGGAGAGGTTGCCGAGGTGCTGGTAGACCCAGTAGGAGGACAGCCCTCCCATCAGCCGCTCGTGCCACCACGAGGTCTCGTTGATCTCCTCGTGCCAGGACCAGGAGGTGTTCCAGTCGTCGCGGATGTCGTGGTCGTCGAAGATCATGCAGCTCGGCACGGTCGAGAGCAGCCACCGGTTGACGGGGTCGGTCCAGGCGAGCCGGTAGAGGCGCGCGTACTCCTCGTAGTCCTTGATCTCCTCCCCCGGTGGCTCCTCGAGGCTGCGGCGCGTGGCGATGAACTCCCGCATCGCCGCCGACGTGCTGTCGGCATACACCTGGTCGCCGAGGAAGGCGACGAGGTCGGGCCACTCCTCCGAGCCGTCCGCGAGCGCGAGCCCGAGGGAGCGCAGCGCGTCGACGCCGTTGGAGGCGTTGCCCTGCGCGTCGTGCGGCACCGACGTGCGGCACGAGCCGAAGAGCAGCCGCGTCGGCCGGTCGGGGTCGATCGTGCGCAGCCGCGGCGCGGGCAGGTCGAGGTCGCCGGCCGCGGGCGGCCAGACGACCGTGTCGCCGAGCTGCACGGCATACTCCTGGTCGCTGCCGGGCTCGAGCCCGTCGACGACGACGAGGGCATAGTGGTGGCCCTTGACCCCGAACGTCGGCGCGGACCACGACCGGTCGCCGCAGCGCACCGACACCGTCGTCGCCTCGGCCGTCTCGACCCACACCGTCGCGTCGGTCTGCCCGACGTGGCGCAGCATCGGCCCGACGAGCAGGGGCGAGGACGGCGGGTCGGTGGTCATGGTCCCCACATCTACCACCACCGGCCTTCCGGTGGCGGCGGCGGGTCGCGACAATGGGCGCGTGGCCGAGCCGACCCTGAGACCCGCCTTGCCTGCTGACGAGCCCGCGGTGCGCGACCTCGTGCGGGCGGCCTTCGCTCCCTACGTGGAGCGGATGGGGCGCGAGCCGATGCCGATGCACGCCGACCACGCCGCAGCGATCGAGCGGGGCGGGGTGTGGGTCGCGGACGTCGATGGGTCCGTGGTCGGGGCGCTCGAGGTCGAGGCGCGGCCGGGCCACCTCTACGTCGACATCGTCGCGGTGACGGCCGGGTGGCGGGGGCGGGGCGTCGGCCGGATGCTGCTGCGCCACGCGGGCGCCGAGGCCCGGCGGCTCGGCCTGCTCGAGCTGCGGCTGCTCACCCACGAGACGATGACGGAGAACGTCGCGCTCTACACCCGCACCGGCTGGACCGATGTGAGCGAGCCCGAGGACCGGTCGCTGGGCCGGCTCCAGCTCCGCAAGCCGACACCGGACGCAGACTGATCCGCAGACTGATGGCAGCGGTCGATCAGTCTGCAGATCAGTCGGTGTCTGCTGCTGCCCTAGCGACACCAGGTGCAGACTGATCCGCAGATTGATGCTGGAGGTCGATCAGTCTGCAGATCAGTCGGCGTTCGCTGCTGTGGGGCGTATGCCGCTGGGCCCGGCGCCGCGTGACAGTGCCCACTCGTCGGGGCGCCGTGCGAAGCTGCGCACTCGTCGGGGCGGGGGCGG
>JBDSSS010000124.1:0-4290 GCA_039928615.1 Terracoccus sp. | reverse complement strand
TGGAGCTGGGTGCGCGACGAGTGGCACGGCAGCCGGACGGTGCCGACGTCGCGCTTCCTCGTCGTCGAGGGGTGCGCGTCGAGCGTGGAGCCGGCAGGGGCGTATGCCGCCGTCCGCGTCTTCGTCGAGGCCGACCGCACGCTGCGGATGCGCCGCGGCATCGCCCGCGACGGGGAGGCCTACCGCCCGCGCTGGGAGGGGTGGGCGGCCCAGGAGTCGCTCATCTTCGACCGGGACGGGACGAGGCTGCGTGCAGATCTCGTCATCGACACCTCTACCCTCTGAGGGTGGCGCGCCCAGACCTGTCCGACGACACCCGTGACGGGTCGTCGCTGACCCCCGCATCCTCCGGTCGGAAGCACCTGCCCCCGGTCTGGGTGATGGCCCTGGCGCTCGTCGCCGTCGCGGCCAACCTCCGGATCGCCATCACGAGCGTGCCGCCGCTGCTCGACACGATCTCGAGCAGTCTCGGGCTGAGCCACGCGGCCGCCGGGGCCCTCACCACGCTGCCGGTGCTGTGCATGGGCCTCTTCGCGCCCGTCGCGAGCCGCATCGCGGCCCGGCTCGGCGCTGTCGCAGCGGTGCTCGCGGCCGCCACGGCAATCCTCGTCGGCACCCTGAGCCGGTTTGCCGGCGGGAGCGTCGTCGTGCTCTATCTCGGCACCTTCGTCGCGGGCGTCGGCATCGCCGTCGGCGGCACCCTGCTTCCACGGCTCGTCAAGACCTTCTTCCCGCCCGAGCGCACCGGCCTGGTCACCGGCCTCTACATGCTCTCGATGATGGGCGGCGCCGCCGTGAGCTCGGCGATGTCGGTGCCGCTCGCCGACCGGTTCGGCTCGTGGCAGGCCTCGCTCGGGTCGTGGTCGGTCATCGCGCTCGTCGGTGTCCTCGCGTGGGCGCCCTTCACCCGACGGGCCAACCCGCACCGCATCGGTGACGGCCCGACCGGCGGGCGCCTTCCCTGGCGCAGCCGCACGGCCTGGCTCGTCGCCGGCTACCTCGCCCTCCAGTCGTGGTGCTTCTACTCCGCGATCACCTGGCTCGCGCCGACCTACGTCGAGCAGGGCTGGGACCGCGCCGAGGCCGGCTACCTCGCCGCGGCGTTCAGTGGCGCGCAGATCATCTCGGGCCTGCTCGGGCCGGTGCTCAGCGACCGGGTGACCGACCTGCGCAAGCTGCTCATGCCCGCAGCCGTGCTCGGTGTCGTCGGTTCGCTCGGCATCTTCCTCGCCCCGACCGCCGCACCGTGGCTGTGGGCCGTCGTCACCGGGCTCGGTCAGGGCGCCGCCTTCTCGCTCGCCCTCGTCCTGCTCGTTCGGTATGCCGTGAGCCCCGACGCGAGCGGGCGCTTCACCGGCATGGCCTTCCTCATCTCCTACGGGATCGCGTCGATCGGACCGCTCGCGATGGGGCTCGTCCGTGACGTCACCGGCGGGCTCACCCTCGTCTGGCTCGTCCTCGCCGTGGCCGGCGGCGTGCAGGCCGTCGTCGTCACCCGGCTGCGGCCGGACCTCGCGCGGGTGCACTGATGACTGCCTCGGCGCTGCTGCCCGGGTGCTACGCCTGCGATCGACAGGCCGACCCGAGCCCTCCACCGCGCGAGGACGTCACGCGCACGGAGCACTGGCGGGTGGTCCACGCCTTCAACTCCACCCTGCCGGGGTGGCTCGTCCTGCTCCCCACACGCCACCTCACCTCCTTCACCGAGCTCGCCCCCGAGGCTGCCGACGAGCTCGGCGGGATCGTCCGACGTCTCGGCCTCGCCCTCGAGTCGGTCACGGGCTGCACGAAGACCTACCTCATGCAGTTCTCCGAGCAGGAGGGGTTCGCCCACCTGCACCTCCACCTCGTCCCGCGGATGCCGGACCAGCCCGACACCGCGCGCGGACCGAAGTGCTTCGTCCACCTCACCGACGACCGGTCGCAGTGGCTCCCGGACGACCGCCTCGACGCGGTCGCCCTCGCCGTCCGGGACGCGCTCGCCTGAGAGGGTCGGTCAGGGCAGCGTCAGCTGGTCGCGCAGACCCGAGCACACGGCATTCAGCCAAGCGGGCACCGAGACGTGGGCCTCGGGGGTGTCGGGGGAGCGGCAGCGCAGGTGCAGGCCGGAGTCGTTGATGACGAACCAGATCATCACGCCGTCCGTGCGGATCACCGCGGAGACGTGGCGCGGGCGCAACGCTCGGTCGACCGTCACGGGCAGGCGCCGGTTGTCCAGCCACGAGATGGCGAACATCCCCGGCCCCGCGGGCATCCCGCCGTAGGGCGCCATGATCGGGCCCAGCGGGTGGGAGCCGAGCCGGATGGCCTCCCGCACGGCCCCGGCACACGCGGTGGGGTCGGGGTCGCGCGACTCGATGACGGCATTCGTGATGAACCAGCCGACGCTGTCGTGCCAGCGGTCCTCGAGACGGCTGTGGACCGGGAGCACCGCGCGCAGCGGCACACCGGCCATCTCGGCGGACACCCGGGTCAGCACCGAGACGGCGACCGAGAACATCCGGTGCCCACGCTGCTGGACCACCTCGTCGAAACGGGCCAGCTCGACCTCGTCGAGGACGTCGCGGACCTCGACGACGTCCGGCTGAGGGGTCGAGACGTCGCCGAGCGGCAGCGGGAAGGTCGGCATGGAGCCACCGCCCGCCGCGAGGATCTCCGCCCAGCGGCGGCGCACCTCCTCCGGCGCCGGGGGCATCGACTCGAGCAGCGCGCTGTGGTCGGCAAATGCGTCGACCGGCGCGAGGGCCGCGCCCGGCTCGCGACCCGCGAGGACGTCGTCGAGGCAGGTCATCAGGTCGCGGGCCAGCACGAGCAGCGACCAGGCGTCGGTGTGCGCGTGGTCGAGCCCGACGACGAGCGTCGGGTGGTCGGAGTCACCGCCGGCGACGACGAGACGGTGGGACGGACGGGCATACGGTGCGCAGGCCTCGTCGAGGACGACCCGGAGCACGTCACGGGGGCGCTGGCCGTCAGGGACCTCGTGCTCGAGCCAACGGCCGGGGAGCACCTGCACCTCGTGCAGGCGGACGGAGCCGTCATCGCCGGGCGTGAAGACGGTCCGCAGCGTCCCGTGTCGGGCGACCACGGCGAGCCAGGCGGCGGTCAGCTGGTCCGTGGTGACCGCGTGCGGGAGCACGACGGCCACCGCCATCCACGAGCCGGGACGCTGCCCCAGGCCGACGTGTCGCCCCTGGTCGAAGGAGACCGGCAGGGGACGCAGGTCCTCACCCACCGTCAGGGCAAGGCTGCGCAGGGGACCACCGGGCAGGTCCAGGTCGGGCACGCTCGTCAGCCGCATCACGTCGTACTGTAGGGACTTCGACGCGAGCACACGAGGAGATCGGTTGCCCCAGCTGCCCGTGACGCAGGCTCTCCTCGACTACGACGTGACGGGCCACGGCCCCGGAGTCGTGCAGCTGCACGGTCTGACGTCGAGCCGGGCGCGCGATGCGGCCCTCCTGCTCGACTTGTCGCGCCGGGTCGAGGGGCACCGGGTGATCCGCTATGACGCCCGCGGTCACGGCGCCTCGAGCGGCGACACCGAGCCGGCCTCCTACACGTGGGGCAACCTCGCCACCGACCTGCTCTGCCTGCTCGACGAGGAGTCGCCCGGAGAGCCGGTCCACGGCGTCGGCCAGTCGATGGGGGCCGGCACGCTGCTGCATGCCGCGGTGAGGCGTCCGGAGCGTTTCTCCAGCCTCGTGCTGTGCATCCCGCCGACGGCCTGGGCATCGCGGGTGGCCCAGCGGGCCGGCTACCTGGCGACCGCCACGCTGGTGGAGGAGTGCGGAGTGAGCGCGCTGATGGACCTCGCCCGCACGGCGACGAGACCACCGGCCGTCGATCCGCAGATCCCGGTCTCGCCACCGACCGTCCCCGCTGACCTGTTGCCCACGGTCTTTCGGGGAGCCGCCGAGTCGGATCTGCCCAGCCCCGAAGCGATCTCGGCCATCGACGTGCCGGCTCTGGTGCTGGCCTGGGACGAGGACCCCGGCCACCCGCTCGACACGGCCCACCGGCTCCACGACCTGCTTCCGACGAGCCGGCTCGTCATCGCGCACTCACCGGACGACGTCGCGACCTGGCCGGAGCTCGTCGCCGCGCACGTCGCGGCGGTCCACGGTCACCCGTACGCGTCGTGACGGACGCCCACAGCACTGTCAGTGGTCGACTCTAGAGTCGTTGTATGGCAGCAGAGCCCACGAAGCTGGACCTCCTCCGGAGGCAGCTGGTCGACCTCGAGGCGCGGCAGCGTGCCGCGGGCGGGCCGGCTGACTCAGGGTTCTGGAA
>JBDSSS010000123.1:0-4799 GCA_039928615.1 Terracoccus sp. | reverse complement strand
GACTGGCGCGGGACGCCCAAGGGGATCGAGCTCGAGCGCCGCTTCGGCGAGGTGGGCGTCAGCGTGGTCTACATGCCGTACACGGTGCAGACCTCGAGCACCATGCTGCGTTCGGCCCTCGAGGGTCGCGCCGCGTCCTGACCGGGGCCCGGGCCCGTCCGAGGCGTGGGCGGCACAGCATACGATGTGGGTGCTCTCGCTGCACGCGTGTGCCCTCGTGGCCGCGCTGCGGCGCCACCTCGTGAGGTCGTGGTGCACCGGCGAGGGCACTCCGCCCGGTCACCGAGGGAAGTACTGCCGCCGATGAGCTCCGCCACCCACCTGTCACCCGTGCTCGAGCTGTGGCAGCGAACCGCGGGCGTGCGCCGGGTCCTCGACGAGGTGGGCCGCTCCCGCCTCGTCGACGTCTCCGGCAGCGACGGCAGCCGGCCCTTCGTCGTCGCAGCCCTGGCCGAGACGTGCCGAGTCGCGCGGGCGGGCCCGGTCTTCGTCGTCACCGCGACGACGCTGGAGGCCGACGACCTCGCCGCCGCACTCGGGGCCTTCCTGCCGCGTGAGCGCATCGCCGTCTTCCCCAGCTGGGAGACGCTGCCGCACGAGCGGCTCTCGCCCCGCAGCGACACCGTCGGCCGGAGGCTCGCCGTGCTGCGACGGGTCACCCACCCCGATCCGGACGACACGGCCTACGGCCCCCTCTCGGTGGTCGTCGCGCCCGTGCGCGCGCTGCTCCAGCCGATCACCAAGGGACTCGGCGACCTCGTCCCGGTGGCTCTGCGACCCGGTGACGAGCGGCCCCTGACCGACGTCGTCGAGGCGCTCGCCGACGCCGCCTACACGCGCACCGACCTCGTCGAGCGACGTGGCGAGTTCGCCGTGCGCGGAGGCATCCTCGACGTCTTCCCGCCGACCGAGGAGCACCCGGTCCGCATCGAGTTCTGGGGCGACACCGTCGAGGAGGTGCGCTGGTTCAAGGTCGCCGACCAGCGCAGCCTCGAGGTCGCCGAGCACGGGCTGTGGGCGCCGCCGTGCCGCGAGGTCCTGCTCACCCCGCAGGTGCGCGCACGGGCCGCCGCCCTCGCGACCCAGCTGCCCGGGGTGGCGGACATGCTGGCCAAGGTGGCCGAGGGGATCGCCGTCGAGGGGATGGAGTCCCTGGCCCCGGCCCTCGTCGACGGGATGGAGTCCGTCCTCGACGTGCTGCCCGCGAGCTCGGTGGTCGTGCTCGCCGACGGGGAGCGGATCCGCACCCGCGCGCACGACCTCGTGGCCACGAGCGACGAGTTCCTCCAGGCGAGCTGGGCCAACGCCGCCGCCGGCAACAGCGTCCCGGTCGACCTCGAGTCGCTGCTCGGCGTCGCCTCCTACTGGACCCTCGCCCACGTGCGGGCCCATGCGGTCGAGTCCGGGCGGTCCTGGTGGACCCTCACGCCCTTCGCCGCCGACGCCGAGCTCGTCATCGAGGACGACGACGTCGACGTGCGGGTGTCGCTCGGCACCGTCGACGTCGAGGCGTTCCGGGGCGACACCGAGCGGGCCGTCGCCCACATCCGCGACCGGGTCCGCGACGGCTGGCGCATTGCGATCGTCACCGAGGGCCCCGGCCTGGCCAAGCGCGTCGAGGAGGTGCTCCGCGACCACGAGGTGCCCGTCGGGGCGCTCGGTGACGTCGTGACGGCCGGCCAGGCCCTGATCACCACGGCCTCCCTCGGCGGCGGCTTCGTCGACGAGGCGCAGCGCATCGAGGTCGTCACCGAGAGCGACCTCACCGGGCAGCCGGGAGTCGCCTCCACCAAGGACATGCGGCGTATGCCGTCACGGCGACGCAACCAGGTCGACCCCCTCCAGCTGCGCCCCGGCGACCACGTCGTCCACGAGCAGCACGGGGTCGGGCGGTTCGTCGAGATGATCCAGCGCACCGTGCAGGGCGCGACGCGCGAGTACCTCGTCATCGAGTACGCCCCCGGCAAGCGGGGCCAGCCCGGCGACCGGCTCTTCGTCCCGACCGACCAGCTCGACCAGGTGACGAAGTACGTCGGGGGCGAGGAGCCGACCCTCAACAAGATGGGCGGGTCCGACTGGACCAAGACGAAGTCGCGAGCCAAGCGCTACGTCAAGCAGATCGCCGCCGACCTGATCCGCCTCTACAGCGCCCGCCAGGCGACGCGAGGCCACGCCTTCGGGGCCGACACCCCGTGGCAGCGCGAGCTCGAGGACGCCTTCTCCTTCGTCGAGACCCCCGACCAGCTCGTCAGCATCGACGAGGTCAAGGCCGACATGGAGAAGCAGGTCCCGATGGACCGGCTCATCTGCGGCGACGTCGGCTACGGCAAGACCGAGATCGCCGTGCGCGCCGCGTTCAAGGCGATCCAGGACGGCAAGCAGGTGGCCGTGCTCGTCCCCACCACGCTGCTCGTCAGCCAGCACCAGCAGACCTTCGCCGAGCGCTACGCGCAGTTCCCCGTCGTCGTCGCCTCGCTCTCGCGCTTCCAGTCCGACAAGGAGGCCAAGGAGGTCCTCGCCGGTCTCGCGGACGGCAGGATCGACCTCGTCATCGGCACCCACCGGCTGCTCGCCAAGGAGGTCCAGTTCAAGGACCTCGGCCTCGTCGTCATCGACGAGGAGCAGCGTTTCGGCGTCGAGCACAAGGAGCTGCTCAAGACGATGCGAACCGCCGTCGACGTGCTGTCGATGTCGGCCACCCCGATCCCGCGCACCCTCGAGATGGCCGTCACCGGCATCCGCGAGATGTCCACGCTCGCAACGCCGCCCGAGGAGCGTCACCCCGTCCTCACCTTCGTCGGCGCCTACGACGAGAAGCAGATCACCGCGGCGGTCCGCCGCGAGCTGTTGCGCGAGGGCCAGGTCTTCTTCGTCCACAACAAGGTGAGCAGCATCGAGAAGGCGGCGGCCCGGCTGCGCGAGCTGGTCCCTGAGGCGCGGGTCGCCACGGCCCACGGTCAGATGGGCGAGCACAAGCTCGAGGCCGTCGTGGAGGACTTCTGGGAGAAGCGTTTCGACGTGCTCGTCTGCACGACGATCGTCGAGACCGGTCTCGACATCAGCAACGCCAACACCCTCATCGTCGAGCGCTCCGACGTGCTCGGCCTGTCGCAGCTGCACCAGCTGCGGGGCCGCGTCGGCCGCGGCCGCGAGCGGGCCTATGCCTACTTCCTCTACCCGCCCGAGAAGCCGATGACCGAGACCGCCCACGACAGGCTCCGGACGATCGCGAGCCACACCGACCTCGGCTCCGGCATGCAGGTGGCCATGAAGGACCTCGAGATCCGCGGCGCCGGCAACCTGCTCGGCGGCGAGCAGTCCGGCCACATCGCCGGCGTCGGCTTCGACCTCTACGTCCGGCTCATCGGCGAGGCGGTCGCAGACTTCCGCGGTGACGGCGCCGCCACCGGACCGGCCGAGATCAAGATCGAGCTGCCCGTCGACGCGCACCTCCCGCACGACTACGTGCCGGGGGAGCGGCTGCGCCTCGAGGCGTACAAGAAGCTCGCGACGGTCGAGACGTACGAGGCCGTCGACGAGATCGAGGCCGAGCTGCGCGACCGCTACGGCGCACCGCCCGAGCCGGTGAGCAACCTGCTCGAGGTCGCCAAGCTGCGCGTGGTGGCGCGTCAGGCCCGGATCGGCGACATCGGGCTGCAAGGACGGGTCGTGCGCTTCGGACCGGTCCGGGACCTGCGCGAGAGCCAGCAGCTGCGGCTGATGCGCCTCTACCCAGGGACGCTCGTCAAGGAGTCCCTCGGCACTGTCCTCGTGCCCGCCCCGATGACGGCCCGGGTCGGCGGCAAGCCGCTGCGGGACGTGGAGGTGCTCGCCTGGGCACGCCAGCTCATCACGGCCGTGCTCCTCGACGACATCGCGGCGGGCGCCACGGCGGCCTCGCGGTGACCGCGACACGAGGTGGCGCCGGTGCCCCGTAGGATGGCAGTCGCGTCCGCCAGCAGAGGAGATTCAGTGAAGGCTTGGTCAGCCCCGTCCGCGAGGCGACTCGCCGTGTCCGCCGTCGCCGGCCTCAGCGCTGTCGCGCTGCTCGGCGGGTGCGGGTTCGGCACGCGTCAGCAGGCGGCCGCGGTCGTCAACGGTGACGTCATCAGCGAGTCGGACGTCCGCGCCACCTACGAGCAGCTCCAGGCGGCCAAGCTCGACTTCCCCGAGAACGTCGTCGTCACGGCGCTCATCGCGGCGCCGCTGCTGGAGAAGTCGGTCAACCCGGCCAGCTGGCAGCCCGATGACACCTACGCCGCCGCCATCGCCTCGATCTCGGCGCCGACGCCGACGACGAAGGAGTTCGTCACCGCGGTCGCGCTCATCCAGTCCAACAAGATGACCCCGGCGGACGTCGCGGCCTACCGCAAGGCCCTCGGCACGGCCGACATCTCGCTCAGCCCCAAGTACGGGCGGTTCGTCCAGTCCGACACCGGCCCCGTCTACTTCTCGCTCGGTCCGGCAGCGCCCAACTGGATCAAGCCGGCCGCCCCCGCCGCGACCACCCCGAGCGCCGGCTGAGCGCCGCGCCGCTCGTGGCCGGTCGCGTCGTCCTGCTCGTCTCGACCCCGCGCGTCGCACCGGGCCTGTTGACCCGCGAGGCCTGGTCGACGCTCGAGCAGGCGGATGCCGTGTGGGGCGTCACCGGGGAGCCGCAGCCGGACGCCGTGGTCGAGTCCGGCGTGGAGCTGGCGCCCGGTGACCCGTCGGACCCCGCAGCCCTGGCCCGCCGCCTCGTGGCCGCCGCCGCGACGAGCGTCGTGGTCTGGGTCGGGTCGTCGGACGGCGACCCCGGG
>JBDSSS010000122.1:0-45723 GCA_039928615.1 Terracoccus sp. | reverse complement strand
CGGCGAGCCAGGTCGCGCGGGCGGCGTCGACGCGCAGGCTCCGGGCGATGTCGGCCACCGCCCACGCGAGCACGACGACCCCGGCGACAGCCACGAGGCGGAGCAGCAGCAGGGCGACCCAGAGGTGGTCGCCGGCGACGGTGGCCACCCCGCGGGAGAGCAGCAGGAAGACGGGCCCGTAGGGGGTCGGTGTGTCGAGCCAGGTCGGCGCGGTCGAGTCCCGCCACGGCGAGGTGAGGTCGCGCACGCCGGTCTCGTAGGGGTTGGCGCCCTGCGCCCAGAGGGCGCCCTGAGCGGCATACGAGTAGAGGTCGCGGCTGTAGAGCGGCACGGACGCGACGAGCGGGGCGAACCACAGCGTCGCCGTCGCCCACCACCAGCGCACCGACACGACGGCGTCACGCAGGCGCCACCAGGCGAGCAGGAGTGCTCCCATCCCGAGCACGGCGACCCCCGCGAGCACCGGTGAGCCACCCGTGTCGGACCACCAGTGCAGTCCCGGCCAGAGGATGCCGGTGTTGAGGGTCGGCCTCGAGCCCGCCCCCCACGACGCCGCCGCGAGCACGAGCGAGGCGGCCACCCCCGCGAGCCGCCAGCGGCCGACGCGCACCGGGGACGGGTCAGGCACGGGTCACCGGCTCGTCACCCCACGCGAGCAGGGTCCAGCCGGCGACGGGGTCGCCCTCCATGGTGGCGACGTGCGTGTTGTCGAGCCGGCGTCCGTCGAAGAAGTCGGCGGGCAGCCCGAGGGAGGCGGAGCACCAGACGCGCATCGCGGCGCCGTGGCTGATCGCGAGTGCGGAGTCGTGCCCGTCGGCGGCGATGCGCGCGATGGCGGCGTCGTAGCGGGCCATGAAGCCGACGCCGTCCTCACCGCCGGGGATCTGGTGGGTGGGCTCCTCGCGCCACCGGATCACGGCGTCGACGTAGGGCTGCCACACGGTCGACATCTCGTGGTCGCCGGCCTGGATCTCGCGCAGCCCCGGCAGCACGACGAGCCCCAGGCCCAGCGCGTGGGCGATCGGGGCGGCGGTCTGGTGGGTGCGCACGAGGTCGGAGACGTAGATCGCCCCGAGGTCCTGGCCGCGCAGCCGGTCGACGAGTGCCCGGGCCTGGGCCTGGCCCTCATCGGTGAGGTCGGCCCCCGGCGGGGCAGTGTCGAGCTGGCGACCGACGTTGGCGTGGGTCTGGCCGTGCCGGACGAGGTGGAGGCGCACGTCACTGGTCCTTGACGGTGACGCCGGTGAGGCACTCGACGCCGTCGACGTCACCGTCGTGGAAGGCGGGGGCACTGACCGGGGCGGAGCCTCCGGCCGGGACCGCCACGGGGACCTCCTGCGTGACGACCGCCGTCATGTCGGAGGTCCTGACGAGGGTGATCGCGACGGTGAAGTCGTGGGCGACCCCGTCGGGGTTGCGCAGGGTGGCGGTGAACGACCACGCGCCGCCGCTCGCGCTGCACGTCGTGTCGACGAGCCCCTGGGAGGCATCGAACAGGCCGTCCGCCGCAGCCCCCGACGGGTTGACCGTCGGCACGGCCGTGTCGAGTGGCAGGATCGTCGGCTGCACGGGGACGCTGACCGTCGACGGACCGCCGTCGGTCGGCGGGCTCGGCTGTCCGCAGGCGCCGAGGGTGAGGGTCGCCGCGGCGACGGCGATGGGCCACCACCGGCGGCCGGGGGTCTCGCGGGAGGGCTGGCTCGTGTGGGTTCGCATCGCCTGTCATTGTGCCCTGACTGCTGCTCCTGACTCGCCGGGCGCAGCCGGGTGGTGGGTTCGTGTCGGCGGGGTGTCGGCGCCCCTCCACCGGCTCAGGCCGGGAGGAGGGCGCGCGCCACGACACCGGCGACGACGACGAGCACCCCGCCGCCCAGGGCGAGGGAGTCGGCGCGCCGCCACGGGGCCCCGCCGGCCCAGGTGCGCTGCCGGGCCTCGGCGAACCCTCGCGCATCCATCGCGAGCGCCAGCGTCGCCGCCTGGCCGAGCGCCCCGATGAGCAGCCCCACGGTCACCGTCACCGCCTCCCTGGCGCGCGGGACGATCCCGCTGTCGGCGCGTATGCCGCGCACGCGCCGGGTCGTCATCAGCTCGTCCCAGAGTCGGTGCAGCGACTGGAGACGCTGGAGTGCGGCGGTCGCGGCCACGACCGGACGCGGCGGTAGGTGGACGCGCTGGGCCAGGTGGTCACCGAGCTGCTCGGGGTCGATGAAGCCGACGACGAAGGCCGACGGGACGATGAGGCACAGGACGCGCAACGCGGCCCCGGCCGCGATCTCGAGGTCGCGCCCGCCGAGCAGCCACGCCGACCAGGCCACGCCGACGAGGGCGATCCCCGCCGGCACGAGCCGCAGCGCCACCCCGCGCAGGCGCCCCGTCGGGGCCCGCCCCGCACCGGGGGCGAGCAGACCGACGAGGCCGAGCACGAGCTCGACGGACAGCACGAACAGGCCCTGTCGCCATGACTCGAGCAGCGCCGGCAGCGGCAGGACGCAGAGCGCGGCGAGGAGCAGGGCGAGCGGGTTGGCCCGCGCGACGAGCGGCCGGCGCTCGGGGGTGGTCGGCGTCGGGGGCTGGGCCGGCGCCTCGAGGGCGACGGTCCGGTCCGCCCTCGCCGTGACGCCGGGGTCGTGGGTCGTGACGACGACTGCGGTCCCCTCGGCCCGGGCGGCTGCGACGCACCCCATGACCGCCGACCAGGTGAGCCGGTCCTGGCCCACCGTCGGCTCGTCAGCGAGGAGCAGGGCCGGGCCGTGGGCCAGGGCGGAGGCCACGGCGAGCCGGCGCTGCTCACCGCCCGACAGGTGCTGGGGGTCGGTGCCCGCGAGGTGCGCGAGGCCGAGCCGGTCGAGCAGCGCGTCCACCCGGGGAGCCGCGTCGGCGAGGTCCCGGCCGAGGGCGAGGGGGGTCGTGAGCACCTCGTCGCGCACGGTGCGCCCGACGATCGCGGTCGCCGCGCGCTGGGGCACCCAGGCGACGACCCGGGCAAGCACGGTCGACGGCCAGTCGGCGATCGGGTCGGCGCGGTCGGCGGCCAGGGCCGGTGCGACGTGGACCGACCCGGCCGTCGGCTCGGCGAGGCCACCGAGCGCGGTCAGGAGGGAGGACTTGCCCGCTCCGCTAGGGCCGACGAGGGCCAGCAGCTCCCCGGCGTCCACGTCGAGGTCGGCGCCCACCACCGCGGTCGTGGTGCGGGACTGCCCGCCGAGCTGCCGGCTCCGGTGCTCGACCGTGACGTCGTGCGCGGACACGACGACGTCGCCGGGTGTGACGGTGCTCGAGGCGGCGCCGCGACTCCCCGTCACCGGCGGGAGCCCGATCCGTTCCGGGACCGGGTCGGTGACACCCGGCACCCAGATCCCTTGCGCCACGAGCAGATCCGCCTGACTGGCGAGCACGGCGCCCGGCTCCCCGTCGGCCACGACCGACCCGGCCTCGTCGAGCACGACGAGTCGGTCGACGAGGTCGACCCATCCGTCGAGCCGGTGCTCCACGACGACGAGGGTCAGGCCGCGCCGGGTGACGACCTCGTCGACGACGCGGCGCACGGTGGCCGCCGTCGCGGCATCGAGCATGGCCGTCGGCTCGTCGAGCAGCAGCACGTCCGGCTCCATGACGAGCGCACCGGCGAGGGCGAGCCGCTGCGACTCCCCACCGCTCAACGTGTCGGGCGCGGCGTCCTGCGGCATCCGCAGCCCCACCTCGAGCAGCGCGGCGGCGACGCGGTCGGGCATGTCGGCCGGGGGGACGGAGATGTTCTCGAGGCCGAAGGCGACGTCGCGACCCAGGCTTGAGGCGACGACCCCCGCACCGGGGTCCTGGAGCACGAGCCCCACCGACCCCGGCACGTCCTGCGGCGCCCGTCCTCCGACCGTGACCGCACCCGACAGCTCGCCGGAGTCGGCGGTGAGCAGCAGCCCGGCCATCGCGCGCAGCAGCGTCGACTTGCCGGACCCGCTCGGCCCCGCGAGCAGGACCCGCTCTCCGGGCTCGACCGTGAGGTCGAGCCCGGACAGGACGGGACGGCTGCGCCCGTACGGTCGCCAGCTGAGGTCCCGGACCTCGATCCCTGCGGCTCGACGATCCACCTCAGGTCAGACCGCGGTGCGCTCGCGCGCCTCCTGGCCCGGCGGGAAGGGGTTGAGCGCCCCGGCCCGCGCGAGCAGCTTCGTCAGCCCCACCGCGAGCAGCGACCCGAAGATCGCGACCGACCCACCGAGCAGGAACAGGTAGGCGATCTTGTAGCCGAAGCCCCAGTCGGTCCAGTACGAGTACCACTCGTAGACGGCCTCGAAGGCGCCACCGAGGAAGCCGCCGATGAGCAGCGGGAGCCAGCGGTAGACGGCATACCCGAAGAGGGCGAAGCCGAGCTCGACGCCGAGGCCCTGGACGAGGCCGGAGACGAGCGTCGTCAGCCCCCACTGGGTGCCGATGAGCGCGGAGACGACGGCGGCGAGCAGCTCGGTGAACACGGCTGCGCCGGGCCGGCGGATGATGAGCATCCCGACGATGCCGGCGACGAGCCACGGCCAGGCGAAGAGGGCACCGAGCGGCGGGAAGCCGGCGGAGACGGCATCGGACGGCGCGCCGTAGACCAGGCCCCAGGCCCAGTAGGCGACCCCGAACGCGACGCCGAGGAAGGCGCAGGTGAGCAGGTCGATCGTCCGCCAGCGGGTCAGCGGGCCGGACGCGGTGATGGTGTGGTTGGACATGTGTGGACTCCCGGGTCTCCGAATGGATGGATACCTCGGGGAGGGCACCCAGCGGCATACGTCATGGACCGGAGTCCGGCGGACGTGTGCCGTGGGTGACCTGAGATGTTCCCGACTTCCTTCGCCGGTGCTAACCGGAGCAGGTTCGAGGGTCTGCGGCCTGTGTCTCTGTGGATCTGCCGCACTCTCAGCGCCGTGGGCGCTCCCCTGTCGTGATGATTGGGTAAGGCGTGTTCAGTTGTGACGAGGTGACTTTACCGCGTCCACCGTGGCAGAGTCGGACCGGTTGACGCCCTTGGCGTCGGAGAGGACGGGACCATGAGCAACATGGCTTGGAAGGCGCTCAGCGTCGTGTCGACCATCGCGGCGACGAAGATCGCGACGAACGCCGCCGAGAAGGGCTGGAAGCTCGCCACCGGGCGCAGCGTGCCGGTCAAGGGCGACTACGAGCAGGAGCGGACGCGCGACGTCATCCTCTTCACCGCTCTCTCCTCGATGCTCGTCATGGGCGCCCGCGTCGCCATCGAGCGCAAGACGGCCGAGTACTACCGCAACTCGACCGGGCACCTGCCCAAGGACATCGAGGAGGCCGGCCTGAGCAAGAAGGAGCGCAAGCAGCACCGCAAGCTCGCGAAGGCCACGAACAAGACCCAGAAGAAGGCGAAGGCCCTCACCTCTTGACGGGCCCAGGCCTTCCGTCGCGGACAGGCCCGGTCAGCTCAGGTCGAGCGCTCGGGCGAGCGGGACGCCGGCTCGGTAGGCGAGGTGCAGGTGGCTCGGTGCGTCGAGCACGGCGAGCTCGGCCGGCTGCCCCGGTGCGACCCGAAGGTCCAGGCCGAGGGAGCGGGCCGAGACCGCGGTGGCGGCGTGCAGGGCCTCGGCCGGGGTCATCCCCATCTCCCGGACCGCGAGGGCGATCGCGAACGGGATCGACGAGGAGTAGCAGGTGCCCGGGTTGCAGTCCGAGGCCAGGGCCACGTCGACCCCGGCGTCGATGAGCGCGCGGGCGTCTGGGTAGGGCGACCTGGTCGAGAACTCGACGCCCGGCAGCAGGGTCGCCACGGTCGTGCCACGTGCCGCGACGAGGGCGTCCACGTCGGCGTGGTCGAGGTAGGTGCAGTGGTCGACGCTGGCGGCCCCGAGCTCGCAGGCGAGGCGAACTCCCGGGCCGTGGCCGAGCTGGTTGCCGTGGACGCGCAGCCGCAGACCCGCTGCGCGACCGGCCTCGAGGACCGCACGGGCCTCGTCGCCGTCGAACGCGTGCGCTGAGTGCGGCTCGCAGAAGACGTCGATCGACTCGGCGAGGGCTGGGCCCCCCTCCGCGACGACGGCGCCAAGCATCGGTCCGGTGACGAGGTCGACGTAGGCGGCCCGGTCGTGGGCGAACTCGGCCGGCACGACGTGCGCTCCGAGGAAGGTCGTGTGCGGCGTCAGCTCCCGCGCGATCCGCAGGGCGCGCAGCTCGTCCTCGACGGTGAGCCCGTAGCCGGTCTTGATCTCGACGGTCGTGGTCCCCTGTGCCCGCATCTCGGCGACGCGGGCCCCGACGAGCGACCTCAGCTCGTCGTCGGTCGCGCCCCGTGTCGCCGCGACGGAGACGGCGATGCCCCCACCGTCGTAGGGCGTCCCCGTCATCCGCGCCGCGAACTCGGCGGATCGGTCACCGGCGAAGACGAGGTGGGTGTGGGAGTCGACGAAGCCGGGGACGACGGCACGACCCCCCAGGTCGATCTGCCGGTCGGCGCTCGGCGCCCGGTCCGCCGGGCCGACCCAGTCGATGACGCCGTCCGTCACGACGAGGGCAGCGTCGCGGACGATCCCCAGCAGGCGGTCCCCGGGGTCGGCGTGGCGGTCGGACCACGCCTCGTCGTTCGTCGTCAGCTCGGCGATGCCGGTGACGAGCACGCTGCTGTCACCCGAATCTCCAGGCCCTCCGGGCGCTCCGCTCACGAGGACGATCCCGTCATCACCCGGTCGATCGAGGTTCCCAGCATCTGGCCGACGTCCCCCATCCGGTGCCGTCCCCCGATGACGACCAGCGCGCCACCGACGACGACGTGCGAGACGTCGGACGCGACGCACGAGTAGATGATCTGCTCCGGCGCGGACCCCGCCGTGTTGACGGTGTCGGTGCGCACCGTGACGAAGTCGGCGAGGGCGCCCTTGCTGAGGTGCCCGCCGTCGGACCACCCGAGCGCCCGGTAGCCGTTGAACGAGGCGGCGAGGAGCAGGTCGTTGGCGGCGAAGCGGTCGCGCTCGTTGGTCATCAGCCGCTCGTGCATCTCGACGCCGCGCAGCTCCTCGAAGGGGTCGATGACGACCTGCTGGTCGCTGCCGATCGACAGCGGCGAGCCCGCGTCGTGCAGTGCGCGGGCCGGACCGATCCCGTCGGCGAGGTCGCGCTCGGTCGTCGGGCAGAGACACGCGCCGGTGCCGGTCCCCCCGAGCAGCTCGATGTCGTGATCGGTCAGGTGCGTGGCGTGGACGCTCGTCAGGGTGGCGCCGAGGGCACCGGCCTCGTCGAGCAGCTCGGTGGGGGTCCGGCCGTAGTACATCTGGCAGGCGAGGTTCTCCCCGTGCTGCTCGGACAGGTGGACGTGCAGCGGGAGGTCGCCGGTGGCCTCGACGACGCGGGGCAGGTCCTCTCGGCGCACGGCCCGGACGGAGTGGATCGCGGCCCCGAGGCGCACCCGGTCGCTGCCGGCCTGACGGGCCATCATCCGCTCGGCCCACTTCTCCACGGTGCCGTCGCTGAAACGCAGCTGGCCCGGGTGCAACGGCAGGTGCCCGCCGCCGTTGAGTCCGCCTTCGAGGTAGCAGGTGTCGAGCAGCGTCATCCGGATCCCCGCCTCGTCGGCAGCGTGCCGCAGAGCCAGCCCCATGGCGTTGGGGTCGCCGAACGGCTTGCCGCCCGGACGGTGGTGGACGTAGTGGAACTCCCCCACCACGGTGATCCCGGCCAGCAGCATCTCGGCGAAGACCGCTCGGGCCAGGGCGAAGTAGGTGTCCGGGTTGAGCTGCGCCGCAACGGCATACATCTGCTCGCGCCAGCTCCAGAAGTTGCCCCCGCCTCCGTTCACGCGACCCCGGAGGGCGCGGTGGAAGGCGTGGCTGTGCGCGTTGGCCATGCCCGGCAACGTGACACCCGGGAGACGGATGTCGTCCGGCTCCGGGTCAGCCCCGACAAGCACCTGGCGGATCAGGCCGTCAGCGACCTCAAGCCGCACTCGTTTTGCGAAACCCCCTGTCAGCCAGGCATTCTCACACCAGAAACCACGTGCGTCAGCGCCGCTCATGGACGTTCCTTCCGTTGCACAGGTCGGTGACCACGGCCGTGAGGGCTCGCACCCCTGCATGACAGTCGTCGGTGCCGGCCCACTCGGCCGGCGAGTGCGACACCCCGGTGGGGTTGCGGACGAAGAGCATCGCCGTCGAGATCCCGTGGCCGGCGAGGATGCCTGCGTCGTGACCGGCTCCCGTGCCGAGCAGGGGCGCATCGGGCAGGATGCCGCTCAGCCGGCTCACGAGTGCACCGTCAAACCTCGTCGTGGGGGTCCACGACTCCTCTTCGACCGTGGCGCCGAGCTCGCCTGTCACGTCGGTGATCTCGCGGACCGTCTGGCGCACCGCGGACTCGTCGGACCCGCGTGCGTCGAGCCACGCGGTGACGTGGCTCGCGATGGCGTTGACTCCTCCGGGTTGGACCCGGACCTTGCCGACCGTCGCGACGCAGCCGAGGCCGGCGGCGCGTGACCGGGCGGCCTGCACGACCGTCGCCAGCCCGAGCATGGCGTCCCGGCGGTCATCGAGTCGCGTCGTGCCGGCGTGGTTGGCCTCTCCGGGGATCTCGACGCGCCACCTCCCGTGCGGCCAGATGTCGGTCCCGATCGCGACAGCACGCCGATCGTCCGTGAGGTCGTCGTGGCCGTCGGCGTCGAGCGCGAGGGCCTTTCCCTGCTCGACGTGGAGCTCGACGAAGCGCCCGACCCGGCGCAGCGCCTCCTCGTCGACCCCCATCGTCTCGGGGTCACGGCCCGCGGCGCGCCAGGCGTCGGCCATCGAGGTGCCGTCGGCGTCGGTCAGGGAGCGCGCCCGGTCGGCGGTCAGGGCTCCGGTGATGATCCGTGAGCCGGCGCAGGCGACCCCGAAGCGGGCCCCCTCCTCGTCGACGAAGCTGGCGATGCCGAGCGGCACGTCAGGGGTGATGCCGGCGGCGCGCAGCTCGTCGACGACGGCGAGGGCGCTGACGACCCCCAGCGGGCCGTCGAAGGCCCCACCGTCGGGGACGGAGTCGAGGTGCGAGCCGATCACCACCCCGGGGGTGGTGTCGGGGTCGCCCCACCACGCCCACTGGTTGCCCGCGCGGTCCTCGGTCACCTGGAGGCCGCGGGCACCGCACTCGGAGACGAACCACTCCCGCAGGTCGTGGTCGACCCGGGTCCAGGCGTGTCGACGGTAGCCGCCGGTCTCACCGGACCGGCCGATCGGCTCGAGATCGGACCACATCCGATCAAAGCTCGCACTCACTGCTCTCACCACACTCCAAAACTAGGCTGCTGACATGACGACGGACGGCAGGGACTCCGACCACTTTCCGGGTGACGGCGACGGCGGTGGGCGCTCCGGTGCGGACGACGGCCCGACCACGCCGGCCATCGAGGCGGTCCGGGCTGCCGGGATCGCGCACACCGTGACCCGCCACGGGCGCGTCTCGAGCCTCGAGGAGGCTGCCGCCGTGCGCGGGATCGAGCCCCGCGACCTCATCAAGACCCTCGTTCTGCGGCGCTCGGAGGACGACCACGTCTTCGTCCTCGTCCCCGGGGACCGCACCTTCTCGTGGGCCAAGGTCCGCTCGCTGCTCGGGACCAACCGGATCTCGATGCCCGACGCGGCCGTGGCGCTCGAGGTGACGGGGTACGAGCGCGGCACGATCACGCCCTTCGGCTCGCGCACCGCCCTGCCGGTGCTCGCCGACCGTCACCTCGTCGGCCGCCGGATCTCGCTCGGCGGCGGCGGGCACGGGGTGGGCCTCACCCTCGACGGCGACGACGTCATCCGCCACTTCGATGCAACCGTGGCCGACCTCTCCGACGACTGAGCGCGTCCGCCGGCACCGACGGGAGGGCGCACACTGTCCTCATGGGACGAGCCGCGCTGCCGACGAAACCGTGTGCCCGGTGTGGCCGCACCATCACCTGGCGCAAGGCGTGGGAGCGCGACTGGGACTCGGTGCGCTGGTGCTCCGACTCCTGCCGCAAGCACGGCGTCACCGACGTCGACCGCGAGCTCGAGGCCTCCCTCGACGCCCTGCTCGACGCCCGGCCCCGGTCCGCGTCGGTCTGCCCCTCCGAGGCGGCCCGCGCCGTCGGCGAGGATGACTGGCGCGAGCTGATGGAGCCGGCCCGCAACGCTGCCCGGCGGATGGTCGCCGCCGGCCGCGCCGAGATCACCCAGGGCGGGCAGGTCATCGACCCGAGCCGGGTCAAGGGCCCGATCCGGGTCCGCCGCCCCCGCTGACCCGTCCCCTGCTTCCGGGTTCGATGTATCTGCGCGCCCCCTGGGGCGCGCAGATACATCGAACCGCCGGGGGGAAGAGGTAGGCGGCGGGACAGCGGCATACGGCATGTGCCGCTCAGCCCTCCTGCATGGGGACGCGCACCCCGCGCTCGTGAGCGACCCGGTCGGCGATGTCGTAGCCGGCGTCGACGTGCCGGATGACACCCATGCCGGGGTCGTTGGTGAGCACGCGCGCCAGCTTCTGCGCGGCGAGCGGCGTGCCGTCGGCGAGCGAGACCTGACCGGCGTGCAGGCTCCGGCCGATGCCGACGCCGCCACCGTGGTGGATCGAGACCCAGCTCGCGCCGGAGCTCGTGTTGAGCAGGGCGTTGAGCAGTGGCCAGTCGGCGATCGCGTCGGAGCCGTCGGCCATCGACTCGGTCTCACGGTAGGGACTCGCCACCGAGCCCGAGTCGAGGTGGTCGCGGCCGATGACGATGGGCGCCGACAGCTCGCCGGAGGCAACCATGTCGTTGAACTTCAGGCCGGCCTTGTCACGCTCTCCGTAGCCGAGCCAGCAGATGCGGGCAGGCAGGCCCTGGAAGGCGATCCGGTCCTGGGCACCACGGATCCACTTGTGCAGGCGGTCGTTGTCGGGGAAGAGGTCGAGCACCGCGCGGTCGGTGGCCGCGATGTCCTTCGGGTCGCCCGACAGCGCCACCCAGCGGAACGGGCCCTTGCCCTCGCAGAAGAGCGGCCGGATGTATGCCGGGACGAAGCCGGGGAAGTCGAACGCGCGACCGTAGCCGCCCTGACGCGCCTCGTCGCGGATCGAGTTGCCGTAGTCGAAGACCTCGGCGCCGGCGTCCTGGAACTCGACCATGGCCTGCACGTGCGTGGCCATCGACTCCCGTGCCCGGTCGGTGAACTCCTCGGGCTTCTTCTCGGCCAGCTCGGCCCACTCGTCGAGCTCGACGCCGACGGGCAGGTAGCTGAGCGGGTCGTGGGCGGAGGTCTGGTCGGTGACGATGTCGATCGGGACACCGCGGCGGAGCAGCTCGGGGAAGACCTCGGCCGCGTTGCCGACCACGCCGACGGACCAGCCGCGGCGCTCGTCCTTGGCCCGGACGGCCTTCTCGATGGCGTCGTCGAGGTCGGTCGCCACCTCGTCGAGGTAGCGGTGCTCGACACGGCGGTGGAGGCGGGCGGGGTCGACGTCGACGATGAGGCAGGCGCCCTCGTTCATCGTCACGGCGAGCGGCTGGGCCCCGCCCATGCCGCCGCAGCCGGCGGTCAGGGTCAGGGTGCCGGCGAGGGTGCCGTTGAAGCGCTTCTCGGCGACGGCGGCGAACGTCTCGTAGGTGCCCTGGACGATGCCCTGGGTGCCGATGTAGATCCACGACCCGGCGGTCATCTGGCCGTACATCGTCAGGCCGAGGTGCTCGAGGCGGCGGAACTCCGGCCACGTCGCCCAGTCGCCGACGAGGTTGGAGTTGGCGATGAGCACCCGCGGTGCCCACTCGTGGGTCTGGAAGACGCCGACGGGACGCCCGGACTGCACGAGCATCGTCTCGTCCTGCTTGAGCGTCGTCAGGGTGCGGACCATCGCGTCGAAGGACTTCCAGTCGCGCGCGGCCCGACCGGTGCCGCCGTAGACGACGAGGTCGTCGGGCCGCTCGGCGTTCTCGGGGTCGAGGTTGTTCATCAGCATCCGCAGCGGGGCCTCGGTGGCCCACGACTGCGCAGTCAGCGTCGTCCCGCGTGCCGCGCGGACGGGTCGTGCACCTTCCATGTCAGCTTCCTTCTCGTCGTCTCGCCCTGCGGTTCGATGTATCTGCGCGCCCTCGGGGGCGCGCAGATACATCGAACCGGGCGTGGTGGTGGTGGGGCGTGGTTGGGGTGGGGCGTGGTCGGTGGGTGGGGTGTCAGCGGAGGGGGCCGGTGACGGACTCGGCTGCGGCGAGGGCCCGTCCGGAGCGGACCAGCTCGACGGCCTCCTCGATCTCGGGGGCGAGGAAGCGGTCCGGTCCGACGCCGGGCACGGTCTCGCGCAGGGCGGCGATGACAGCCGCCGTTGCCGCGGCCGGCGCGAGCGGCGACCGCAGCTCGATGCCCCGGGCGGCGGTGAGCAGCTCGACCGCGAGCACCCGGGTGAGGCCGTCGACGGAGCGGCGCAGCTTGCGGGCCCCCGACCAGCCCATCGAGACGTGGTCCTCCTGCATCGCCGAGCTCGGGATCGAGTCGACGCTCGCCGGGACCGCGAGCCGCTTCATCTCCGACACGATCGCGGCCTGGGTGTACTGCGCGATCATGTGGCCGCTGTCGACGCCGGGGTCATCGGCGAGGAAGGCCGGCAGTCCGTGGCTGCGGGCGGTGTCGAGGAAGCGGTCGGTGCGCCGCTCGCTCATCGACGCCACGTCGGCGGCGACGATCGCGAGGAAGTCGAGCACGTAGGCGACGGGCGCCCCGTGGAAGTTGCCGTTGGACTCGACCCGGCCGTCGGGTGTCACGACGGGGTTGTCGACGGCCGACTCGAGCTCCCACGACGCGACCCGGGCCGCGTGGTCGACGGTGTCACGTGCAGCGCCGGCAACCTGCGGTGCACACCGCAGCGAGTAGGCGTCCTGAACGCGGGTGCAGGCGTCGGTGTCGTGCGACGCGCGGATCGGACTGCCCTGCATGACCGCTCGGATGTTCGAGGCCGATGCAGCCTGCCCGGGCTGCGGGCGCAGCTCGTGCAGGTCGGCGGCGAAGACGCTGTCGGAGCCGAGCAGTCCCTCGACGCTCATGGCGGCCGTCACGTCGGCGAGGCGCAGCAGCGCCCGCAGGTCGGTGATGGCGAGGGCGAGCATCCCGAGCATCCCGTCGGTGCCGTTGATGAGGGCCAGGCCCTCCTTCTCGGCGAGCACGACCGGCTCGATGCCATGGTCGCGCAGCGCGGTCGCCGCGTCGGTGAGGGTGCCGTCGGCGAGCCGGACCGGACCCTCCCCCATGACCGCGAGCGCACAGTGCGAGAGCGGGGCGAGGTCGCCGGAGCAGCCGAGGGAGCCGTACTCGTGCACGACCGGGGTGATCCCGGCACTGAGCAGGGCGGCGTACGCCCGCGCCGTCTCGAGGCGGATGCCGGTGCGGCCGGTCGCGAGCGTCGACAGGCGGAGCAGCATGAGGGCACGGACGACCTCCCGCTCGACCTCGGGACCGCTCCCCGCGGCGTGCGACCGGACGAGCGAGCGCTGCAGCTGGGTGCGCAGCTCGGTCGGGATGTGACGGGTCGCGAGGGCGCCGAAGCCGGTCGAGACGCCGTAGTGCGGCACGGTGTCGTTGGCGAGAGCCTCGACCACCGCGCGGCTGCGGGCGATCTCGACCTCGGCGTCCGGCGCCAGCGTCACGGCGGCGTCGAGGCGGGCGACGGCGACGACGTCCTCGATGGAGAGGGGCCCGAGGCCCACGGTGACGGTGGATCTGCTCATGCCTCCATGGAAGCGGACTGGGGGTGGCGCAGCGCCACCGATCGGGGCACAATCGTCTCAGATGCGAGACGTTGCGACGACGTGGCGTCGGACCAAGGGCAGGAGGCGCGAGCGATGTCCAATGCTCCGGCCGCCGCCCACGCGCTCGACGTCCTCGAGCACCTCTCCCGCCACGCCGAGCCGGTGCCGGCCGCCGCGATTGCCCGCGACCTCGGCCTGCCCCGCTCCTCGGTCTACCACCTGCTCAAGGTGCTCCACGGCCGGGGTTACGTCACGCACTACGTCGAGGACCGGCGCTTCGGGCTCGGCCCCGCTGCCTACGAGCTGGGGTCGGCCTACCAGCGGCAGGCTCCGCTCGCCCGGGTGGCGCGCGGCCCGATGCGACGGCTCGTCGACCAGGGCGGCCGCAACGCCCACTTCGCGACGCTCGACGGTCGCGACGTCATCTACCTGCTCGAGGAGCGGGCCACCGGCCAGCCGACGCTCGTCACCGACGTCGGCGTGCGCCTGCCCGCCCACCTCACGGCGAGCGGGCTGGCGATGCTCGCGGCCCTGCCGGCGACCCAGGTGCGCGCGCTCTATCCCGACCGGTCGAGCTTCACCCAGCGCCACGGCACCGGCCCGACGTCGCTCACCGAGCTGCGCTCGATCCTCGCCCGGACCCGCACCGAGGGTCACGCCCGGGAGGACGGCACCGTCTCCCCCGACCTCTCCTCGATCGGCGTCCCCGTGCTCGACCGGGCCGGCCGGCCGCTCGCGGCGATCGCCGTGACCTTCCGCTCCGAGGTGGCCCCCCCGGAGCACGTCGAGGACCTCGTCGTGCGCACCCGGGCCACGGCCGCCGACATCGCCCGACGGCTCAGCCCGGCCCGCTCCTGACCCTCGCCCCCGTCGAGTGCCCACTTCCGCCCGGGTGAACGTGCCCACTCGACGGGGCGCCGGGCGGGGTCCGTAGGGTCAGGACATGCGCGCCATCACGATTCCCGAGCCCGGCGAGGCCGACGCCCTCGTGCTCGCCGACGTCCCCGCCCCCATCGCCGGCCCGGGACAGGTCCTCATCGACGTCGTCGCCGCGGGCGTCAACCGGGCCGACGTCATGCAGCGGATGGGGTTCTACCCGCCGCCGCCCGGCGCGAGCGAGCTGCCCGGCCTCGAGGTGAGCGGCCGGATCGCCGCCCTCGGCGAGGGCGTCGACGGCTGGCAGGTCGGTGACGAGGTCTGCGCGCTGCTCGACGGCGGCGGCTACGCCGAGCAGGTCGTGGCCCCCGCCGGCCAGCTGCTCCCCGTCCCCGAGGGGGTCTCCCTCGAGGATGCCGCCGGCCTGCCCGAGGTGACGGCGACCGTGTGGTCCAACGTCTTCCTCACGGCCAACATCCAGCCGGGCCAGTACCTCCTCGTCCACGGCGGCAGCTCGGGCATCGGCACGATGGCGATCCAGCTGGCCAAGGCCGTCGGCGCCCACGTCGCCGTCACCGCCGGATCGTCGGCCAAGCTCGACTTCTGCCGCGAGCTCGGCGCCGAGATCCTCGTCAACTACCGCGAGGAGGACTTCGTCGAGAAGGTGCGGGCCGCCTCGGGTGGCCACGGCGCCGACGTCATCCTCGACAACATGGGCGCCAAGTACCTCGCCCGCAACGTCGACCTGCTCGCGACGAGCGGCCGGCTCGTGACCATCGGGCTGATGGGCGGACGCACCGCCGAGCTCGACCTCGGGGTGCTGCTCGGCAAGCGGGGCGCCGTCATCGCCACGTCCCTGCGGGCCCGCCCGCTGGCCGAGAAAGCCGCGATCATCGCCGCCGTCCGCGAGCACGTGTGGCCGCTCGTCGAGTCGGGCGAGGTGCGCCCCGTCATCCACTCGCGCCACCCGCTCGCCGACGCGGCCGAGGCACACCGCGAGATGGAGGCTTCGGGCCACATCGGCAAGATCCTGCTCACCACCTGAGCAGGGCCCGCAGGGGCTGGGGCAGGATGGGCGCATGACCGATGCGACCCACCCTGCCCCGTCCGACGGCAGCGACGAGCAGCCGCGCATCGTCGTCGTCACCTCCGAGGGGATGGGTGTCTCCCAGCCCGGTGGCCACGACGGCGAGAGGGAGGGTCACCGCGACCACGAGCGCACCAACCCGGCCGACCTCGTCGAGGAGCCGGCCAAGGTGATGCGGATCGGCTCGATGATCAAGCAGCTGCTCGAGGAGGTGCGCAACGCTCCGCTCGACGAGGCTGGCCGCCGCCGCCTCGCCGACATCCACCACCGCTCGATCGAGGAGCTCAAGGACGGCCTGGCCCCCGAGCTCGTCGAGGAGCTCGACCGGATCGCGACCCCGTTCCGCGACGAGTCCCCGAGCGACCCGGAGCTGCGGATCGCCCAGGCCCAGCTCGTCGGCTGGCTCGAGGGCCTCTTCCACGGCATCCAGACCGCGCTCGTCGCCCAGCAGATGGCCGCTCAGCAGCAGCTCCAGCAGATGCGCGCCCTCCCCGGGCCCGGCACCTCCTACGGCACCCCTCCCGGCGCCGACCACCAGCACGGCCAGTTCCCCGACGCCGGTCCGACCGGCCAGTACCTCTGACCCCGCCACCGACGACCAGCGCGTATGCCACGGAGCCGGCTCAGCGGCATACGCGCGCCTCCTCTCAGAGCCAGCTGGAGCGCTCCCGGGAGGTCGGCACGACGGACGGGTCCCACTGGCTGAACGGCTGTTCCAGCCGGTAGGTGAGGTCGGGCTGGCGTGCGAGCACGACGAGCGCGGCGTTGTCGGGGTTGTCGAGCGACTCGAAGTACTCGACCCTCCAGTGGAACCAGCGCATGCAGAACAACCGCATCGTCAGGCCGTGGGTGACGATGACGACGGTGCCGGGAGCACCGATCCGCTCGAAGGTCCGGTGCATCGACTCGAGGAAGGTCGAGACGCGGTCGTAGACGTCGGAGCCGGACTCGCCCTCGGCGAAGCGGTAGTAGAAGTGGCCGTAGCGGTCACGCAGCCGGCGCTGCTCCGCGATGTCGCCGGGGTCCTGGAAGTTGGCCCAGTCCTGCTCGCGCAGCCGTGGCTCGACCCGCACGTCGTGGTCGGTGACCGGCAGGTCGAAGGCGTCGAGCGTCTGGCGCACCCGGTGGTAGGGCGAGGCGTAGACGACGAGCGGCTCGTCACCGACGATCGCCCGCAGCTGCGCGCCGGTCGCCCGCGCCTGCTCGAGGCCCCGCGCGGTGAGCCCGATGCGGTGGTCGGGCACCCGCTCGTAGATCGTGTCGTCGACGTTGCCCTCGGACTCCCCGTGCCGCACGAGGATGATCCGCCGGGGACGGTGCTCGGACCTCATCGGCCCAGCCTAGGCTGACCCCGATGACCACGGCACCGCACACCCGAACCCTCTCGCCCTGGCGTCTCCTCGCGCTGGTCGGCCGGTGGCTCGCCGTGCTGCTCGCCTGCTACGTCGGCGGTGTGGCCGCGACCAACCTGTCCCCCACCGTCGTCGAGACCGCGCACTACCGCGCCGTGCTGCGCCTCGACCCGGTGCCGAGCCACACCCCGTCGCTGCACAGCCCGACCATCGCCGGTGACGTCGACCTCCAGTTCACCTCGCCCGTGCTCGCCCCGGGCCTCGACGTCGCCGTGTCGGTGCGTGAGGAGATCACCGGACTGCTCACGGGGCCGGGGGTCTCCGTGGCGACTCTCCAGCCGAGCAGCGCGGAGGTGTCGGAGGCGGTCCGCGGCGCCGCGACCGGCGTCGGGCTGCGCTTCGCCATCGGCGCGCTCGTCGTGGCGGCCTCCCTGTCGCTGTCGGTGCACTACGCCCGCCGGCGGCGGCCGGAGGGCGTGCACCTGGCGATGGTGGCGAGCGCTCTCGTCGTGACGTGCGCGGTGACCGGCGTCAGCACCGCCCTGACCTATCAGCCCGGCCGGTTCCTCCGCTACGACACGACCGGCCTGCTCAGCGCGGTCGAGCGCAACAGCGGCATGCTCCAAGGGGTCGAGGCGCGCGCCGCGCAGGTCGCGCCCTACCTGCGCAACCTGCTCGCCGTCTCCAAGGCGCTCCAGGAGAAGTTCGTCCCGTCCGAGCTGGGCGGGACCGTCGGCGCCCGGATCCTTCTCGTCTCCGACATCCACGGCGCGAACCAGTATCGGCTGATGAAGTCGATCATCGACGAGGAGCAGATCGACGCGGTCATCGACTCCGGCGACCTGCTCAACTTCGGCCGGGTGCAGGAGGGCGAGGCCGCGGGCATCTTCGCGTCGATCGCCGCACTCGGCGTGCCCTACGTCTTCACGAGCGGCAACCACGACCAGAGCTCGCCGACCGACCGGGCCGTGCTCGCCCGGATGGCGCAGGTCCCCAACGTCGTGCTCCTCCAGAAGCCGGACGGCTCCCACCAGGAGCTGTCCTTCCACGGGCTGCGGATCACCGGATTCAACGACCCCCGCTACTTCGGCGACGACAACGCCGACCCCGTCGCCAAGGAGGCGCCCGCGGTCGATGCCTACAACGCCGTCATGGTGGGCCAGCCGGTCAGCGACCTCGTCGTCACCCATGAGCCGTATGCCGTGCGCCACGTCGCCGCCGGCAGCGTCCTGGTCAACGGGCACATCCACACCCCGGCCCTCGACGGCAACCGGATCCAGGTCGGGACCTTCACCGGGGGCGGGGTCGTGGCGCACTTCTCCGAGGGCCAGGACTCGGAGCTGACCGGCCAGCCCTACGCCTTCGACATCGCCACCTTCGGCTCGACGTGCGGCCTGACCCAGCTCGCCCGCTACACCTTCCGCAACCTGCTCGAGGGTCGGCCTGCCTACGACAACGTCCAGGTCATCAACGGCCAGACGATCGACGAGCGCGGGGCGGTCCGGCGCCCGGCGCCCGGCGCCGGGCCGGCGGGGGCCACCCGCACCGCCGCGGAGCAGCGCACGTGCAGCCGGCTCGAGGAGACGACCGTGCGCCCGCTCGTGGCCGGGCAGACCGGGGCCGAGGGCTCCCCGACCCCGTCCGGGACGACGGTGTCCGTGCCTCCGGAGACCCAGCTGCCGACCACCCTGCCCACGACGCTGGCGACCCCGACGACGACGGCGCCGGTCGCACCGACGACGACACCCTGACCGCCTGACCGCCTGACCGCCTGACCGCCGGGATGTGCAGGCTCTGGGCCCCCCTGGGGGCGCACAACCTTCACCCCCCGGCCGGACGGACGCCGAGGTCAGCCGCGCAGGTCCGGGAAGTCCTCGTCGCGCCACTCGAGATCGGGGCGCGCCGAGCCGCCCGCGTCGAGCTCGGTCTCGCGGGCCCGCAGCTCGACCCGGCGGATCTTGCCCGAGATCGTCTTGGGCAGCTCGGCGAACTCGATCCGCCGGACCCGCTGCCACGGGGCGAGCCGGCCGCGGGCGTGGGCGAGGATCGAGCGGGCCACGTCGGGGCCCGGCAGCAGGCCCGGCGCGAGCACGACGTAGGCCTTGGGCACCGCGAGGCGCAGCGCGTCGGGGGCCGGCACGACCGCAGCCTCGGCCACCGCCGGGTGCTCGATGAGCACGGACTCGAGCTCGAACGGGCTGATCTTGTAGTCGCTCGCCTTGAAGACGTCGTCGGTGCGCCCGACGTAGGTGATGTAGCCGTCGGCGTCCATCGTCGCGACGTCGCCGGTGTGGTAGAAACCGCCGAACATCGCGTCAGCGTTGCGCTGGTCGTCGCCCTGGTAGCCGGTCATCAGCGGCACGGGGTGCTGCGCGAGGTCGAGGCAGATCTCCCCCTCGACCACGTCGTCCCCCTCGGGCCGGTCGAGCCGCTCGGTGCTGACCGGGTCGACGAGCACGACGGGGCAGCCCGGCAGCGGACGCCCCATCGAGCCCGGCACGACCCGGGACCCCGGGGTGTTGCCGACGGCAGCCGTCATCTCGGTCTGCCCGTAGCCGTCGCGCAGGGTGAGCCCCCACGCCCGCTCGACCTGGGCGATCACCTCTGGGTTGAGCGGCTCACCCGCGCCGATCACCTCGCGCAGCGACCCGGGCCCACCGGAGAGGTCAGACGTGATGAGCATCCGCCACACCGTCGGAGGCGCGCAGATCGAGGTCACCTCGTGGGTGCGCAGCACGCGCAGCAGGGCGCCGGCGTCGAACCGCGTGTAGTTGTGGATGAAGACCGTGGCCTCGGCGATCCACGGCGCGAAGAAGCACGACCACGCGTGCTTGGCCCAGCCCGGGCTGCTGATGTTGAGGTGGACGTCGCCGGGGCGAAGGCCGAGCCAGTACGTCGTGGAGAGGTGGCCCACCGGGTAGGACCGCTGGGTGTGCTCGACGAGCTTGGGCCGGCTCGTCGTGCCGGAGGTGAAGTAGAGCAGCAGCGGGTCGTCGGGGCCGGTGCCCGGGTGTGCGGCCGGACCCACCTCGAGGTCGTATGCCGCTGACCACTCCTCCCAGCCCTCGGTGTCCCCGGCCGGCTCGACGTCCCCGGGCCTCACACCGCGCGGGCGGACGACGATGCGCAGGTAGTCCCCGGGGACGTGCGCGAACTTGTGCGTCTCGGCGGCGTTGGTGACGACGGCCGTGGCGCGCCCGCGCTGCATCCGGTCGACGAGGTCTCCGGGCCCGGCCGCCGTCGTCGTCGGCATGATGACGGCCCCGAGCTTCATCACCCCGAGCATGGCCTCCCAGAGCTCGACCTGGTTGCCGAGCATGAGCAGCACGGCGTCACCCCGCTCGACGCCCAGCGCCGCGAGCCGGGCCGCCACCTGGTCGGACCGTCGCGCCATCTCGTCGTAGGTCACCGACGTGACGCTCTCGTCCTGCTCGACGATGGTCAGGCACGACCGGTCGTTGCCTCGGGCGACGGCGTCAAACCAGTCGACCGCCCAGTTGAACCGGTCGCCCAGATCGGGGAAGGCGAACTCGGCACGGGCCCGCTCGTAGTCGTCCCGCAGGTCGACGAGCTGGTCGCGCGCGGCGCGGTAGGCATCGGTCACACTCGGCGCTGAGGTCATGTGGCCAACCCTGCCACGTCGGTCGGTGTCAGCGCCGTGGATCGTCCCTGCGTCGCCGGCGGCGCTCCTCGGCCAGCTCGGGCCGGTCGGGCCGGTCTGCCGGGTCATCGGCGTAGGGCTCCTCGTCGACGTCGTCCGGGCGATCGTAGGAGACCCGGCGACGGCGCAGGTCGTCCTCGTCGATGAGCCGGTTGATCAGCTGCTGCACGTGGTTGCTCTGCGGGATGTTGCGCAGGTCCTCGTCGGGGCTGTCGCCCGCGGACTCGATGTGCAGCGAACCGGCGTTGATCATCCGGTCGAAGAGGGTCTGCTCGAAGCTCACGTCGGTGATCTTCGACAGGGTGATGTCCTTGCCCGTCTTCGTCAGCAGGCCGCGGCGCACCATGACCCGGTGCGAGGTGATGACGTAGTGCGTCGTGCGCCACCGCAGGTAGGGCACGACGACGGCGAAGAGGCCGACGAGGACGGCGACCCCGAGCGCGATCCACTGGATGAGGTTGCCCGTGTCGTCGTCGGGGGTCACGAGCACGACCCCGACGACCCCGGCGAGCAGCACGACACCGAGCAGCGTGGGCGCGACGACCGTCAGCCAGTGCGGGTGGAGGCTGCGCTCGACCCGCTCGTCCCGGGCCAGCACGTTGTCGGGAAAACCCACGATCTGCTCCTCTGCTCCGGCACGCCCAGGGGCTCCGGGCTCGGGTTCAGCCTAGGGCGGCCCGGCCCCGGGCCGGGCGGCACTCAGCCGCCGAGGATGCGCGCCTTCTGCGCGGCGAACTCCTCGTCCGTGAGGATGCCCGACTGGCGCAGCGCACCGAGCCGCTCGAGCTGGGCGATCATCTCGTCTCCCGCGACCGCGGCGACGGTCGGCTGGGGTGGCGGGGGCGGCGCGGCGGCCTGGTGCTGGGCGACCGCCTGGGCCGCGGCCGCCTGCATGGCGGCCTGGTGCTCGACGGCCGCCTGCTGGTCGCGGAACGCCTGCGCGTCAGCCGCCTGCTTGGCCGAGTCGGCCTGGCGGGCATGCATGCTCCCGGACACGGCGTTGGCCGTTCCGGCCACGACAGCGGTGCGGGCGGCGAGTCCCAACAGCCCCGGACGTCCCGTTCGGCGTCTCATCACTGGTCTCCTTCGGTGGTTGCGAACGCGTCCAGCACCGACCGGATGTCGGCCGCCGGGATCCGGTCGAGAGTGAGCACCTGGCCCCCGGCCGCCTGCACCGCGCCGGCGATGCGAGCGGCCCACAGGTTCTCCCAGACGATGAGCAGGACGGAGTCACCGGGCGCCATCTCGGCGGCGATGGCCATCGCGTCCTCCTCGCCGACCATGTCGGGCAGGTCCACGGGGAACCCGAGCAGGTCGGCCGCGCCCTCCGTCGTCTCGGCGTCGACCATGGTGACCGTGCCCTCGGCGTCCTTCTCGACGATGAGGACGTCGAGGACGCGGACCGAGCCCGCGGTCACCGCCTCGGCGATCGCCGCGGCGATCCCCGTGTCCTCGAGCGAGCCGGCAAACCCGATCACCGCGATGTCGACGGGTCCGTACGGCTGGTGTTCTGCTGCGGTCATGGCGATCCACCTTCCAGGGTCGTCCGCCATGCTGCCGCGACGACGTGGCGCCCACGTCACCCGTCGCGGGTGACTGGCAGCTCGTCCTCGTCGATCACCCTCGACGGATGATGCCGGGGCGACCGGGCCGCTGGACAGTGGAAGCAACTGGAAGCAACTGGGAGCTACACGGAGAGCGAGGTGCAGATGAGTTCGCCACGACGGGGTCAGCTGGGAGTGCGCTACGAGTTCCTCCTTGCCGGGTCACTCGACGACACGTCACGGTCCGCCTTCCCCGAGCTCTCGGCGAGCGGCGGGCCGACCGGTGGGACGGTGCTCTACGGGCCGGTCGAGGACAGCTCGCAACTGCACGGGTTGCTCGCCCGCTTCCAGACGATGGGCATCGAGGTGGTCGAGATGCGCCGCCTCCCCGACTGATCCGCGTGGCCCTGTCACAGCCGTTCGGTTCAACGTGCTCGCGATGGCGTGTGTTTGCTTCTACGCTGTGACTGTGTCCGACTCGGGAGGTGGAGCGCGGACGGGGCTAGCGCCCCGGGCGCGAAGTGCGCTGCGTCCGCTATGAGTCTGGACGTGCGCGCGTCCCCGGCCCCGAGCGTCCGGAGCCTGGATCCGGACCGGGCGCCGTCGCGCCCGCGCCTCACCGAGGTCCTCGACCTCGTGGCCGACCCCGCGAGCACGGTGAATCTCGCGACCGTCTGCGCGCCGGCGGGCTTCGGCAAGACGACCGCCCTGCTCGCCTGGGTGCAGGCCCGCCGGGAGGCCGGCGACACCGCCGCGTGGTGCGACCTCGACGGACTGCACGCCACGTCCCGCCTCTTTTGGGGCCGGCTGTTGGGCAGCATCGCGCTCGCCGTCCCCGCAGCCGGTGACATCGGGCGTCTGGCCGCACCCCGCGTCGCCGGTGACGTCGACTTCCTCCTGTCGCTCGCCGACGCCCTCGCCGACCTGAGGCTCGTCCTCGTCGTCGAGAACCTCCACGAGGTCACCGAGCCCGGGCTCCTGCGTGACCTCGACCACCTGCTCGCACTGCTCCCGGCCGGGGTCACCTGCGTGCTCACCTCTCGCTCCGACCCTCCGCTCCAGGCAGTGCTGGCGGCCAAGCTGGCCGGCACGCTGGCCCAGCTGAGGGCCGCCGACCTGGCCCTCACGCGCGAAGAGCTCGCGGTCTTCGCCCCCGACCTGACGGAGCAGGTCATGGCAAGCGTGTGGGAGGCGACGGAGGGCTGGCCGGCGATGGTCCGCCTCGCCGTGGAGACCGCCCGCACCTCCGGGACGAGCCGGCTCGACCTCGTCAGGGACGACCCGTCACTGGCCCAGTTCCTCTTCCACGAGGCCTTCGAGCTGCAGACCCCGGCGACCCAGGACCTGCTGCTCCGCGCGGCCGTGCCGAGCCGGCTGCCGCTTGAGCTGGCGGTCGAGCTGACCGGCCGCAAGGACGTGGGTACGGTCCTCGACAGAGTCGCGCAGGTCAGCGGACTGCTGCGGCGATCCGCCCGGTCCGACACGACGACGGTCTACCGCTTCCACCCGATCCTGCGGGCCTACCTCGGCGGTGAGCTGGCCCGACGGGACAGCGGTCTCGCCGGCAGCCTGCACCGGCGCACGGCCCGGTGGCTGATCGACCACGGCTCCGGGCGGGAGGCGATCGACCACGTCGTGGCCGCCAACGACGTCCGGTTCACCGCGGTCTTCGCCCGTGAGATGGGCCCTGCCCTGATCAACGACGGCGACTCCACACTGCTGCTGGGGGCCCTGCAGTCCGCTCGGGGACGTCTCGGTACGACGATGCCGTGGAGCCGGTGCCTGCTCGCCATCGCACTGCTCGACACGGGCCACGTGGACGAGGCAGCGGCCGTCTCCACGGGTGGCCCGCCCGGGATCGGCGGCCCTACCCCGCCAGGGAGCGACCCGGAGCTGAGGGCGGCGCGGGGGGCCCTGACCGCGCTGCTCGACCGACGTCGCGGCCGACCCTGCACGCGGCGCGAGCTCGGCGCCGCGCCCCCGAGCTCCGATCCCGACCTCCGGCTGCTGTCGGCGCTGGCGCGGGGTTCGGCACTCTGCTGGGGCGGCGACCTCGACGCCGCGGAGGAGGAGCTCACCACGGCGGTGTCCCTCGCCCGCGGACTCGGTCGCCCCGCGGCCCTCATCGACGGCCTGACCTTCCTCGGGACCGTGCACGCCTCCCGATCCGACTTCGTGGCCATGGGCGCCCCCGTCACGGAGGCACTGCTGCTCGCCGAGCAGGACGGCTGGTCGGCCTCTCCCCGGATCGCCCTCACGCACGTGCTCGGCGGGTGGCTCGCTCGACAGCGACTCGAGGACGACCGGGCGGCCGCCCATGCCGCCCGGGGTCGGGCGCTCGCGGGGGCTTCCGGCAACCTCTCGGTCATCGTGCCTGCCGAGGTCCTCGATGCCGCCATCCGCTTCGAGTCCTCGGGTTCGACCGTCGACCTCGCACGCCTGCACGCCGTCTGGGGGCGCGTGGCACACGCCCGCGGCGCGCCCGGCCCGCGGGCGAATACGCGTCTCATGGCCAGCGCGGCCCTCGCCGACGTGCGCTACTCCCTGCGGGCGCACCGCCGCGAGCAGGTCGAGGAGACCCGCCGGATGATCCTCGAGTGCCTCGGGCCGGTGGGCGAGCACCTCGTCACGACCGCCCTCGTCGACGATGCCTGCGGCAACCTCGGCCGGGCCCGGCGCACCATCGGCCGGGTCACGTCAGGCGCCGTGCCGGTCGTCGTGCCCCTCACCCTACTCGAGGCCCACGTCATCGACGCGAGCCTCGCCGCCCGCGGCGGCGACGCCTTCGCCGCCGTCGAGTCGGCCCGCCGCGCCATCGAGCTCGCCGACCGGTTGGGGGCGCTGCGACCCCTTGTCGACGGAGGTGAGCCGATGACGACCGTGCTCCGTGCCCATCGCGGCCGGTGGGGAGCGCAGGAGGAGCTCGTCGACCGGGTGCTCGAGCACGGCGGCACCGCTCGACCGGTGGCAACGACCCTGTCCCGACGCGAGCTCGACATCCTGCTCGAGCTGCCCAACCTGCGCACCGTCGACGAGATCGCCGGCTCGATGTTCCTGTCGGTCAACACCGTCAAGACCCACCTGCGCAGCATCTACCGCAAGCTCGGGGTCAGCTCACGCCGCGATGCCGTCGCCGTGGCCCGACGCGCCGGCCTGCTCTGACGGCACCACACGTTCCGGTGGCGCACTCCACCCACTGCCCCTAATGTCCGATACGGGATCGGCCCGTCGACCCACCGACGGACGCGCCGAGTGACCCACCGGCACGAAGGAGTGCGCCCATGATGCTCGCGTCCCGCAGCAGGAGCAGGACCCTCGGGGCGGGCGTCGCCTCGCTCCTCGCCGCAGCCGGCGGGCTCACCCTCGGCTCCCCCGCCGTCGCCGCGGGCACCGGCTACGTCGCCCTCGGCGACTCCTACTCCTCGGGGACGGGGACCCGCAGCTACCTCGCCGACGGGACCTCGTGCCAACGCTCGGTCTACGCCTACCCCAGCCTCGACGCTGCCGCCCTCGGGCTGTGGCTCACCTTCCGGGCCTGCTCCGGGGCGACCGTCGCCGACGTCAGCTCGACCCAGCTCTCGGCACTGACGAGCTCGACGGCATACGTCTCGATCTCCGTGGGCGGCAACGACGCCGGCTTCGCCGGGGTCCTCACGACGTGCGCCCAGCCGGGATGGCTGAGCAACTGCAACAAGGCCGTCGACGGCGCGCAGGGCATCATCACCGCCACCCTCCCCGGCCGGCTCTCCTCGCTCTACTCCTCGATCCGCGCCAAGGCGCCGAACGCGAAGGTGATCGTCGTCGGCTACCCCCGCGTCTTCAACGGGAGCGACTGCAACGCCCTCACGTGGTTCTCCCCCAGCGAGGAGTCCCGGCTCAACGCCACCGCCGACCTGCTCAACGCCACGACGGCCACGATCGCGACCGGCAAGGGCTTCACCTTCGTCAACCCGACATCCTCCTTCGTCGGCCACGCGGTCTGTGACCGGACGGAGTGGCTCAACGGGCTGTCCAGCCCGATCAGCGAGAGCTACCACCCCAACCGCGCCGGGCACGCCAGCGGACTGGTGCCCCTCACCAAGCCCGCCTTCGGGGTCTCGGCCGCGTTGTCTCCCAGTGCCGCTCGCGCCGAGGCGGTCTCCAACCGAGCCGCCCTGACCCGCGACGCCGCCCGGTATGCCGCTGTCGACAGGACCATCACGCCGGAGCGTTTCGTCGCTCCCGACCTCACCACCGCGAGGGCGAGGGCCGCGGCCAAGGCGGCCGGGGTCGACCTGTCGAGCCGGGCGAGCATCGACGCGGCCGACCGCGTCGCGACGGCCCGCCAGGACGCCGTCTGGGCCTCGACCCGGCGCTGACCCGAAGCGCTGACCGAAGCGCTGACCGGAAGCGCCCCCTCGCACTTACGCTGGGCGCGTGGACTACGACGACGTCATCATCGGGGCCGGACACAACGGACTCACCGCCGCCGCCTACCTCGCCCGCGCCGGCCGGTCGGTGCTCGTCCTCGAGCGCTCGGGTCACGTCGGCGGCGCCGCGGTCTCGGCGCAGGCGTTCGACGGCGTCGAGGCCCACCTCTCGCGCTACTCCTACCTCGTCTCGCTGCTGCCGCGGACGATCCTCACCGACCTCGACCTCGACCTGCGCCTCATCCGCCGCCGCTACGCCTCCTACACCCCGGTGCCGGGCGACCCGGGCCGCGGCCTGCTCGTCGACGACGGTGACGAGGAGGGCACCCGCGCCGCCTTCCGGTCGCTCACGGGCGGCCCCGACGCGCATGCCGGCTGGACCGACTTCTACTCGCGGATGGGCCGGCTGGCCAAGCGCGTCTTCCCCACGGTGCTCGAGCCGCTCCGCTCCCGTGACGCCGTCCGCGAGCTGGCCGGCGACGACGACCTCTTCGACGCCCTGACGACCCGCCCCGTCGGCGAGCTCATCGAGCGCACGACCGAGGACGACACGCTGCGCGGCATCATCGCCACCGACGCCCTGATCGGCACCTTCGGCTCGCTCCGTGACGAGGACCCGCGGCTGCTGACCAACATCTGCTTCCTCTACCACCTCATCGGGGGCGGCACCGGCGACTGGGACGTGCCGGTCGGCGGGATGGGCGCCCTCACCCGCTCGCTGGCGGCATCAGCCGTGGCCGCGGGAGCGACGATCACGACCAGGGCCGAGGTCACCTCGGCCGACCCGTCGACGGGTGAGGTCGTCTGGGTGGGTGGCCGGGCCACCGGGTCGCGCATCGTCGCCGGCTGCGCGCCGACGGTGCTCGGCCGCCTCCTCGAGGCTGCCGGCGCCCCGGGCCTCGCGACCGAGGAGCACGTCGAGGGCGCCCAGCTCAAGGTCAACATGCTGCTCACGCGGCTCCCCCGCCTGCGGGACGACACCGTCGACCCGCGGGCGGCCTTCTCCGGCACCTTCCACCTCAACCAGGGCTACACCCAGCTCGAGACGGCGTATGCCGCTGCCGCCGCAGGGCGGCTGCCCGACGTCCCGCCGTGCGAGATCTACTGCCACACCCTCAGCGACCGCTCGATCCTCGGCCCCGACCTCGCCGCGTCCGACGCGCAGACCCTCACCCTCTTCGGCCTGCACATGCCGACCCGGCTCTTCCGCGAGGACAACGAGGGCACCCGTGAGCGCGCGCTCGCGGCGACGCTGCGGTCACTCGACTCGGTGCTCGCCGAGCCGATCGCCGACGTCCTCGCCACCGACGCCCATGGCCGGCCCTGCATCGAGGCGAAGACCCCCCTCGACCTCGAGGCCTCCGTCGGGCTGCCCGGGGGCAACATCTTCCACCGCTCGCTCCAGTGGCCCTGGGCCGAGTCCGACGCCGAGGTCGGGACGTGGGGCGTCGAGACGCCCTACGACACCGTGCTCCTCGCGGGAGCGGGCGCCCGGCGCGGGGGCGGGGTCAGCGGCATACCCGGTCACAACGCCGCGCGGGCGATCCTCGGCGACTGACCCGGTCAGTCCGGCCAGACGCCGGACGTGCCGCGCCGGTGGCTCGTGACGAGATGGGTGTCGACGATGCCGACCGCCTCCATCAGGGCATACATGGTCGTCGGACCGACGAAACCAAAGCCTTTGGCGCGCAACGCTTTCGACAGCGCCTTCGACTCCTCCGAGACCGTCGGCACGTCGGCTTGGATGGCCGGACGCGGCGTCGCCGCGGGCCGGAAGCCCCAGACGAGGTCGACGAGGCCACCCTCCTCGCGCAGGGCCACGGTCGCGCGGGCGTTGGCGACCGTCGCGCGGATCTTCATCCGGTTGCGCACGATGCCGGCATCCCCCATCAGGCGCTCGACGTCGTCGTCACCGAAGGTCGCCACGACGTCGGGCTCGAAGCCGGCGAACGCCGCCCGGAAGGCGGGCCGCTTGCGCAGGATCGTCGCCCACGACAGCCCGGCCTGGAAGCCCTCGAGGCAGATCCGCTCGTAGAGACCCTGCTCGTCGCGGACCGGCATCCCCCACTCGGTGTCGTAGTAGGCCGTCAGCAGGGGGTCGGTCGAGGCCCAGACCGGTCGAGCGAGGCCGTCGGGGCCGGTGGTCGTCATGGCGTCGAGCCTAGGATCAGGCGCATGCTGCCCGCCATCGTCCTCGTCGCCCCGGAGCACGCCGCGGAGCTGTCCGACGAGTTCGGGCGCTACCGGCGCGACTACGACATCCGCACGACGACCTCGCTGGCCGAGGCGGAGGAGTGCGCCCGGGCCGTCGTCGCCGAGGGCGGCCAGGTGGCGATGTTCGTCGCCGAGTCGCGGCTGCCCGACGGCCACGTGCTGGAGGGCTTCGGACGCTGGCGGTCCGTCGTGCCGACCGCCCGGCGCCTCGTCGCCGCGCACTACGACCACTTCCTCACCGACGCACCCGCGCTGCGGTCGGGCCTGGCCAAGGGCAAGTACGACGCCTACCTGCTCATGCCCCGCGGCGTGCGCGACGAGGAGTTCCACACCGCCGTCTGCGAGCTGCTGTCGGACTGGGGGTCGACCGTCGCGGCCCCGGAGGTCGCGAGCGTCCGCATCGTCACCGCCGTCCACGACGCGCTCACCCTGTCGATCCGCGACTTCCTCGACCGGATGGGCCTGCCCAACCGCACCTACGCCCCCGACAGCCCGACGGGCCGGGAGGTGGCTGCCCTCGCCGCGCACGGGGCAGAGCTCCCGCTCGTGCAACCGATGGACGGGGTCGTCTTCTCCCCCCGGAGCGTGCGCGACGTGGCGGTGCGCGTCTACGGCCAGCCCAGTGACATCGACCTCGACACCGTCGCGGACGTCGCCATCGTCGGCGCCGGGCCGGCGGGGCTCGCGGCCGCCGTCTACGCCTCGTCGGAGGGGCTGCGGGCCGTCGTCCTCGAGTCGGAGGCCGTCGGAGGGCAGGCCGGGACCTCATCGATGATCCGCAACTACCTCGGCTTCCCCCGGGGGATCTCCGGGATGCGGCTCGCCCAGCGGGCCCGCAACCAGGCGATCCGCTTCGGCACGCAGTTCTACACGGGGTGGTCGGTCACCGCACTCGAGGCCGGTGACGACGACGCGCCCTTCGTGCTGCGCACCGACGGCGGGGCGGTGCTCGCCCGCTCCGTCGTCGTCGCCACCGGGGTCAGCTACCGCAAGCTGAGGGTTCCGGGCATCGAGGAGCACGTGGGTGTCGGGGTCTTCTACGGAAGCGCGATGACCGCCGCCCGCGAGACGGAGGGCACCGACGTCGTCGTCGTGGGCGGCGGCAACTCCGCCGGCCAGGCCGCCATCCACCTCGCGCGCTTCGCCCGGTCGGTGACGATCCTCGTGCGGCGCGACGGGCTCGAGGCGACGATGTCGCGCTACCTCGTCAACGAGATCGAGTTCAACCCGCGGGTGACCGTGCAGCCGGACTCCGAGGTCGTCGACGGTGGCGGCGACGGGCGGCTCGACTGGATCACGGTCCGCGACGTCCCGAACGGCACCGAGCAGACCCGGGAGTGCCACGGCCTTTTCCTGCTGCTCGGCGCGGAGCCGCACTGCGACTGGCTATTCGACGCCGTGGCCCGCGACGCCAAGGGCTTCGTGCTGACCGGTCGCGACGTGCCGCCGGCCAGGTGGGACGGTGACCTGCCGCCATCGAGCCTCGGCACGACGCTGCCCGGGGTCTTCGCCGTCGGCGACATCCGCTCCGGCTCGATGAAGCGGGTCGCCTCGGCGAGCGGGGAGGGAGCCTCCGTCGTCCCCCTCGTCCACGACTGGCTCGACCCCGCGACCTGACCTCGTCCGGTCCCACCCGTCCCGTCCGGTTGCGGTGCGTCATGATGACCCGATGACCGAGACCCCGTCACCGCTGCGTCCGGGGCGAACCGCTGGTCCGCCCGACTCCACCATCGGTGGTCGCGACCTCACGCGGTGGCAGTCGCGGGGTGGACGCTGGCTCACCGGAGCCGCCTCCCGGGTCGGCCACGGTCTCGCCCCCGTCGCCCGGTGGTCGGCCGCCAACATCGCCTTCGTCGCGTTCGTCGTCGTCGCCATGGCCCTGATGGCCGGTCTCGTCTACGGCGCCCACGAGGTCTACGAGGCCGTCGTCGGTGACACCGGTGTGGCCGGCCTCGACCAGCCGGTCCTCGACCGGGTCGTCGCACTGCGCACCCCGGGTCTGGACCAGGCGGTCACCGTCTTCACCACCATCGGCGGACCCGTCGGCATGCCGGTCCTCGCCCTCGTCGCCGTCGTCGTGCTCGCCGTGACGGCGCGGCGGTGGACGGCGGTCATCCTCGTGCTCGTGGCGGCGGCCGGCTCACTGCTGATGACCATCGCGGGCAAGGACCTCATCGGTCGGGCCCGGCCTCCGGCCGCCCTCGCGGTCCCGCCGCTCGAGTCGTCGCCGTCGTTCCCGAGCGGGCACACCCTCAACGCGACCGTGCTGACGACCGTCGTGGTCTACCTCGTGCTGCTGCGCACGTCGGCAGCCTGGCAGCGGGTCGTGACCGTGGTGCTCGGCATCCTGTTCATCGCCGGGATGGGTCTGAGCCGGGTCTACCTCGGCCATCACTGGCTGACCGACGTCATCGCCGGCTGGGCCCTCGGTCTGGCCTGGGCCCTCGCGGTCGTCACGGCGCACCGGATCCACCTCACCCTCAGCCCGCACCACCCCCAGGGTCGGGCCGCGCAGCGCCCCACGGACGGGGACGAGGTGGGGGCCACGGCCCCTACAGCTGGGTGAGCCGACCGTCGGTGTAGAGGTACCGGACCGCCGTCGTCGTCGCCGACGGCAGGTGGGCGGGGTGTCCCTCCGGGCGGTCGGGCCGCACCGTCGCGGCCGACGGCTCGGTGTGGCTGAGGCCGGTGCTCACACCAACGGCCTGGGCCTGTGCGGCCCCGAGGCCGGCGCTGCCGACGAAGGCGACGACGACGGCCGCACCGGCGGCGCCGAGCCCGCGCCGCAGGGACGAGCTGGTGGACGAGCTGGTGGACGAGGGGCGGGATGTCGTGGTCATGGTTCGAGCCTCGACCCGACCTCTGTGCAGCGTCTGTGCCCGCGCCCTGAGGCGGCGGTGGACGCCCCCGGTGCCGGACGCGCCTCCGGGCGGCGACCCCGGGAAGGGGTGCCGCCCGGAGGGTGGGGTGGACGCGCGTGGCGGGATCAGCTGTGCCGGTGGCTGGCCGGTCGCCGCACCGGGGCCCACGGTCGCGGCTCCCGCTCCACCCGGTGCGTGGTGGGTTCGACCGGTCGGGGGTCGAGGCGGTCGGCCCACCGCCGCAGCAGGCCCGCGGCCCGGGGGTGCCGGGCGGACCGGGACGCTGAAGCGGATCGCTCTCCGGTCGCGCGTCGCGTCTCGGCGCGCGAGCCCCGACCATGACCGACGGTGCGCTCCCGGATGACGGCCCGGGCGAGGGCCTCGTGCGGCGCGAGGGACACGGGATCGCCGCGGTGGCCGAGGTGGCCGAGGTGGCCGTTGGCGCTCATGCGAGGCTCCCCTGGGCGCGCTTGACGCGGATGTCACCGCTGCCGGACTGGACCGAGAGCCGGGTCGTCGACTCGGAGTCGCCCGGGTCGTCGGCGTCGTCGAGCTCGACCCTGACGTCGCCCGTGACGGTGTTGAGGTCGAGATACGCGGCCACGCCGCTCGCCACGGCGACCACCACGTCGCCGGTGCCGGTCCTCGCGCGGATCTCGCCGCCGCTCACCCCGGCGAGCTCGCAGTCACCGGTGCCGGTCATCAGGTCGACGTCGTCGCCGGAGGCCAGCACGCGCACGTCTCCCGAGCCGGTCTTCACCTTGAGTCGTCGCTCGGCTCGTCGGACCGAGATGTCACCGCTGCCCGAGACGAGGTCGGCCACCCCGGCCACGGAGCCGACGGACACGTCGCCCGACCCGGTCCTGACGGTGAGGTCCCCGCCGGAGGCCGTGAGCGAGACGTCACCCGAGCCGGACTTGAGGTCCCCGGACCCGACCTCGTGGAAGGCAAGGTCTCCCGACCCGGTGGCCGCCCGCACGACGGCGAGCAGGCAGGACGCGGAGACGTCGCCCGAGCCGGTCTTCACGTCGGCGTCACTGCCCTCGGGCAGCCGGACCTCGACGTCGACCGCGCCGCGCGTGCCGAGCCCGAAGAAGCCGTCCCTCCCCTTCGGGGCGATGACGACGACCTCGTCGCCGCGCAGCTCGACGGTGAACCGCTCGGCCAGCTCCTCGGCGCCGCGACCGTGCGGCACGAGCCGGACGCTCGTGACGACCCCGTCGGATGCCGCGAGCGTGACGTCGCCCGTCTGGAGCTCGACCTTGAGTCGGATCGGGCCGGTGGTCTCGAAGTGCTTCTCCATGGTGGTGTCCTCTGCTCTCTCGCCGTGCTCGGGTGTCTGCTCGATATGGGGGTGCTGATGACCGGCGGTGGGTCCGTTGGGTTGGTGGCCGGTGCTGGTCACCGGACCCAGCCCTGGACGCGCTTGTTGGACGACCGGTTGCGGCCGGGAGCCCCCGGGCCGGTCGTCGCCGCCGGGCTCGAGGTCAGGGCGGCTCGGACCGCGCCGACGATCCACGTGTTGAGGGACTGCCCACGAGACCCCGCCTGGTCCTCGGCGCGGCCCTTGAGCGCCTCCGGGAGACGCAGCGTGATCCGCGAGGTCTCGTCGCCCTCCTCCGACGGGTCGACCGCCCTCGTGTCCCCGTGGGCCAGGATGGCCCGGGTGTCCGCGGACGACACCGGCCCCTCGCCGGCAACGACGAAGACCGGCTCGCGGCCCTGGAGGCGGACCTCGACAGACCGGCCCTCGAGCTCGTTGGTGATCTCGGCCGCTGCGTGCGACAAGGCCTCCATCAGCGCGAGCCGGACGGAGGAGTCGAGGGCGTAGCCGAGCCGGTCGGCGGCCTCGGCGGTGTCCGGGCCCATCGCCCGGGCGGCCTGCCCGAGGTCCCGGCGGAGCGTCTCGACGTACGGGGTGATGTCCATGTGCATCACAATGACACCATCCAGACGTCACGTCAATGCCTTTATGGCGTCACGAGATTGTTGCAGCCGCGCACGCCCGCGACTCTGGGGGCAGCCCGGGGGGCGCACAATGGGTCGACCCCGAGCGCCCCCCGGCGCGTCCCCCTCGCGAAAGGGCGTGCCGATGCGCAGCCTGGCCACCTCCGAGCAGCCCCTCGTCCGCGGCGTCTCCCACGCCATCGCCTCGCTCGGAGCCCGCTCCCGGGCTCGGCAGGTGCTGCGGGTGACCTACCGGATGGGGGCCGCCCCCTCAGCCGTGCTTCCCCTCGTCAAGGACTCCCCGAACTTCCACGACGGCCGCTTCGCCGGTGACGAGCCCTCGCTGCGCCCCCGGGTCCGCGCGCAGACGAGCGCCCTCATCGCCGCGATCCGGGTGCACGGACGCGGGACCCCTGCCGGTGAGGTGCCCCTCGCCCGCGCCGAGCCGCCCGCCGAGCCGGGTGCGCTCGCCGTCACCTGGTACGGCCACGCGACGTCCGTGGTCGAGATCGACGGTGTGCGCCTGCTCATCGATCCCGTGTTCGGCGAGCGCGTCTCCCCCGTGAAGTCGACCGGCCCGAAGCGAATGCACCCCACGCCGGGATCGATCGCGGAGCTGCCGAGCATCGACGCCGTCCTCATCTCCCACGACCACTACGACCACCTCGACCAGCCGTCGATCGCCGAGCTCGAGCGGACCCACCGACCGCGTTACGTCGTCCCGCTCGGGGTCAACGCCCACCTGCTCGCCTGGGGGGTGCCGGCAGACCGGATCACCGCCCTCGACTGGCGCGGCGAGACCGAGGTGAGCGGCATCCGCCTCACCTGCACCGAGGCCCGCCACAACTCCGGGCGCGGCGTCGTCGACAGCCAGACACTGTGGGCCGGCTGGGCCATGCGCGGTCCGGGGCACTCCGTCTACTTCGCCGGTGACTCCGGCACGTCAAAGCGCTTCGCCGACATCGGCGCCGACCTCGGGCCCTTCGACCTCACGCTCATGCCGATCGGTGCCTACGACTCCTTCTGGCCCGACATCCACATGACCCCGGAGCAGGCCATCGGCGCGCACCGCGACGTCAACCGGCTCGGTGACGACCCCGACGCGGTCGTCGCCGACGAGGCCGGAGCCACCGACGACGCGCTCCCCGGCGACCAACGGGTCGACACCCCGGGAGGCGAGCACGAGGAGGGCGAGCGGTCGGGCAGCACCCGCACCGTCGACACGGCGGCCCGCGAGAGCCTGCTCGTGCCCGTGCACTGGGCCACCTTCAACCTCTCGACGCACTGGTGGGCCGAGCCGGTGCGGCGCCTGCGCCGGGCCGCGGACGCGGCCGGGGTCCCCGTGGCCCACCCCCGCGTGGGCGAGCGGGTCGACCTCACCGACGGGACGGTCCGCGAGGTGTCGGAACGGTTCGCCGAGCAGTGGTGGACCGTCTGCGCGGCGCCAGGCGACGTCGACGACCCCGAGGACTTGGGACCGGCCCGCTGATGCGCCGCCCGGCGCTGCCCTTCACGGTCCCCGCCGTGCTGCCCATCCAGAAGCGGATCGGGGCCCCGGTCCAGGCGATCCGCGAGCGGGTGGCCGGCTCGCCGAACTACCGCGAGGGCCAGTTCCAGTCACACGAGCCGGCCCACTGGGTCGTCGCGGCCGAGGCCGAGTCGCCGGCCAGCCCCCTGCTCACCGCCGTGCGCCACCGCAACCGCGGGAGGCCGGTCGGGGCCGTCCCGCTCGAGCGACCGTCATGGCCCGGTGACGCGGCCGACCTGGCGGTGACCTGGCTGGGCCACGCGACGAGCCTCGTCGAGCTCGACGGGCACCGGTTCCTGCTCGACCCCGTCTGGGGCGTCCGCGCGTCCCCGTCGGCGCTCGTCGGCCCGAAGCGGACCCACCCCGTGCCGGTCGCGATCGCTGACCTGCCCCCGCTCACGGCCGTCGTCATCAGCCACGACCACTACGACCACCTCGACCAGCCCTCGATCGCCGAGCTCGAGCGCACCCACCGACCCCGCTACGTCGTGCCGATCGGGGTCGACCTGCACCTTCGGGCGTGGGGGGTCCCGGAGGCGCGGATCACGTCGCTCGACTGGAGGCAGGAGACGGAGGTCGACGGCATCCGCCTGACCTGCGCCGAGGCCCGACACTTCTCCGGCCGGGGAGCCCTCGCGCGCAACCAGACCCTCTGGGCGGCCTGGTCGCTGCGGGGACCGCGGCACGCCGTCTTCTTCGGCGGTGACTCCGGCCCGACGCACCGCTACGTCGACATCGGCACCGACCTCGGGCCCTACGACCTGACCATCGTGCCGATCGGCGCCTACAGCCGCCTCTGGCCCGAGATCCACCTCGACCCGGAGCAGGCGGTCTCCGCCCACCTCGACCTGGCCGGCGGGCCGACACGATCGGTGATGCTGCCGATCCACTGGGCCACCTTCAACCTCGCCATGCACTGGTGGAGCGAGCCGATCCGGCGCGCGCGACGGGCCGCGGCGGCGGCCGACGTCCTGCTCCTCTGCCCCGTGCCGGGGGCCCGGATCGACCTCAGCGACGCGGGCGACGAGGGCGACGCCGCGGTGGTTCGGGCCGTCGCCGAGCACCAGCACGACTGGTGGGCGGCGGCCGCGGCACCCGACGACCGGGACTGAGCAGCAGCAGGCGGGCCCCACCGGTCCGTCGGGCCGCCCTCAGTCGGCGGTCCGGCTGCCGTCGAGGACGGGCTCGTCGACCCGCTCGAGACCGCCCCGCCCGGCGGGGACGTCGGCCGGTGGGGTGCGGAAGATCCACCGCTGCATGGCGACGAAGCGCACCGCTGTCGAGAGCACGTTGGCCGCCGCGACGACCCCGGTCTGCACGGTCGTGTCCGCCCCCGGCCACCACTGGCCCAGGGCCCACAGCGCTGCCGTCGTGGCAACCCACGTGATGGCGAAGATGACGAGCGCCTGCCCGTGGTGGGTGACGAGGCGGTCCCGACCGGTGACCCCGAAGGTCCAGGTCCGGTTGAGCGCGGTGTTGCCCCCGGTGGCCACGACGAGGGCGAGGCCGTTGGCGAGCTGGGACCAGAGTCCGGCGTGCACGAGACCCGCGAAGAGGCCGAGGTGCACGACGGTCGAGAGGGCGCCTACCACCGCGAAGCGGATGACCGTCTGGGAGAGCACCGTCCGCCCCGCGGGTGAGGCGCTCACTGGAGCGGCTGCGTCAGGTCGTAGAACGTCGTGCTGTCGATCGTCACGGGCGTGTAGGTGGCCTGGACCCACGTGGTGATCTCGGCGGCGGCGTTGCTGCCGCCGTTCTGCTGGCCGAAGCCGCCCCGGCCGGCCGCGAAGTAGTGGATCCTCCCCGCGGTGACGTCCTGCTGGAACTCGGTGAGCGTCGGGCTGGGGTCGGAGCCGTTGAAGCCGCCGATCGCCATGACGGGCAGCTGGGTCCCGAGCTGGAGCCCGGCCGCGGTCTGGGAGCCGACGGTGGCCGCGACCCAGGTGTAGGCGGACGCGTTGTCGCTGAGGGCCGCGACGACCTGGGTGCTCGGCATCGTGGCGTCGAGCAGGCCACCGCCGCCGCCGCCGCCGGCGTTGCCCCCCGGGATGGGCGCACCAGTCGTGGCGCCACCCTGGGTCTGGCCACCGAGGCGCGGGGGCCCGAAGCCACCGGCTCTGCCGCCGCCGAACCCGCCACCACCCGTTGCCGGGCCCGCCGTGACGATGGAGCCGGAGTGGCCCGTCGCGGTCGTCGAGACGGTGTATGCCGCGGGGCCGGCGAGCGCGGCCACGAGCGCCGCCGTGAGGACGACGGGGATCGCCCGGCGGTGCAGCCAGGTGGTGGCGAGGATGAGGAGCGAGGCGGCCAGACCCACGGCGAGGACGCCGACGCGCAGCCAGTCACCGTAGGCCGTCGTGCCGGACAGGAGCAGGAAGCCCCACACCGCGGCCGCGGCGGTGGCGACGGCGAGGGTGACCGTGCCGACGGCGCTCGCGCGGCGCTGCCAGGCCTCGACGGCGCCCATCCCGACGAGGGCGGCGATCGCCGGCGCGAGGGCGACGGTGTAGTACTGGTGGAAGATGCCCGCCATGAACGAGAAGACGAGCAGCGTGACGACGAGCCAGCCGCCCCAGACGAGGTAGGCCGCGCGTCGGAGGTCGGTGCGGGGCCGGCGCCCGCGCAGGGCGAGCCCGACGACGAGCAGGATGAGGGCGCTCGGCAGCAGCCAGGAGATCTGGTCGCCGATGCCGGAGGAGAACATCCGGAGGATGCCGGTCTGGCCCCACATGCCGCCGCCGGCGGCCCCGCCGCCACCGACCGATCCGGTCTCGTTGCCGCTCAGCCGGCCGAAGCCGTTGTAGCCGAAGGTGAGCTCGAGGAACGAGTTGGTCTGGCTGCCACCGATGTAGGGGCGGGCCGACGCCGGCATGAGCTCGACGATCGCGACCCACCAGCCGGCGGAGAGCACCATCGCACCGACGGCCAGCAGCGAGTGGACGATCCGCCTGCCGAGGCTCGTCGGGGCGGCGATGAGGTAGGCGAGCCCGAAGAAGGGCACGACGAGCAGCACCTGGAGGGTCTTGGTGAGGAACCCGAGCCCGATGAAGACGCCGACGATGATCATCCACGTCGGCGAGGCCTTCTCGATCGCCTTCATCGTCGCCCACGCGCCGAGCGCCATGAGCAGGGTGAGCAGCGCGTCCGGGTTGTTGAAGGTGAACATCAGGGCTGCGACGGGGGTGAGCGCGAGGGCCGCGCCGGCGATGAGGCCCGCGGCGGCGCCGAAGTGCCGCTTGACCGTGGTGTGGACGACCCCGACGGTCGCGACCCCCATCAGCGCCTGCGGCAGCAGGATCGCGAACGAGCTGAGCCCGAGCACCCGGACGGACAGGGCCATCAGCCAGAGCGAGGCGGGCGGCTTGTCGACGGTGATCGAGTTCGCGGCGTCGGAGCTGCCGTAGAAGAAGGCCTTCCAGCTCTCGCTGCCGGCCTGCGCCGCGGCGGAGTAGAACGAGTTCGCGTAGCCGCTCGAGGTGAGGTTCCACAGGTAGAGGGCGGCTGTCGCGAGCAGGAGCCCGAGGAGCGCGGGCCGGGCCCAGGTGGGGTCGTTCTCGGCGCCACGCCAGAGCCGGCCGGAGCGGCCACGGCCCGCACCCCGCGGCACGTCGGGCGAGGGAGCGACGGGACAGTCGGACTGCGGCCCGGCGGCCGGGCCGGCCGAGGGGCCGGCGCCGGCGGAGGGGAGGGTCATCGTGTCCATGGCTCCACGGTCGGGCTCCACGCTGTGGCTCCCCTGTGACCGGTCTTTGCCCACCGCATGAGTGGCCGGGCGTCTCGGGTGAGGGTATGCCGCCGGGCCGGCTCCCGCGAGAGCCGGCCCGGCGGCATCCGTCCGGATCCCACCCGTCAGGTGGCGGGGAGGGTGACGGTGAAGGTCGTGTCACCGGGGCCGCTGACGAGCCCGACCCGTCCACCGTGGGCCTTCGCCACCGCGGCGACGATCGAGAGGCCGAGACCGGTGCTGCCGCCCGCTCGGTTGCGCGCGTCGTCACCGCGGGCGAAGCGCTCGAAGACGTTGGCCTGCAGGGCTTGCGGCACACCCGGTCCGTTGTCGTGAACGGCGATGACGACGGACTCACCCCGGGGACGGACCGAGGTCGTCACCTGGCTGCCCTCAGGGGTGTGGGTGCGGGCGTTGGCGAGCAGGTTCGCGACGATCTGGTGGAGCCGGGCGGGGTCGCCGGCCACCTCGACCGGCTCGGGCGGCAGGTCGAGGTCCCACCGGTGACTCGGTGACGCTGCATGGGCGTCGCTGACGGCGTTGATGACGAGCATGGAGAGGTCGACCTGGGTGCGCTCCAGGGGACGGCCGGCATCGAGCCGGGCGAGCAGGAGCAGGTCCTCCACGAGGGAGGACATCCGGGTCGCCTCGGACTCGATGCGGCCCATCGCGTGCGTCACCGTGCCGGGGACGGGCTCGGTCTCGCGCCGGGTCAGCTCGGCGTAGCCCTTGATCGACGCGAGGGGGGTGCGGAGCTCGTGCGAGGCGTCGGCGACGAACTGGCGCACCCGCTGCTCGCTCTCGTGACGGGCGTTGAGGGCGTCGTCGACGTGGTCGAGCATCTCGTTGAACGCCGCGCCCACCTGTCCCACCTCGGTTCGGGTGTCGGTGTAGGCGAGGTCGACCCGCTCGGCGAGCGCCACCTGGCCCGAGTCGAGCGGGAGCTTGGAGACCTTGGTGGCGGTCGCCGCCACGCGGCGGAGCGGCTCGAGGCTGCGACGGACGAAGAAGGTGCCGAGCAGGGCGACGAGGAGCATGCCGCCGACGAGGGTGGAGATGATGATGACGACGAGGCCTTGGACGGTCTGGCGCTTGGAGCCGTTGCTCAGGCCGACGACGAGGGTGCCGGGCACCGTCTGGCCGTTGACCGTGACGTTGGCCCGCAACGACATGACCCGGTAGGCCCCGACGCCGTCGCCGAGGTCGATGTCGCGCGGGGCACCGATGCCCGCCGACGACAGGGTCTCGAGCTGGGCCGGGGTGAGTGCGGTCCGCACGCCCCCGGGCGTCGTCGCCGAGCCGGTCCCGACCGACGAGGTCGGAGCGGCCGCCAGCGGGAGGGTGCCGAGGAAGGCGATCAGCCCCTCGTCGCCCGGCCCGCGTCGCCGGTCGTCGCCGCCACCGTCCCCGCTGAGCCCGGGCAGCGGTGCGCCGCCGCCGCGGAGTCGGGCGACCGACTGCTGGAGCTGCTCGTCGGTCTGGACCGTGAGCTGCCGGTCGAGGGCGAAGACGGTGTAGGCGCCGGTGACGAGGCTGAGCACGGTGAACAGGACGAGGATCGAGGCGACGAGCTTGGCGCGCAGCGACCACGCCGACCACGGCCGGATCCCACCGGAGCGGGCACCACCACCGCGCTCCGGAGCGGTGTCGTCGACCGGCGGAGCCGTCGCCGGCTGGTCAGGGACGCGGTCGTGCACCCGTGGCTCGACGGGCTCGGGGATCGAGGCTGCTGGGGGGTGCGCGGTCCCCACCTCAGGACGTGGGCTTGAGGACATAGCCGGCGCCTCGCATCGTGTGGATCATCGGCTCGCGGCCGGCGTCGATCTTCTTGCGCAGGTAGGAAATGTAGAGCTCGACGACGTTGGCCTGGCCGCCGAAGTCGTAGTTCCAGACCCGGTCGAGGATCTGCGCCTTGGACAGGACGCGCCGGGGGTTGCGCATGAGGTAGCGCAGCAGCTCGAACTCCGTTGCGGTCAGGTGGATCTCGTCGCCGCCACGCATGACCTCGTGGCTGTCCTCGTCGAGGCTGAGGTCGCCGACGGTGAGGGTCGAGTCGGCGGAGCTGATCGCGATCGTCGTGCGGCGCATCAGCGCGCGGACGCGGGCGACCACCTCCTCGAGGGAGAACGGCTTGGTGACGTAGTCGTCACCCCCGGCGGTCAGCCCGGAGACGCGGTCCTCGACGGCATCCTTGGCGGTGAGGAACAGGACGGGGACGGAGTCGTTGTCGGCACGCATCCGGCGCAGCACCTCGAGGCCGTCGAAGTCGGGGAGCATCATGTCGAGGACCACTGCGTCCGGGTCGAACTCACGCGCCGCACGCACGGCCTCCATGCCCGTGGCAGCAGAGCGGACCTCCCAGCCCTCGTAGCGCAGGGCCATCCCGAGCAGCTCGGTGAGGTTGGCCTCGTCGTCGACGACGAGGACCCGCACCGGGGTGCCGTCGAGACGCTGGAGCCGCGCAGCGGAGGTCTGTGACGTGTTGCTCATGGTTCTCAGTAGACCGGTGCGCCTTGTGCGGTGGCTAGTACTTTCCTGTGCGAATTCTGTGTGCCGCTCAGCCAACTCCTAGTGGGCCGACGGCCCGGCCACAGGATCCCCACAGCGTCCGGGCCGACCGTGGGCACCATGACCGATGACACCACCGACTCCCAGCCGACGCCGGAGCGGTCGTCGCAGGACACCGGCCCCGCCTCCGGCGGTCGTCCCGAGCTGCCCACCTTTGACCCCGCCACCTCGGCCCGGGATCCACTGTCGGCATGGACCGTCCCCGCCACCCAGGCGATCCCGACCACCCCGCTCGCTCCCGAATCGGAGCCCCTCGTCCCGCCCGGGCCGTCGCACCGCCTCCGGTGGGACGGCCGGAAGACGGCCGTCGTCGCCGCTCTCGCCATCGTGCTCACCTCGGCCGGGGCGATCGCCGCCGCCGCTGCCGTCCCGACCGGAACGACCATCGGGGCCGAGAGCAACGGTCGGAGCCGCGGCGGCTTCCCGGGTGGCTTCCCCGGCGGCGGGCAACCGGGCCAGCTCCCTGGTGGCGGCACGGGGTCCGGCAACACCGCGCCGCAGGGCGGCACCCCGCCTCGAGGCCAGGACCCGAGCGGCTCCAGCGGCTCAAGCGGCTCCAGCCTGCTCGGTCAGGTCGCACCCGACCTGCTCGCCGAGCTCAACCAGGTGAACCCGACCCTGGCCACCCAGCTCGAGCAGATGCTGAGCAACGGCCGGCTCGACCCGAGCGACCTCACCCAGCTCCAGCAGCTCGACCCGAGCCAGCTCGGCGGGCTCTCACTGCGCGGCGGCGCCGGTCGGTCGACACCCGGCCAGGGCCAGCAGGACGAGCAGGGTCAGCAGGGGTCCGCGACGGAGACCAGCCTCACGACCACCTGAGGCGGCTAACCGCCGGTCAGGCAAGGCTCGCCTTCGATGACAGGCACGCACACGGGTGCGACGATCTCACGACTGCACACCTGCGATCGGAGTCACCCGGATGTCGTCAGCACACACCTCGAAGGACGCCCCCGAGGGCGTTGCCGGCGATGCCACCACCGGTGCGGGACATGACGCGGTGACGGCGGTGGAGAACGGCATACTGCCCGATGCGGAGCGGGTCGAGCCGCACGACGCGGGCATGAGCAGCCGCCTCAACTGGCTGCGCGCGAGCGTCCTCGGCGCCAACGACGGGATCGTCTCGACCGCCGGTGTCGTCGTCGGCGTGGCCGGCGCGACCAACAACCGTCCCGCCATCATGGTGGCCGGTATCGCCGCCCTCGCGGCGGGCGCGATGTCGATGGCGGCCGGCGAGTACGTCTCCGTCAGCACCCAGCGAGACTCGGAGCGCGCGCTCATCGAGCTCGAGGAGCGGGAGCTACGTGAGGACCCCGACGGCGAGCTCGAGGAGCTCACCGCGCTCTACGAGGCGAAGGGGATCAGCCGGTCGGTGGCCGAGCAGGTCGCCCGCGAGCTGACCGAGCAGGACGCTCTCGCCGCGCACGCCGAGGTCGAGCTGGGCATCGACCCCGACGACCTGACCAACCCGTGGCACGCGGCCTGGGCCTCGATGGCGGCCTTCACCATCGGCGCGCTCCTGCCGCTGCTGACGATCAGCTTCAGCCCCGAGTCGATCCGCACCGTCGTCACCGTCGTCACGGTGGCCGTCGCCCTCGCCCTCACCGGCTGGGCGAGTGCCCGCCTGGGTCGCAGCCCGGTCCCCCGGGCCGTCGCACGCAACATCACGGGCGGCCTGATCGCGATGGGCATCACCTACGGGATCGGCGCCCTGGTGGGCACCAGCCTGCTCTGACCCGGCCGCCCCGGCCGGTCCCGCCGGTCGCACGGCCGGCCCCGAACCGCGTGGGGCGGTCGCGTCCCCGTCGCAGAACCACACGGCCCTGTAGTCTTGGTCCAGACCCACGTCGCGCCTCGCGCCTCCTGCGCCCGAGACGCGGTCGTCACCACCGGACGAGCCCGTCACCACGGTGGGGTGGTCAGGACGCGAAGCAGCCGCGCCCGACCTGTCCGTGGCCGCCCACCGGCGGCCCTGCGGACCAGTATCCGGCCGCGTGGCGCGCGTCCACGGTGTCGCCCGACCGGCGATCACCACCGTCGTCCTCAGGAGGAGCATGTCGTCCAATGTCCGTCGTCGGACGTCCGGCCGTTCGGGGTCCCGCACTACCGCGACCCGACCCGACGACCCGGCGCCGATCATCCCGATCCTCGCCCGCCGCGTGCGCGAGGTCGAGGCGAAGACCGGCAAGGGCAAGGCGAGCCCGGCGAACCGGACGAAGTTCCAGGTCATCGCACTGCTGATGCGGGCCGAGCGGGCCCGGGTCCGCTCCGACACGACGCTGACGATGTCCACCCGCACCGAGCTGCTCAAGCGCCTCGACGGGGTCGCGACGATCCTCGCCCAGACCGCGGCGCGCGACACGAGCCTGCTGACCCTGCTCGACGACTCGGCCAAGCCCGGCCCCGCTGCCCAGCAGATGCGCGTCGACTGGCTCCTCGAGTCCGGGGCCGAGCTGGCCCCCGAGGAGCTCGTCATCGAGCGTCAGGCGCCGACGCCTCCACCCGTCGTCCCGGTCAGCGCCTCCACCCGGCAGGTCGTGCCCCCGTCGGTCCCCTCCCGGGTCCTTGCCAACCCCTTCCTCGCGCCGAACCTCGAGCTCGCGACGCAGCAGGAGCACCGTCCGGCGCGACTCGCTGGCTGGGACCTGATGGACCCGCTCTACCGCGCCTTCGAGCAGGGCGCGGGCGGCGAGGCCGCCTCGATGCGGCTGCCCCCGGCTCCCGCCATCGACCGCATCTCCCCGCAGGGCTCGACGCTCATGGTCCACCAGGCTCGCTTCCTCGAGCAGGTCCGCGAGGGGCACCGCACGTTCCTGCTCGCCGACGAGCCGGGCCTCGGCAAGACGGCCCAGGCGATCCTCGCCGCCTCGGTCGCCGACTCCTACCCGATGCTCGCCGTCGTGCCCAACGTGGTGAAGATCAACTGGGCCCGCGAGGTGCAGCGGTGGACCCCGCAGCGCCGGGTCACCGTGATCCACGGCGACGGCCGGGACGTCGACGCCTTCGCCGACGTGTTCGTCGTCAACTACGAGGTGCTCGACCGCCACTTCCCGTGGCTCTCGACCCTCGGCTTCCGCTCGATGGTCGTCGATGAGGCGCACTTCATCAAGAACCTCGGCTCCCAGCGCTCCCAGCAGGTGCTCGCCCTCGCCGACCGGCTGCGCGCCGACACCCCCGGCGGCAACCCGCTGCTGATGGCCCTCACCGGCACTCCCCTGATCAACGACGTCAAGGACTTCCGGGCGATCTGGCGCTTCCTCGGCTGGACCAAGGACGACAAGCCCGGCGGTCAGATCACCCGCCGGCTCGACGCGTCGGGCTACACGCCGGCAGACCGGGGCTTCTACCCCGAGGCCCGGTCGGCGGTCATCGACATGGGGATCGTGCGCCGGCGCAAGGTCGACGTCGCGAAGGACCTGCCCGACAAGCGCATCGCCGACCTGCCCGTCGAGCTGGACGACGACCTCGGACGCTCGGTCCGTCAGGCCGAGCGCTCGCTCGGCAAGCGGCTCGTCGCGAAGTACCGCGCCCTGCTCGAGCGGGGCGACGGTGTCGAGCAGGACGGCGAGCCCGACGAGGCGCTGATCCGCCGGGTGGCCCTGGCCGAGCTGAAGCACTCCTCGGGTGACAACGGCGGCGACAACGTCTTCTCGCTCGTGCGCCGCATCGGCCAGGCCAAGGCCGAGCTGGCCGCCGACTACACGGCTCAGCTCTCTCACTCCGTCGGCAAGGTCGTTTTCTTCGCCAAGCACATCGACGTGATGGACACCGCCGAGCGGGTGCTCGCGGAGGCCGGGCTGCAGACGGTCTCGGTCCGGGGCGACCAGACCTCGACCCAGCGCCAGAAGGCGATCGACGCCTTCACCAATGACCCCGGGGTCGCGGTGGCCGTCTGCTCGCTCACCGCCGCCGGGGTGGGTCTCAACCTCCAGGTCGCCTCCAACGTCGTGCTCGCCGAGCTGTCGTGGACGGCGGCTGAGCAGGGGCAGGCCATCGACCGCGTCCACCGCATCGGGCAGGACGAGCCGGTCACCGCCTGGCGGATCCTCGCCGCCGGGACGATCGACTCGAAGATCGCCGAGCTCATCGACGCGAAGCAGGGTCTCGCGGCCCGCGCGCTCGACGGCAGCGACGAGGAGGTCTCCTCGGGTGACACCCTCCAGCTCGAGGCGATCGTCCAGATCCTCACCCGCGCCCTCGCGGAGCGCTGACCCCCACCCGGTCGAGTGCCCACTCCCCTACGCCCCCGGGCGTACGAA
>JBDSSS010000121.1:0-3678 GCA_039928615.1 Terracoccus sp. | reverse complement strand
CGTCGTCCGAGGCGTCATCCGGGTCGGGCAGGCGGAACGGCGCGGTGGGCTCGCCGGCGTCCTCGGGGCCGGTGGGTGGCCGCTCGTCGCTGGTCATGAGGTCTCCCGTGCGTCGTGGTGTGTCGTGTCGTCATCGGTGGCGCGCCGGACCCGACGGGTGTCGTCCGCGGCGTCAGCGGCGTCTGCGGGCTCCGTCCGCGGGGGCGGACTGGTTCGAGGGTCCGCCGTGCCGGGGACGAGCCGACGCAGGGCGTGCAGGCCCCGGTGGGCGTGCGCCTTGACCGAGCCCGTCGAGATCTCGAGGGCCGACGCGATCTGGGCCTCGGAGAGGTCAGCGTAGTAGCGCAGCACGAGCACCTCGCGCTGGCGCTGGGGCAGCGCCCGCAGGACGCGCATCATCTCGGCCTGCTCGGCCGCGCGCAGCGCCCCGTGCTCGGCGCTGCTGACGTGGTCCCGTCCCGGAGCGTCGGCGGCGGCCGCCCGGCGCGCGTTGTCACGGTCGACCACGGCAGCGTGCCGCTGCGCCGAGCGGCACCCGTTGAGGACGGCCACCTGCAGGTAGCCGACGGCCCGGCCGCTCTCCCGGATCGAGCGCCAGTTGCGGTGCGTCGCGACGAACGCGTCCTGGACGACGTCCTCGGCGGCGAGCTGGTCGTGCAGCAGCAGCCAGGCGAGCCGCACGAGGCGCTGCCAGTGGGCGGCATACAGCTCGGTGACGGCCGCGTCGGCGGAGGAGGGCAGGCTCGTCACCGGCGGCGGAGGCCCGGTGCGCCCGGGCCCTGCCTGCTCGTGCGTCGCCACACCCCACGTTCTCATGTCCACATGACGCGCGGCTGCACGGGTCGGTTGACATGCCTAGGGTGTCGTCATGACGCAGCAGACTTCCGACGAGTGCCTCTTCTGCCGGATCGTCTCCGGCGGGATCCCCGCCGACCTCGTCGCGCAGAACGAGCGGGCCGTCGCCTTCCGCGACATCAACCCCGCGGCGCCCGTGCACGTGCTCGTCGTGCCGCGCCGGCACGAGCCGACCGTCGGCGCGCTCGCCGCGAGCTCCACCGACGACCTCGCCGCAGTGTTCGCCCTCGTCGCGGAGGTCGCCCGCCTCGAGAGCGTCACCGAGCACCACCGCCTCATGGTCAACACGGGGGCCGACGCCGGCCAGACGGTCTTCCACGCCCACGTCCACGTGCTCGGCGGCACGACGTTCACGGAGCGCTGAGCGTGCCGACCGAGGACCCAAAACAGGCTGGCACCGACGCCGCGACGGCCTCGACGACCGCGTCGACGACGGCGTCGACGACGGCGCCCGAGCCCACCGACGACCTCGTCACCACCCGCCACGTCCTGCGCGTCGGCGACCGAGAGCTCGCCTACACCGCGACGACCGGCCGGGTCGTGCTGCGCGAGGAGGACCACGACAAGGGCACCTTCGGCGGCAACCCGGCCCGGGCCGAGATCTCGCTGACGAGCTACACGCTCGACGAGGCCGACCCGCACACCCGCCCGGTGACCTTCGCCTTCAACGGCGGACCGGGCAGCTCGAGCGTGTGGCTGCACCTGGGCCTGCTCGGCCCGCGGCGGGTCCAGATGGGCGACGCGGGTGACCTGCGGCCGCCTCCCTACGACCTCGTCGACAACGTCGAGTCGCTGCTGGCCGTCAGCGACCTCGTCTTCATCGACCCGATGTCGACGGGGTGGTCGCGCGCGGTCGAGGGCGGCACCCCGGCTGACTACCACGGCTACGAGAAGGACATCGAGTCGGTCGCGGCGCTGGTCCGGCTCTGGACCTCGCGCCACCAGCGTTGGATGTCACCGAAGTTCGTCGCCGGGGAGTCCTACGGGACGCTGCGCGGCGCGGCCCTCGTCGCACACCTGCAGGAGCGCTACGGGCTGTTCGTCAACGGGCTCATCCTCATCTCCAGCGTGCTCGACCTCGGGTCGATCGACTTCGATAAGCAGCGCAACGACCGAGCGCACGCGCTCTACCTGCCGACGTACGCCGCGATCGCCCACCACCACGGCAAACACCCGGACCGTTCCCTCGAGGACGTGCTCGCCGAGGCCGAGGCGTATGCCGCTCGCGACTACCCGTGGGCACTCTCCCGCGGCAACCGGCTCGGTGCGCCGGAGCGGGCCGAGGTGGTCGCGACGGTGGCGCGCCTCAGCGGCCTCACCGAGGACTACGTCGACCGCGCGGACCTACGGATCGAGCACTGGCGCTTCTTCACCGAGCTGCTCCGCGACGAGCGGCTCAGCGTCGGTCGCCTCGACGCCCGGTTCACCGGGCCCGCCGGCAGCGCCCTCGCCGAGAACATGGACGCCGACGTCTCCCACGACGCGATCACCGGCCCCTACGCCGCGGCCTGGAACCACTACGTCCGAGCCGAGCTCGGTTACGCGAGCGACCTGCACTACGAGCAGATCACCTCGCGGGTGCACCCGTGGTCCTTCAAGGACTTCGAGGGCCGTCCGGTCGACGTCTCGCCCCAGCTCGAGCGGGCGATGCGCCAGAATCCGCACCTGCGGGTCCACGTCGCCTACGGCTGGTACGACGGGGCGACGCCCTACTTCGCCGCGGAGGACGTCTTCGCCCACCTCCGGCTGCCCGCCGAGGCGCTCGACCGGATCGAGCACGCGTACTACCCGGCGGGCCACATGATGTACGTCCACGAGGGGTCGCGGGTGCGCCAGAGCCACGATCTCGCCGACTTCGTGGCGAGGTCGAGCGGCTCCGCCACGTAGACTCGGCGGCACGATGAATGATGCCGATGATCGCGCCAGCGACCCCGTGAACGACGACCGCTCCACGGCTGCCACCACCCCGCCCCCGGCGCCGACGGTGGTGCCCGGTTCGACCGGGCCCGACGGGGCGCCGGCGACACCGGTCCTCAGCCGCTCGGTGCCACCGCAGACCCAGATGGTGACGCTGCTCGGTCCCCACGACGAGCTGCTGCGCACGATGGAGCGCCAGTTCCCGCTCGTCGACGTGCACGTGCGTGGCAACGAGATGACCTTCGCCGGGCCCGCCGGTGAGCTGTCCGTGATCGACGTGCTGCTGGACGAGCTCCTCGAGGTCGTCGAGGGCGGGCACCCGCTCAACCCCGACGCCGTGGAGCGCTCCATCGCGATGCTCCGCAGCCAGACCGTCGAGCGCCCCGCCGACGTCCTGACGATGAACATCGTGAGCAGCCGGGGCCGCACGATCCGCCCCAAGACGCTCAACCAGAAGCGCTACGTCGACGCGATCGACGAGCACACCGTCGTGTTCGGCATCGGCCCGGCCGGCACGGGCAAGACCTACCTCGCGATGGCCAAGGCGGTCGCGGCGCTGCAGGCCAAGCAGGTCAGCCGGATCATCCTGACCCGTCCCGCCGTCGAGGCGGGGGAGCGGCTCGGCTTCCTGCCCGGCACGCTCAACGACAAGATCGACCCCTACCTGCGCCCGCTCTACGACGCCCTGCACGACATGGTCTCGCCCGAGACCATCCCGCGGCTGATGGCCTCCGGCACGATCGAGGTGGCCCCGCTCGCCTACATGCGCGGCCGCACCCTCAACGACGCGTTCATCATCCTCGACGAGGCCCAGAACACCTCGAGCGAGCAGATGAAGATGTTCCTCACACGGCTCGGCTTCGGCTCCAAGATGGTCATCACCGGTGACATCACCCAGGTTGACCT
>JBDSSS010000120.1:0-6830 GCA_039928615.1 Terracoccus sp. | reverse complement strand
GGCGGTAGCCGGCCTGCGCCTCCAACCGGGCGATGCGCTCGGGCATCGGAGGGTGGGTGGCGAAGAGGCGGCTGACCCCGCCGCCGCGGAAGGGGTTGGCGATCATCAGGTGGCTGGTGTTCACCAGGTCGCGCTCGGGCGGCAGGGGCAGCTCCCGCGCCCCCAGCTCGATCTTGCGCAGCGCCGACGCCAGCACGAGCGGGTCGCCGGTGAGCCGGGCGCCGTCCTCGTCGGCGTCGAACTCGCGGGTGCGGCTGATGGCCATCTGGATCATCCCGGCCGCCAGCGGTGCGGCGAGGGCGATGAGCAGCGCCGCGACCGGGTTGGTGCGTCGCTCGCCGTCGCCGAAGCCGCCGCCGAACCACAGCCCGATGCTGGCCACCGAGGTGATGATGCCGCCGACCGCCGCGGCCACCGAGCTGGTGAGGATGTCGCGGTTGTAGACGTGCATCAGCTCGTGGCCGAGGACGCCGCGCAGCTCGCGCTCGTCGAGCAGCTGGAGGATCCCCTCGGTGCAGCAGACGGCGGCGTTGCGCGGGTTGCGCCCGGTGGCGAAGGCGTTGGGGGCCGGCGTCGGCGAGATGTAAAGGCGCGGCATGGGCTTGCCTGCCGCCGTGGAGAGCTCGCGGATGATGCGGTACATCGCCGGGGCCTGCGCCTCGGACACGGGGTAGGCGTGCATGGCCCGGATCGCGAGCTTGTCGCTGTTCCAGTAGCCGTAGGCGGTGGTGCCCACCCCGATCAGGGCGAAGAGCCAGATGAAGCGCCCGCCGCCGACGATCGCGCCGAGGCCGAGCAGCAGGGCCCAGATGCCGCCGAAGAGGGCAGCGGTCTTCAGCCCGTTGAAGTGGTTGTGCATGCCCCGTCAACGAGCGGCCCGTGGATCGTGTTCCCCCGGCGACGCGCTCGTGTGTCGGTCGGCGTCTCAGCCCAGCAGCCCGAGCAGCAGGTCGGGCTGGACGCTGACGACGACGAGCACGGCGGCGGACAGGACGAGGGCCGCCACGACCGCGCGCCGCCGGCCGCGGTCGGGCTCGACCCCGGGCTCGGCATCGGGGGCCGTGCCCGCGACGGGCTGCGTCTCGGGGTCACCGAGGCTGACGACGGGCCGCAGCCAGCGCAGGTAGACCGCGACTCCGAGCACGGCGTTGACGGCGGCCACGACCGCGAGCCAGAGCCAGCCCTGGGCCACGACGGGGCGCAGCGCGACGACCTTGCCGACGAGGCCGATGACGCCCGGCGGCAGCCCGGCGAGCGAGGTGAGCGCGAGGGCGAGGGCGCCCGCGCGCACGGGGTGGCGACGCCACATCCCGTCGTATGCCGTGAGCCGCCGACCCCCGCGAGGGTGCTCGGCGACGGTGAGGGCCACGACGGCGAAGGCGACGAGGGTGGCCGTGACGTAGGTGAGCAGGTAGGTGGCGGACGCGCGGGCCCCGAGGGCGGAGAGGCTGACGAGCGGCAGGACCACCCAGCCGGCCTGGGCGACCGTCGACCAGGCGAGCAGGCGCACGACGTCGTCCTGGCGCAGGGCCATCACGTTGCCGACGGTCATGCTGAGCCCGGCGAGGACCGCGATCGCGAGCAGGGCTGGGGTGCCGAGGACCGCGACGGCGCGGACGACGACGAGCAGGGCGGCGAGCGCCGCGATCTTCGAGACCGTGGCGAGGAAGGTCGCGACGGCCGTCGAGGTCCCGGCATACGTCGTCGGGGTCCACGCGTGGAAGGGCACGAGCGAGAGCTTGAAGCCGATACCGGCGAGCACGAGGACGACCGCGAGCGAGAGCAGGCCTGTCGTGACGGGTGCCGGGGCTCCACCGGCCCCGTTCGCACCGGTTGACAGCAGCGCCGCGTCGGGGTCGAGGAAGGGGCTGCCGGTCGCCGCGAACCACACGGCGAGGCCGAGGACGAGCAGGGCGAAGGAGACGACCGAGGTGACGAGCAGCTGGACCGCTCCCGCGACGGCGCCGCGGCGACCGGAGAGGGCGACCAGGACGATCACGGGGAGCGTGGCGAGCTCGAGGGCGACGAGCAGCGTGCCGATGTCACGGCTCGCCGCGACGACGACGGTGCCGGCGAGCGCACCGAGGAGCAGCACCGCCTGGGCGGACTGGGCGGCGACCGGGCCCTCGTGGACGTGCACGACGCCGGGGTCGCGCTGTCCGGGAACGGTGGCAGACCGCGGCCAGGCGAGGCCGATGCTGACGAGCGCGGCAAGCCCGGCCGCGAGCTGGAGGCTCCCGCCGAGCGCGTCGACCTTCCAGAAGCAGCTCACCGGGACGGCGGCGCCCCCGCCGGTCGACGCGAGGCAGAAGGTGGCGGCCTCCCCACCGCGGAGCAGCCCGACGAGGGCGCTGACGACGACGCCGAGGGCGGTGGTGGCCGCGAGGGCCCACGGCGCCCGGGACAGCCGCGGAGCGACGAGGTCCGCGACGAGGACGACGAGGAGGCCGACGACGGGGAAGAGGGCGGGCAGCAGCGCCACGGCGTCGATGCTGAGGTCTCTCACCGGGCCACCCCCGTGAGCAGGGCCGCGGCGTCGAGGTCGGACAGCCCGAGCAGCAGGTGCGGCAGCAGACCCAGCGCGACGACGGCGACGACGAGCGCGAGCAGGACACCCCAGCGGGCTCCGGTGACGTCGACGACGTCGGTGGTCTCGGTGGTCTCGGTGGTCTCGGTGGTCTCGGTGGTCTCGGTGGTCTCGGTGGTCTGGGTCATCTCGGAGTCGGCCGGGCCGTCGGGGACCTCACCGGCCCAGACGACCCGCGCGACCCGCAGGGCGTAGGCGGCGGCGAGCGCGATGCCGACGGCGCCGATCACCGCGCAGACCCGCAGCAGCACGAGAGGCCGGTCGGGGGCGGGCGACCACGCGGCATACAGGGCCAGGAACTCACCCCAGAAGGTGACCAGCCCCGGCAGCCCGAGCGCCGCCGCGAGGGCGATCAGCAGCGTGACGCCGTAGCGGGGGGCGGTGTCGCGCAGGCCGCGCCGCACGACCGCCAGGTCGGACGAGCCCCACTGCGCCTTGAGGTCGCCGACGACGAAGAAGAGCAGCGCGGCCACGACGCCGTGGGCGATGTTGCCGTAGAGGGCGGCCTGCAGGCCGGTGTGGCTGCCCGAGGCGAGGGCGAGGGCGACGAACCCCATGTGGGCCACCGAGCTGTAGGCGATGAGCCGCTTGAGGTCGCGCTCGACGAGGCAGGCGAGACCTCCCCAGAGGATGCCGACGACGCCGAGCACGGCGATCGCCGGGCTGAGTGCGGCGACGCCCTCGGGGACGGTGGCCACGGCGAGCCGGACGATGCCGTAGGTGCCCATCTTGAGCAGCACCGCGGCGAGCAGCACCGAGCCGGCCGTGGGGGCGATCGTGTGCGCCGGGGGCAGCCAGGTGTGGACCGGCCAGAGTGGCACCTTGATCCCCAGACCAGCGAGCAGCAGGGCGGCGACGGAGACCTGGACCCCCCGCGAGAGGCCGGCTCCGTGCCGTGCGGCGAGGACACCGAGGTCGGAGCTGCCCTGGTGGTGCACGAGCAGCAGGATGCCGACGAGCATGAGGCTCGAGCCAAGCACGGTGAACAGCACGAAGCGGGAGGCCGCGTCGCCTCGGTCCTCGTCGCCGACGTGGTCGTCGCCGAAGCGGCGGATGAGCACCCACATCGGCACGAGCACGACCTCGAAGGCGATGAAGAACAGGACGGCGTCGCGGGCCAGGAAGGTGGCGAGGGCGCCGGTCTCGACGAGCAGGATGCAGCCGAGGTAGGTCGAGCGCGACCCCCCGGAGGGGACCGGCCCCGCGAGGGCGTGCACGACGACCGCGACGGTGAGCAGGGCGGTGAGCAGCACGAGCCCGGCCGAGATCCCGTCGACCTCGAAGTGCCAGCGCACCCCGAGCGAGCGGATCCACGCGGCGTCGACGACGGGCCGGGCGACGACGACCCAGACGGCGAGCACGGCCGTGAGCGCCGACGACCCGAGCGCGACGGGGCGCTCGCCGCCGGAGCCGGGTGGCAGCGCGAGCAGCGCGATCGTCGCGAGGAGCGGGACGAGCAGCAGCAGGGTCAGCGCCATGCGGCGACCCCCAGCAGCGCGAGCGCGACGAACCCGACGAGGACGCCGACGAGGGCGAGCGACGGCACGCCCCGGTGGCCGCGCTCCCCGGCGCGGCCCAGGCCCCGCACCGCGACGGCGCTCGCCCGCGGGTAGGCGTCGACGACGTCACGATCGAGCGCGACGACGAGGCGGGCCACGGCGGTCACGCCCCGCCCGAGCGCCGTGTAGGCGCTGTCGGCGCCGAACCCGCGAACGGCGCCTTCACGCAGACGCGGGCTGAGCCGGTCGGCGACGTCGAGGCGCCCGCGGTCGCTGAGGGTCCACACGGCATACCCCGCGCCGACGACGAGGAGCAGGGACAGCACCGCCGACAGGAGCCCGACATGGAGGGCTCCGCGGATGCCGAAGAGCAGCAGCGTGCCGAGCACCGTGCCGACGGCGAGGACCGCGACGGACAGGGCCGCCGGGACCGTGATCGGCGTCGCGTCGTGGCCGGTGGGCGCCGGTGTGCTCCCGGCCGGCTCGACGGACGTATCGAGGAGCAGCCACGCGCGGGTGCAGTAGGCGGCAGTGAGCACGACGGTGAGCAGCAGCGCGACGACGACGACCCACGCGCGCACCCCACCGCCGTCCACGGCGCCCTCGAGCGCCGCGTCGACGACCGTGTCCTTGGTGAAGAAGCCGATGAGCGGCGGGACCCCGGCGAGCGAGGCGAGGCCGACGGCGACCGCCCAGCGCAGCGCGCCACGGCCGCGCAGCCGACCGCGCAGCAGCACGAGCGACGTGCCGCCGACGAGCGCCGCGAGCCACCCGGCGGCGAGGAAGAGCAGCGCCTTGAAGAACGCGTGCCCGACGAGGTGCGAGATCGCGGGAGTCGCCAGGCCGACCGGTGCCGCGGCCAGGGCGCCGAGCATGATCGCGACCTGGCTGAGCGTGGAGTAGGCGAGCATCCTCTTGAGGTCGGCCTGGGCGAGGGCCAGCGCCGCGGCATACACCATCGTCACGGCGGCGAGCAGGGCGAGGAACGTGCGCGCGGCGTCGTCCTGCGCGTAGAGCCCGAAGAGGCGCGCGACGACGTAGCTGCCGGCGGCGACCATCGTCGCCGCGTGGATGAGCGCGGACGCCGGGGTGGGGCCCTCCATCGCGTCCGGCAGCCAGTCGTGGAAGGGCACGAGGCCCGACTTGCCGGCGACCCCGATCGCGACGCCGACGAGCCCGAGGGTGAGCAGCGGCGTCGCGGCGGGCTGGGTGAGCACCGCGAGCAGGTCGGTGCTGCCGGCCCTCACGGCGAGCGCGACGATCCCGATGACCATCCCGATGTCCGCGACCCGGGTCACGACGAAGGCCTTGTATGCCGCTCGCCGGGCCGCCGCCCGCTCGCTGTCGTGGCCGATGAGCAGCCATGAGCACCAGCCCATCACCTCCCAGCCGACGAGGGTGAGGGCGAGGTCGGCCGAGGCGACGACGAGGAGCATCCCCGCGGCGAAGAGGGAGACGGTCGCGGCGAACTGGGGGTATCGCGGGTCGGCGCGGAGGTACCAGACGGTGAAGACCTGGATGCACAGCACGACGACGGCGACGACGAGCGAGACGGTGCCCGAGACCCGGTCCGAGAGCAGGTTGAGCGGCACGGACAGGTCGCGCAGCGGCAGGGCGCCGACCGTGGGGATGTCGGCCCGCCGCAGGGGCGCGGCGACGAGGGCGACGGCGAGCAGGGCCACCGCGGCGGCGGACCCGACGGCGATGCCGCGGGCCAGCGCGGGGCGACGGCGGGCGAGCAGCCCCGCGAGGCCGGCGATCGCCGGGAGCAGGACGACGAGGCGCACGACCCAGGTCATGACACGCGCTCCTCGCGCACGTCGGCCTCGTCGGCCTCGTCGCTGTCGGGCACGGCGGTGAGGTCGATGTGCCCGAACCGACGGAACATCACGAGGATGACGGCGAGCGCCACACATACCTCCGCGGCGGCGATGGTGATGACAAAGAGGGTGAGCACGGGGCCGGCGGCGATCGGGGCGCCGGGGCGCGAACCGACCGTGACGAGCAGGAGGTTGGCGGCGTTGAGGACGAGCTCGACGCCGATGAGGACGAGCACCGCGTTGCGCCGGGCGAGGATGCCGTAGACCCCGAGGCCGGCCAGCACGCAGGCGAGCGCGGCGGGGAGCTGGAGGTGGATCACGAGCCGGGCTCCTCACCGGGTCGGAGCACGAGCCGGGAGACCGCGAAGGCGCCGATCAGTGCGACGAGGAGCAGGACCGACAGCAGCTCGAAGGGCCAGACCCACGTGCCGAAGACCGCCTGGGCGATCTGGGGCGTCCCGGTCGCGGGGACGTCGAGGGGGACGGTGACCCCGGCGAGGAGCGGGAGCAGGAGCGACCCGAGCAGGGCCGTGGCGGCCGCGCCGAGCAGGACCCCGAGCGCCCGCTGCCAGGCGGGGGTCGAGACCTCGTCGCTGCGGCCGATCGGCGCCCGGGTCAGCATCAGTGCGAAGAGGACGAGCACGACGATCGCGCCGACGTAGACGAGCAGCTGGACGAGGCCGACGAGCTCCTGGCCGAGCACGACGTAGCAGCCGGCGAGGGAGCCGAGGCAGACGAGCAGCCACAGCGCCGCGTGGACGATGTGCCGGGTCGTCACGGCGAGCAGGCCCGACAGCGCCGTCACCGCGCCCACGCCGGCGAAGACGAGGTCACGCGTCGTCACTCGCGGCCCTCCTCGGGCGGTTCGGGCGGGGTCGGTGAGGTCGGTGAGGTCGCGGTTGCCTCGGCGGCGAGGGTGCGGGC
>JBDSSS010000119.1:0-10818 GCA_039928615.1 Terracoccus sp. | reverse complement strand
CGGGGCCCGGGGGGGAGGGGCCTCGTCCCCCGCCCGATGCGGGAACACCCGATGGGCAGTTCCCGCGACGTCAACAGGGTCTCGGGTGGGGGGGTGAGACCTGGCGGGGGAAGGGGGGGTTTTCGCTCGCCCGTTGACGTTGGATCCAGTGTTGCCGCCGCGGGGCACCTCCGGAACAGAAGACCTCATTCCTTGAACAAGTCTTTACCCTCCGGGGTCATATGCCGGGATCTGGGTGCGGACCTGACCGGTAGATGACGGCCGACCCCGTGGCGGGTGCGAGAACGGCGCTCAGGCGAGCACCGTCATCCGGTGGGCTGCCCGGGTGAGGACGACGTAGAGGACCCGGATCCCGCCCGGGGACTCGCGGGTGATCTCGTCCGGGTCGACGACGACGGTCGCGTCCCACTCGAGGCCCTTCGTCGACATCGGGTCGACGATCTGGACCCGGCCCGACGCCGAGCCGGCCAGCGGCGCGAGCTCCGCGGCATACCGACGCGGTGTCACGACGGCCACGGGGCCGTCGACCTCGCCGAGGATGCGCTCCACCGCCGTCTGCACCGCGGCGAGCACATCGTCACCGAGCGGGGCCTCGACCGGCTCGACCCCGGTCTCGCGGACGGCTTCCGGGATGTCGGCGTCGGGCACCTCCCGGCGGACGACGGCCTCGGCGTAGCGGAAGATCTCCTTGGCGTTGCGGTAGTTCGTCGCCATGTGGAAGCCGCGCCGCTGCTGGCTGCCGAAGGCCTCGTCGCGGGCCGACGCGGCCTCGACGGGGTCGGGCCACGAGGCCTGCGCGGCGTCACCGACGACGGTCCACGAGGCGTGCCGGCCCCGGCGACCGACCATCCGCCACTGCATGGGGGAGAGGTCCTGGGCCTCGTCGACGAGGACGTGCGCGTACTCCTCGGGTCGGCCGACGCGGCCGTGGAGCAGGCGGTCGCGCGGGTCGCCGGTGCGCAGGTGCCCGGTCGACTCGCGGCGGGGCTCGGAGACGGGCTGCACCTCGGTCACGCCGTAGGCGCTGAGGTCGTCGAGCTCCTCGATGTCGTAGAAGCCACGCTCCTCGGCGGGCGCGTCCTGCAACGGCCCGACCTTCGTCGCGAGGTCGTCGACGAGGGCGACGTCGGCGACCGACCAGCTGCCGGTGTCGAGCGCGTGCTGGAAGGACTCGGCGAGCAGGGTCGCCCCGCGGCCGTCGACGGCGCCGCGGGCGTGTCGACGGGTGACCTCGGGGTCGGCGAGCCAGAGGAGTACCTCGCGGGGGTCCACCTGGGGCCACCAGCGCTCCATGAAGGCGTCGACGTCGCGGTGGTCCTCCCACTTGTCGAGGAAGTCGGCCCTGGCCTCGCGGTCGCCGCTGATGCCCTGGGTCGCCCAGGCCGCCTCGCTGAGAGCGGCCCGCGCCGCGGGCCCGGCGAGGTTGCGCTGCTGCTGGCGCAGGACCTGGGTCCGCACGCGGTCGAGGGCCCTCTCGTCGACCCGGACCGGTCGTCCGCCGACCATCGCGCGGAACTCGGTCGGGGCGCCAGGGACCCGACCTCGGGACGCGGCCCCGAGCAGGGTCCGGATCCGGGTCGATCCCTTGATCCGGGCCACCTCGGGGCTGTCGAGCCGCTCGGTGTACATCGCGTCGACGACGTCGCCGAGGGAGCGCAGCACGACGCTGTCCTCACCGAGGGAGGGCAGCACGCGCTCGATGTAGGCGGTGTAGGCCCCTGACGGTCCCAGCACGAGGATGCCGCCGGTCTCGAAGCGCCGGCGGTCGGAGTAGAGCAGGTAGGCGGCGCGGTGCAGCGCGACGACGGTCTTGCCGGTGCCGGGGCCGCCGGTGATCTCGGTGACGCCCCGGGCGGGGGCCCGGATCGCCTCGTCCTGGTGGGCCTGGATGGTCGCGACGATGTCGCGCATCCGCTCGCCGCGGCTGCGGGTCAGGGCCGCCATGAGGGCGCCGTCGCCGACGACGACGAGGTCGTCGGGGGCCTCGGGGACCATGAGGTCGTCCTCGACCCCGATGACGACCGGACCCTTGCTGCGCAGGACGCGCCGGCGCAGCACCCCCATCGGCTGGGTCGGGGTGGCGCGGTAGAAGGCGGAGGCGGCCGGGGCGCGCCAGTCGATGACGAGCGGCTCGTAGTCGTCGTCGCGGACGCCGAGGCGGCCGATGTAGCGCACCTCGCGGTCGGCCGCCGGCTCTGCGGACTGACGCCGAGCGTCCGTGCCGCCGCCATGGTGGTCCGATCCGGGGCCGTGGTCGATGTCGAGCCGTCCGAAGACGAGGCCCTCGTACTGAGTGTCGAGGGCCGTGCGCCGCTTGGCGGCGTGGAACATCAGCGCGTCCCGCTCGAACAGACCGGCCGCCTCCTCCATGCCGACCTCGGCCGACTTGTGGATGTGACCCCGGGCGAGGCCCTCGGCCTGGACGACGTCGGCGCGGATGCCGGCCTTCTCGAGCTCCTCGTGGACGCGGTCGACGTGGGCCTGCTCGACGGCGATCTGCTCGCGCACGGCGTCGGGCCCGTGGGTCGCTGCGGGGCGCTCGCCGGAGGTGTCGTCGACCGTGACCTGGCCGGTCGGGGAATTCGAAGAGCTCACTGCCATCCAATGGGTGTCGGGGCAACGCGGGAACCATCGAGTCTACTGTCAGCGCATGACCGCCCGCCCGTGTGTCCCGCCCACCGGTGAGTCGCTCGTCGGGGAGGTGGTGCGGCTCGACGTGATGCAGCCCGACGACGCCGACGGACTGTTTCCCGTCTTCGCCGACACCCGGTGCTACGAGCACGGCTACCTGATGGGCCGCCCGCACCGGAACCCGTCGGAGACGGAGGCCGTCGTCGCCTCCTACGTTGCGGCACACGAGGCGGGGCGGACGGCATACACCGTGCGGCTCGTCGGGGACAGCGCCCTCGGCGCCGCGGGCACGGTCGTGGGCACGAGCTCGCTCGGCGACGTGGACACGACCCGGGAGCACGTCCACCTCGGCTGGACGATGTACGGGTCGCGCTGGTGGGGGACGGCGGTCAACCCCGAGGCCAAGCTGCTCCTGCTCGGTCACGCCTTCGACCGGTGCGGCTTCGGGCGGGTGCGGATCCAGACCGATGTGCTCAACGAGCGGTCCCGCGGCGCGATCCTGCGCCTCGGCGCGACCTTCGAGGGGGTCACCCGGCGGGACAGCCGGCGCGCCGACGGCACCTGGCGCGACTCCGCCGTCCACTCCATCCTCGTCGAGGAGTGGCCCACGGTCCGGTCAGGTCTGCTGGACCGGCTGGCGCGGCCCTAGGCTGTCGGCCGTGAAGGTCCTCGTCCTCGGCTCAGGTGCTCGAGAGCACGCCCTCGTCAAGGCCGCTGCGGCCGACCCGGAGGTCGACGCGGTCATCGCGGCCCCCGGCAACCCCGGGATCGACGCGACCGCGCTGTGCGTCCCCGTCGACATCCTCGACGGGGAGGCCGTCGCGGCGCTCGCCCGCGAGCACGAGGTCGACCTCGTCGTCGTCGGGCCCGAGGCGCCGCTCGTCGCCGGCGTCGCCGACGTCTGCCGGGCCGCCGGCTTCGCCGTCTTCGGTCCGTCCGCCGCGGCGGCGATGCTCGAGGGCAGCAAGGCCTTCGCCAAGGAGGTGATGGCCGCGGCCGAGGTGCCGACCGCCCTCGCCCACGTCTGCACCACGATGGAGCAGGTCGAGGCCGCCCTCGACGCGCTCGGCGCCCCGCACGTCGTCAAGGACGACGGCCTCGCAGCCGGCAAGGGGGTCGTCGTCACCGAGTCGCGCGACGAGGCGCTGGCCCACGCCCGCACCTGCCTCGCCAAGCCCGACGGGCGGCTCGTCATCGAGGAGTTCCTCGACGGGCCCGAGGTCTCCGTCTTCTGCCTGTCCGACGGCGTCGACGTCGTCGCCCTCTCCCCGGCCCAGGACTTCAAGCGCGTCGCCGACGACGACGCCGGACCCAACACGGGCGGGATGGGCGCCTACTCGCCCCTCGAGTGGGCCCCCGACGGGCTCGCCGACGAGGTCGTGCGCCGCGTCGCCCAGCCCACGATCGACGAGATGCGCCGCCGGGGCACCCCGTTCGTCGGCGTGCTCTACGTCGGGCTCGCGCTCACCTCTCGCGGTCCGCGGGTCATCGAGTTCAACGCCCGCTTCGGTGACCCCGACGGCCAGGCCTCCCTGGCGCGCCTCGAGACTCCGCTCGCCCAGCTCATGCTCGCTGCCGCCACCGGGAGCCTCGGCGTGATGGGGCGCCTGCGCTGGTCCGACGACCGCGCGGTCGTCGTCGTCGTGGCCTCGGCCGGCTATCCCGCCGCTCCGCGCACCGGTGACCCGATCACGGGTCTCGACGCCGCCGCAGAGCTCGACGGGGTCGTCGTGCTCCACGCGGGGACCCGTCGCGACGCCGACGGGACGCTCGTGTCATCGGGCGGCCGGGTGCTCGACGTGGTCGCCGTGGGACGCACGCTCGCCCAGGCCAGGGAGCGGGCGTATGCCGCCGTCGACCTCATCGGGCTCGACGGCTCGCACCACCGCACCGACATCGCCCTCCGGGCGCAGCACGACGAGATCAGGGTGGGTGGCTGAGATGGCAGGAACGAACGACACGTCAGCGGGTTCGGCGACCGGTTCGGACGCCGGCGCGGGCGGGCCGCTCGAGCTGCCCGGCTTCGCACACGTCTACTCGGGCAAGGTGCGCGACCTCTACGCGCCGCTCGACGAGCACGGCCGCCCGGTCGAGGACCGGATCATGCTCGTCGCCTCCGACCGGATCTCGGCCTACGACTGGATCCTCGACACCCCGATCCCCGACAAGGGGGTCGTGCTGACCCGGCTGTCGCTGTGGTGGTTCGACCAGCTCGCCGACCTCGTCCCCCACCACGTGCTGTCGACCGACGTGCCCGAGGCGGTGGCCGGCCGGGCCGTCATCGTGCGCCGGCTGGAGATGCTCCAGATCGAGGCCATCGCCCGGGCCTACCTCACCGGCGGCGGGCTCGAGGAGTACCGGGCGAGCGGCGCCGTCTCCGGCGTGGTCCTCCCCGAGGGGCTCGTCGACGGGTCGCGCCTCGATGCTCCGGTCTTCACCCCGTCGACGAAGGCGCCCTTCGGTGAGCACGACCTGCCGATGAGCCCGGCCGAGGTGGAGGCGGCGCTCGGCGCGGATCTCGCGAACGAGGTCGCGGAGCTGACGCGGGCGATCCTCGCGCGGGGCAACGAGATCGCCTCCGAGCGCGGCATCCTCATCGCCGACACCAAGGTGGAGTTCGGCCGCGAGCCGGGCGGCGCCGGTGGACTGGTGCTCGCCGACGAGGTCCTCACCCCCGACTCCTCGCGCTTCTGGCCCGCCGACCAGTGGCAGCCGGGCCGGACCCAGCCCTCCTACGACAAGCAGTACGTCCGCGACTGGCTGACCTCGGCGGAGTCGGGTTGGTCGCGCTCCAGCGGCGAGGCCCCGCCCGCCCTGCCGGAGTCCGTGGTCGCCGGCACCCGCGCGAAGTACGTCGAGGCCTACGAGCGCCTCACCGGGACGAGCTTCTAGGTCGGGTCCGGGCCCGGCGCTCGCCTCCGGGGCGGCTCAGGCCGTCCACTCGAGGTCGACCGCCGGGCGATAGATCTCGATCGCAATGACGACAGCGGTCGGGGTTGCGTCTTCGTCGGGGCCATCGACGGTCGGCTGCCCCCGGGCCGGAGCCTCCGGCACGACGGGTCGCGATGGGAGGAGTGGGGGCGCCACCGACTCGTGGGTGTGGCCGGTCGGTGTCGTGAGGCGCACCCGGTGGGGCGACGCCCCGGACCCCTCTGCGAGGACGTCGGCCGACCACCCCGGCTCCTCCTTGACGAGGTTGCAGCGCACGCAGAGACCTTGGCCGTTGGCCGCGGTGGTCGGGCCGCCGTCGGCGTGCGCCCTCACGTGGTCGGCCTGCGCGATCGGGGCGTCGCACCACGGCGTGCGGCAGGTGCCGTCGCGGGCCACGACGAAGCGGCGCAGACCCGGCGGGAACAGCCGACGGACGCTCTCCATCGCCACGAGCGTCCCGCTCGTCGGGTGGGTGAAGAGCCGTCGGAGCCACACTCTCGCCGCCGGCCTCTCGGGCTGGCGACCTCCCGGTGGCCGATCGGTGCGCGGATGCGACGGGGGCGCCCCCGACAAGGCCTCGTTGTCGTGCCCTGGGTCCTCGGGGTCGTCCAGGTCCTCGAGGCCACGGGTGAGGAGCTCACGGGCCCAGCCGGCCGGCACGGGCCCGTAGCCCGGCACGTGTGCGGGCGTGTCGTCCCCGGCCAGCAGGGCGCGGTCGGTGATGACCACCTGCGCCTCGACCGGCACGTCGGGCGCCTCGGCCTGCCCGGTGACGCGCTCGACGAGCGTGTCGGCCATCAGCTGGCCCTTGCCCCGCTCGTCGCCGGCCGCCTTCGCGGACCGGGCGGCCTGCGTCAGGGCGGCGTGGACGGCGACCGCCTGCGCGACGGGCAGCAGCGCGGTGATGACCGCCATGGTGTCCGCAGCGGGACGGATCGTGACCCGTCGCTCGCTCTCGGCGAGGCGGGCGCGCTCGACTGCGGCCGCGGCATCGAGCCGGTCGGCGCAGGCCCGCACCCGGCGCTCGAGCTCCCGGTCGCCCCACGAGCCCACCCCCGGGCCCGTCGGGTCGTCGAGGTCGAGGTTCGCGCCCACCACCTCGGCGTCCACCACGGAGCGCAGGTCGGGGTCGAGGTGGCTCGTGCCGCGGGCGACGAGCTCGGCCCGCCGCTCGTTGAGGACGCCGGCGCCCAGCGCGGCGAGGGTGTGCGGGAGGTGACGCACGAGCGCCACGGACACGGTCGCGAGCCGGGCGCCCCGTGACGGTGACTCGCGCCGGGCGAGACCGACCTGGGCCGAGACCCCGGTGCGGCTGAGGGCCGACCGGCGGACCGACCGGGACCGGCTCGACGATCGCCCGGACCGGCCCGGCTCGTCCCTCTCGTCCGGCTCCAGCTCGAGCGACCGGGCCTCGTCGCGCGCAGCGACCCACCCGTCGAAGTCCCCGGCGTCGGAGCAGGCCCGGGCCACCTCACGCAGGCGTGCGGCCGACGCGGCCTGCCGGTCGACGAACCGCGCGGTCAGCTGCGCCTGCTCGGCCGCGCACGCCGCCTTGGTGCGCTCGAGGGCGTCGATCCGCGAGATCAGCTCGGCATCGGTGAGGAGGGAGACACCCTCGACTCTCTCGACCGCTGCGGTCGACCCAATCCCGAACATGTGTTCCATTCTACCTGCGCAAGTCGGTCGGATCAAGAGTTGTCCACGACGAATCATGCACTCCTGCAAAGGAATAGGGGCGTCGATGATGCGGTCCGCGGCGGGTTGGGACAGCGGCATACCGGGCACGTCTGGGGGCGGCCGCGCGGCGCTCGGCCGGTGGGCAGGAGGGGGTGCCGGGGGCGGATAGACTCGATGCGCCGCGCTCGCACCACCTCAGGAGACCTGCCCCATGGGAAGCATCGTCGTGGACGTCATGCTCAAGCCCGAGATCCTCGACCCGCAGGGACAGGCCGTCGCCGGTGCCCTGCCCCGGCTCGGACTCGGTGGCTTCACCGACGTCCGCCAGGGCAAGCGGTTCGTCCTCACTGTCGACGGCGAGGTGACCGAGAAGCACCTCGCGTCCGCCCGCGAGGCGGCCGGGACCCTGCTCAGCAACCCCGTCATCGAGGACGTCGTCTCGGTCCACGTGCTCGAGGCGACCGACGCCGAGGACGGCGTCGCGCTGTGAGGATCGGTGTCGTCACCTTCCCCGGCTCACTCGACGACCGTGACGCCGCTCGCGCCGTGCGCGAGTGCGGTGGCGAGGCCGTCCCCCTCTGGCACGGCGACGCCGACCTGCGCTCGGTCGACGCGGTGATCCTGCCCGGCGGGTTCTCCTACGGCGACTACCTGCGCTGCGGCGCGATCGCCCGCTTCGCCCCGGTCATGGACAAGCTCGTGCCCGCGGCCCAGGGTGGCCTCCCGGTCCTCGGCATCTGCAACGGCTTCCAGGTGCTCACCGAGAGCCACCTGCTGCCGGGCGCCCTGATCCGCAACGACCACCGCAAGTTCAACTGCGTCGACCAGCGCCTCGTCGTCGAGAACGCCTCCACTTCCTGGACCTCCGACTTCGAGGCCGGCCAGGAGATCACCATCGTCCTCAAGAACGGCGAGGGCGGTTTCGTCGCCGACGAGCGCACCCTCGACGAGCTCGAGGGCGAGGGGCGGGTCGTCTTCCGCTACGTCCCCGACGCTCACGGTCGCAACCCCAACGGCTCCTACCGGCACATCGCCGGCATCACCAACGAGCGCGGCAACGTCGTCGGGCTCATGCCGCACCCGGAGCACGCGATCGAGGAGGGCTACGGCCCGGGCCTCGACGGACGCGGCTTCTTCACCTCGATCCTCACCCAGACCCTCGAGAGCGCAGCCACCGCATGACCGACCTCGCCAGCACGCCGCAGCTCGACACCGTCGAGCACGCCGGCACCACCCCGGACGTCGAGCAGCCCTGGGCCGAGCTCGGTCTCAAGGACGACGAGTACGCCACCATCCGCGAGATCATCGGGCGCCGCCCGACGATCGCCGAGCTGGCCATGTACTCCGTCATGTGGAGCGAGCACTGCTCCTACAAGTCGAGCAAGATCCACTTCGCCCTCTGGGGTGAGAACACGACCGACGAGATGCGCGAGAAGCTGCTCGTCGGCATCGGTGAGAACGCCGGCGTCGTCGACATCGGCGACGGCTGGGCGGTGACCTTCAAGGTCGAGTCCCACAACCACCCCTCCTACGTCGAGCCCTACCAGGGCGCCGCGACCGGGGTCGGCGGCATCATCCGCGACATCATGTCGATGGGTGCGCGGCCGATCGCCGTGATGGACCCCCTCCGCTTCGGCAACCTGCACCACCCCGACACCCAGCGTGTCCTGCCGGGCGTCGTCGCCGGCGTCGGCGGATACGGCAACTGCATCGGCCTGCCCAACATCGGTGGCGAGGTCGTCTTCGATGACTGCTACCAGGGCAACCCCCTCGTCAACGCCCTCTGCGTCGGCGCGATGCGCGTCGAGGACATCCACCTCGCCAAGGCCTCCGGGGCCGGCAACAAGGTGATCCTCTTCGGCGCCCGCACCGGTGGCGACGGCATCGGCGGGGTGTCGGTGCTCGCCTCCGAGACGTTCGACGCGGGTGGCCCGACCAAGCGCCCCGCGGTGCAGGTCGGCGACCCGTTCGCCGAGAAGGTGCTCATCGAGTGCTGTCTCGACCTGTATGCCGCTGGCGTCGTCGACGGCATCCAGGACCTCGGCGGTGCCGGGCTCTCCTGCGCGACGAGCGAGCTCGCGTCCAACGGTGACGGTGGGATGAGCGTCGAGCTCGACCTCGTGCCGCTGCGCGACGCCAGCCTCCGGCCCGAGGAGATCCTCATGTCGGAGTCGCAGGAGCGGATGATGGCGATCGTCGAGCCCGGCCGGCTCGAGGAGTTCCTCGCGATCACCGAGAAGTGGGACGTCGAGGCCACCGTCATCGGCGAGGTTACCGACGGCGACCACCTCGTCATCACCTGGCATGGCGAAGTCATCGTCGACGTGCCGCCGCGCTCGGTCGCCCATGACGGACCCGTCTACGACCGCCCCCTCGCCCGTCCCGACTACCTCGACGGACTCCAGGCCGACCGGGCCGAGGACCTGCCCCGTCCCGAGAGCGGCGAGGAGGTGCGGGCCCAGCTGCTGCGCCTGCTCGGCTCGGCCAACCTCTGCGACAAGTCGTGGGTCACCGACCAGTACGACCGCTACGTCCTCGGCAACACGACGATGGCCCAGCCCGACGACGCCGGCGTCGTCCGGGTCGACGAGGAGACCGGTCGTGGCGTCGCGATCGCCACCGACTGCAACAGCCGCTTCGCCAAGCTCGACCCGTATGCCGGGGCCCAGCTCGCGCTCTCGGAGGCCTACCGCAACGTCGCCACGGCCGGCGCGGCTCCGCTCGCGGTGACCGACTGCCTCAACTTCGGCTCACCCGAGGACCCGGGCGTCATGTGGCAGTTCCGTGAGGCCGTGCGCGGCATCGCCGAGGGGTGCAAGTTCCTCGGCGTCCCCGTGACCGGTGGCAACGTCAGCTTCTACAACCAGACCGGGGACGTCGCGATCCACCCGACCCCGGTCATCGGGGTTCTCGGGGTGATGGAGGACGTGTCCACCCGCACCGGCTCTGGTTTCCGTGAGTCCGGCTCGCACGTCTACCTGCTCGGCACGACGCGTGAGGAGCTCGGCGGGTCGGAGTGGGCCAACGTCGTGCACAAGCACCTCGGTGGCCTCCCGCCGCAGGTCGACCTCACGGCCGAGAAGCACCTCGCCGCGGCCCTCGTCGCCGCATCGGGGGCCCGTCTCGTCGAGGCGGCCCACGACCTGTCCGACGGCGGCCTCGGCATCGCGCTGGCCGAGGCCTGCATGCGGCACGGCATCGGCGTCACCATCGACGGTCTCGACGCCGTCGGTGACGGTCTCGACGCGGTGGCGGCGCTCTTCTCCGAGTCCGTGGCGCGGGTCGTCGTGTCCGTGACGCCGGAGAACGCCGAGGCCTTCCTCGCGCTCGTCGGCGACGTGCCGTGCGTGCGGATCGGCACCGTCGGCGGTCGCGACCTCGACGTGCGTGGCCACTTCGCCGTGTCGGTGGCGGAGATGCGGGCCGTGCACCGGGCCACCCTCCCCGCCGTCTTCGGCGGCTGACCAGCCGACTCGCGGGCCGCCCCCGCTCCACCCAGCGGGGTGGGGGGGCGGCACCTGCGCGGTCCTCGACGGCGCGGGTTAGCGTGAAGGGGTGACTGACGCCCCCACGAACACG
>JBDSSS010000118.1:0-8194 GCA_039928615.1 Terracoccus sp. | reverse complement strand
GCCGACCGCCAGCCCGGCCAGGGCGACGTACTCCCAGAGCGGCAGCCGTCGACGCAGCGCGGCGCCGACGAGCAGCACGGCGGCGAGGACGAGGAGGACGTCGAACGGGCTCCCGAGGCTCGGTGCCGCCCAGAGGTCGGTGCCCCGGGCCGCGGCTTCGTTGGACAGGACGCTGACGTAGTAGGTGCCCGTCGCGAGGAGTCCGGGCGTGACCCACACGGCCGCGAGCGTCGCCAGCCCCACGGCGATGGCGACGACCGGCTCGACGCGAAGCCGCGAGAAGAGCAGGTAGCACCCGATGACCGCCACGCCGACGAGGACGGCGCCGTGGAGGTTGCCCCAGACCGCCACCAGGGGGACGATGAGCCAGATGCCATGCGACGGCCGCCGCTGTTGGCGGCGCAGGACGAGCAGCACCACGACGAACGGCACGAGCGAGAGCAGCTGCGCCCGCACGATGCCGAAGGACGGGAGCGCGCCGAGGCCGACGAGCAGGACGGCAGCGGCGCCGGCCCCGGAGGATGCCCCGAGCCGGCGCGCGCCGACGGCGGTGAGGAGCAGCGTCACCCCGACCACGACGAGCTGGGCGACGACGAGACCGACGGGTCCGGCGAGGTGCACCGCGGCGAGGGCGAGCTCGCCGAGCACCGGCACGTTGACCCACCCGGAGCTGTCAGCGGCGGCGAAGGGGATCCCGTCGGGGATGCTGCGGCTCCCGGCGATCGTGTCACCCATCGCGACGAGCCACAGCGTGTCCGCCCCGATGACGACCGTGAGCGAGAGCAGGGCCAGGTAGGGGACCAGGACGGCCGTCAGCCACAGGTGCGGACGGAACGCGGATCTCGGCGTCATCGCACAACCTGCTCGGACGGGGCGACCGGCTCGCGGGATGCCAGCAGCAGGGGGAGGCAGAGCAGTCCGAGGGCCAGGGCGGCCCACGGGGCGCCGACGATCGAGGCGGGCCAGCCCCGGTCGCCGATGAGCACGTGGACGGGCGCCGCGGCCCAGAGCAGAAGGTTGGTGGCGACCAGCAGCACGCGGGTCCGCGGCGTCCACGCGTGGCAAGCGAGGGCCAGCAGGAGAGGCGCCGTCGTCACGAGGTCGTAGACGAGCACGTGCGGCGACGCGAGGACGGCCACGCCGGTTGCCAGTCCCCAGGTGAGGACCGGGCGACCGACGGTCAGGCGGAAGGCTCGGGCCGCAGGCAAGCAGACCAGCAGCCCGGCCGCCACGGTGGCGAGCTGCCAGGCCTGACCCCAGTCGGGCGCCAGCACGGTGAGCAGGGCCGAGACGCTCACGGCCTTCCACGCGAACGACTGCTGGACGGACTCGGAGTAGTCGGACGAGGCGATCAGGGCGACCCAGTCCCGGATCCCGCTCGGGCCGACCACCGCGAGGGAGAGGAGCGCGAGCACGACCGCGCTCGCGACGAAGGCACCCAGGGCACGGCCGCGACGCTGGACGAGTAACACGATCGGGACGACGAAGATGAGCTGGGGCTTCATCAGGCCCAGGGCCAGCACGACCCCGGCCACGACGTCCCGCCCGGCGTCGAGCAGGCGGATGCCCCCGGCGAGGGTGAGCAGCACGAAGCAGCTGTCCTGGCCGACGAGGAAAACCTGCAGGACCGGGTAGGACGCGGCTGCGACGAGGAGGGTCAGGCGCCAGTCGCGGGTGAGCACCTCGGGGGCGTAGGGGCGCAGCAGCATGAACGAGAGAGTGAGAGCCCCGACGGACAGCAGCGTCCACGCGACGCCGGCCAGCGCGTAGGGCAGCGCCCCGAGGGGCGCGAGCACCAGTGCGACAAAGGGTGGGGAGACGAACCACGAGGAGCGGCTCGTCCCCGTGGCCGTCTGCTGGACGCTGGTCTGAGCGGCGAGGTCGTAGAGCTCGACGGCCCGGCCCTCGACGAGCAGGCGGCCGGCTGACCACCTGGCGGCGAAGTCGGCGAGTGGAACCTGGTCGGGAACCGTCAACCACGAGGTCACCATCGCGGTGACGAAGACGGTCGCAGCGACGATCGACCAGAGCCGGATCCGGCGACGCGTCAGCACGGCGTCCATGGCGTCTCCACCCATGCCCACCCCGATCAGTCCGGCCACCTCGTCACGCCCGCCCATGATGGCGCCGGCAGGGGTGGGATCTCGCGAATCTTCCACCGTCTGATGCCCGATTCAAGACCGAAATACGGACATCAGGTAAATTTTCGGTATTTTCCAGACAGTTTAGGTGTGAATGACCTACGGTCTGCGATGTGGGGGTGCACATCGGGTGGGCCCGCGAACTGTAAGGAACTCTCATGACCAAGCTCGCTGCTCAGCTCCAGACCCGCGTCGCGCGGATGACCGACAAGCGCATGAACGACAAGGGCGCCACCGCCGTCGAGTACGGCCTGATGGTCGCCCTCATCGCCATCGTGATCATCGTCGCCGTGTCGCTCCTCGGCAAGAACCTCAGCACCCTCTTCAACAGCGCCGCGACGTCGGTCTGACCGCACGGCGGCTGGGTGTGCGTGCGTAGGGGGCACGCACACCCAGCCTCTGCTGCCTCCGCCCGTCACGGGCCATCGGGAAGTAACAGCACACGCACCGTCGAGGTGATGCTGGACCAGGAACGTTCGGGTGGGAGAGGGCGAAGTGCCAGGTCGTGTTCGCGCTGACCGCGCGACGAGGTTGCGGGGCGATGACCGCGGTGCGGCCGCGGTCGAGTTCGCGCTGCTGCTGCCGGTCGTCTTCCTCATCATCGCCGGCATCGTCGACTTCGGCACTGTCTTCTTCACGAAGATCGAGCTGACGAACGCGGCCCGCGAGGGCGCTCGGGCAGCCGTGACGGGAAGCATCGTGGTGGACGTCCAGGCCCGCGCCCTTGCAGCCCTCCCGGGGGTCAACGGACCGTCGGTACCCGGACCCGTCGTCTGCCCGGTGCCGGGTGTCGGGACCGCCACGGTCATCGTGGAGGCCCCGGCCGGCTGGCGGCTGCTCAAGCCCGCGCTCAACCTTCTCGGGGCCGGAAGCGCCCTCCCGACGACGCTGAGCGCCAAGGCGGTGATGAAGTGCGGAGGGTAGTGGGCCTGCCGGACCTCAACCGGCGCAACCGCGAACGTGGCGCTGTGGCCACGCTCTTCGCTGCCCTCATCGGGGGCGGCGTCATGATCGGGATGCTCTCCCTCACGGTCGACATGGGCTCGGTCTGGCTCGAGCGTCGGGAGCTGCAGAACAGCGCTGACGCGGCGTCGATGGCGCTGGCCTCGATCTGTGCCAAGAAGGCCAGCGACTGCGATCCCACGGCGACCCCGCCCCTGCTTGCCCCGCTCGTCAACGGCAACGCCGGGACCGACCAGCAGTCGCAGAGCGCGACCCGGGGTGACACGACCAACGGCCAGTGCGCGCGCACGCCCACCGGCCTCAGCTTCCCCAACATGCCGAGCTGCGCCTCGGCCAGCACCGACGCCTCCATCTCCTCGCTCACGAACTGCCCGCCCCTACCCTCGTGGCTCAAGGGAGCCGGCGCCGCCATCCCCTACGTCGAGTACTACTCGCTGACGAAGTCGAACGGGACGCAGTTCCTGCCGAAGACCTTCTCCCGCGCGCTCGCCGGCGGCGGTCCCGACGTGTCCGTCTCCGCCTGCTCGCGGGCCGCGTGGGGACCCGCCGGCATCTACGAGGCGTCGATCCCGCTCACCTTCTCGCTCTGCGAGTTCCGCTACTACCTGGCCGAGGAGGGGTCGATCGCGGCGCCGCCGGGCCCGTCGGGCTACGGCACAGGGGTGGGTCAGACACCGTGGCCCGGGGCGAGCAAGGAGAAGGTCGTCTACCTCAAGGCGAGCGGCTCGAGCGGCGAGCCGCGCGGCTGCCGAGTCCACAACGTCGACTTTCCCGGAGCCTTCGGGTGGGTAGACCAGTCGGGCTGCCAGGCCACGGTCACGACGGGTGGTTGGCTCGACACCAAGACCGGCAACGGGGTGCCCGGCGGCTGCAGCGGCGCGATCTCCGGCATGGCTGGCAAGGTCATCAGCATCCCCATCTTCGACTGCATCCAGGGTGGCGGGTCGTCTCCCACCCAGCCCGTCTCGAGCCTCGACTGCGGCGCCACGGCCAACGGGTCGCACGCCTGGTACCACGTCGCCGGCTGGGCCCGCTTCTACGTCAGTGGGATGCGGATGCCCAGCCTGTCCGTGTCGAGCCCCTACCTCGGAGTGCCGTGCAGCAGCAGCGAGACCTGCCTCAGCGGTTGGTTCGTCAGTGGCGAGCTCAACGCGACCTCGATCATCCCCTCCACGCCGGACTCCGACTTCGGCACCTACACCGTTCTCCCCGCAGGCTGAGCAGAAGGACCCCCAGCACTCATGAACAGACGCATCCTCGCCGTCTTCGTCTCGGTCATCCTCGCCATCTCCGGGGCGGTGCTCGTGGTCATGTACACACGCAGCTCTGACGCCCGGGCCATCGCGGCGGCGCAGCCGACGACGGTCTGGGTCACCGACCTGACCGTTCCCGCCGGGACCACCCTCAAGGACGCGCAGCGCGACAACCTCATCGTCGAGACCCGGGTCGCAGCCGCGGCGCTCCCCGCCGGGGCGCTGCAGACCATCGACGCCGACAACAACTCCCTGCTCGCGCTGACCGACATCCAGGCAGGGGAGTACCTGCTCGCCGGCCGCTTCGGGACGACCCCGGTCGGCGCCAAGGCGATCGAGGTGCCGGCGGGCATGCTCGCGGTCTCGGTCGAGCTCACCGACCCCGCCCGGGTCGGCAAGTTCGTGACCCCCGGTTCGCACATCGCCGTCTACCAGTCGTACAAGCTCATCTCGCTCGCGGACACCCCGGAGGCCAAGATCATCAACGACAAGGACATCAAGGGCACCTCCATCCTCCTCGACGACCTGCTCGTCATCGGGATCGGGGAGACCCCGCTCGCGGCGCCGGTCAAGACAGCGGACGGTGCGGACGCGGCCCAGGCCGTGCCGAGCTTCCTCGTCACGGTCGCGGTCGCGCCGAAGGACGCCCCGACGCTTGTCCACGGCATCAACAACCGTGTGCTGTATGCCGCCCTACGCGGACCCGACGTGAAGATCGACCCCAAGCTGGAGATCACCGACTTGACCGCACGGGTGGACGCGCCATGACCATCCTCTGGGACGCCGACCCGGTCGCGCTCGAGACCTACCGCTTCGCCCTGCCCGGTGGAGCAGAGCGGATCGAGGCCGCCCAGCGGGTCGCCCGTGCGCTGGCTGAGAATCCCGCCATCACGCTCGTCGTGATCGGCCCGAACATCCCGCTCGAGGCGGCGTGCGAGCTCGCCGAGCGCGAGCGGGTTGACCGCCCCGAGCTCGGGGTCATCCTGCTGCGGCACCGGATCGACGTCACGGCGCTCGGTAATGCTCTGCGCAGCGGTATGCGCGAGGTGGTCCAGTCCGACGACCACACGACGCTGGCCGCCGCGGTTCGCCGCAGCGCCGAGCTCACGGTGCAGCTCTCCGGCAACCGGCTCGGTGGCGCGCCCCCAGCAGGCCGCCTGATCACCGTCTTCTCGGCGAAGGGAGGCGTGGGCAAGACGACCCTCGCCACCAACCTCGCCACCTACCTCGCCTCGACGGGGGCGCGGACCCTGCTCGTGGACCTCGACCTCATGTTCGGCGACGTCGCGATCAGCCTCCAGCTCACCCCGACGAGCTCGGTCAGCGACGCCGTCGCGATGGCCGGCCACCTCGACGCCCGGGGGCTCGCCTCGCTCGTGACCGAGCACGAGCTGAGCGGGCTGCACATCGTGGCGGCCCCGTCGGACCCGGGTGACGCCGAGAGCGTCCCGGGGCACGTCGTGACCGAACTGCTCCGGGTCGCCAAGGGGTCCTACGACTACATCTTCGTCGACAGCCCTCCGGCCTTCACCGAGCACGTCCTCGTCTCCCTCGACCTCAGCGACCTGACGATCCTCATCGCGACGCTCGACATCCCGGCCATCAAGAACCTCCGGATCGCGATCAACACGCTGGACACTCTGGGGGCCTCGACCGACGCCCGGTGCATCGTGCTCAACCGGTCGGACGCCAAGGTCGGGCTGCGGCACGAGGACGTCGAGACCGCCCTGAAGCAGACGATCGACTCGAGCGTGCCCAACAGCCTCAGCGTGCCCGCCTCGACGAACCGGGGAGTCGCGATCGTGCTCGAGGACCCGCGAAACCCGGTCTCAATGGCGCTGCGCGAGCTCGCCGACTCCCAGATCCGCACTCGGTTCGGGGAGACGGTCCAGAACGGTTCGCGGCGGAGCTTCGCGATGCTGAGAGGGGGCCGACGATGAGCAACCTGGCCGAACGGCTCTCTCAGGCACGGCAGAGCCGGACCGAGCCCCAGGAGACGCCCCAGAGCAACCGACCCGGTCCCGCGGCAGCGCGTGCCCCTCGGCGGGAGGCCGACCCCTTCGCCGGGGTGAAGGGCCGGGTCCACCAGTCCCTCATCGAGTCGCTGGGCCCACGCCTCTACGACCCCCACCTCGCCGAGAGCGAGCTCGCGGCCCAGGTGCGGACCACCCTCCAGCAGGTCATCGACGCCGAGCAGACGCCGCTGTCGCAGAGCGACCGGACAAAGATCGCCCAAGACGTCTCCGACGACATCCTCGGGCACGGACCCCTCGAGCCCTACCTGCGCGACGTCGAGGTCAGCGAGATCATGGTCAACGGCTGCGACAGCATCTACATCGAGCGCGGCGGCAAGCTCTTCCCCGTCGACGGCCGCTTCAACGACGAGGCCCACCTGCGGCGCACCATCGACAAGATCGTCTCCCGGGTCGGCCGGCGCGTCGACGAGTCGAGCCCGCTCGTGGACGCCCGCCTGCCCGACGGTTCGCGCGTCAACGCCGTCGTCGCCCCCATCGCGCTCGACGGCGCGATGCTCACCATCCGCAAGTTCTCCGCGGACCCGCTCTCCGACAAGGACCTCATCGCCTTCGGCACCATGTCGCAGCAGGCGCGGGACTTCCTCTTCGCCTGCGTGCGGGGCCGTCGCAACGTCATCATCTCGGGCGGAACGGGCTCGGGGACGACGACGCTGCTCAACGTCCTCAGCTCCTTCATCCCGCACGACGAGCGCATCGTCACCATCGAGGACGCCGCAGAGCTCCAGCTGAAGCAGGACCACGTGCTGCGCCTCGAGGCGCGGCCGGCGAACGTCGAGGGCCGGGGCGCGATCTCGATCCGTGAGCTCGTGCGCAACTCGCTCCGCATGCGTCCCGACCGGATCATCGTCGGCGAGGTCCGCGACGGCGCGGCCCTTGACATGCTCCAGGCGATGAACACCGGCCACGACGGCTCGATCACGACGGTGCACGCCAACACCCCCCGCGACAGCCTGTCCCGCATGGAGACGATGGTGCTCATGGCCGGGGTCGACCTGCCGGTCCGGGCCATCCGCGAGCAGGTCGCCGGCGCTGTCCACCTCATCATCCAGCAGTCCCGCCTGCGTGACGGGACGAGGCGGATCACGGCGATCAGCGAGGTCGCGGGCATGGAGTCCGACGTCATCACCCTCCAGGACATCTTCTCCTTCGACTACAGCGCCGGGCACGACGACAACGGCCGCTTCCTCGGCAGCCTCCAGCCGACCGGCATCCGGCCCAAGTTCAGCCAGGACCTCGCCGACCACGGAGTGGACCTGCCCAACACCTTCTTCGTGCGGAGCCGTCCGTGAGCGCAGTCTCCGTGCGCCGTGTGGTGGCGGTGGTGGTTGCAGCGGCAGCGCTCGTGCTCCCCGGGGCGCCCCTCGCCGCCGCCGCAGACCCGGTGACGGTCGGGATCAGCGACCTCACCGCGTCGGGTTCGACCCTCACGGGGGTGCTGACCCTGCGCAGCCGGTCCGCGGTGCGGATGGATGCGGGCTCGCTGAAGGCGCGGGTCGACGGACAGGACGCCCCGATCTCGATCACCCAGGCCCCGATGGTGGGTCGGCGGGCGATGCTCGTCATCGACACGAGTGGCTCGATGAAGCTCGCCGGCATGGCCACGGTGCGGGCCGCCGCGGCCCAGTACCTCAAGGACGTCCCCGCAGACGTCCTCGTCGGGGTCGCCACCTTCGCTGACACCGCGGGTGTCGACCTCGCGCCCACGACCGACCGCGCCGCCGTGCAGCGCGTCGTCAACGGTCTCGCGGCGCGCGGGGACACGAGCCTCTATGCCGGGATGCGCAGCGCCATCTCCGCCCTC
>JBDSSS010000117.1:0-6287 GCA_039928615.1 Terracoccus sp. | reverse complement strand
TCCGACGTCGGAGAATGGGCACTCGACGGGTGGGGGGTCGTCGGAAACTGGGCACTCGACGGGGTGGGGGTGGGGTGGTGGGTGGTTAGCCGGCCTTGACGGCGAGGACCGGGCAGCTCGCGTCGAGGAGTAGCCGCTGCGCCGTCGAGCCGAGCAGCAGCTTGCCGACGGCGCTGCGGTGCCGGATCCCGATGACGAGCATCCGCGGCTGCTCCGCGTCGACCACCTCGAGGATCTGGTCGGCGGGGTCGGTGCCGTGCTCGATCCGCCGCACCTCGTGGGCCACCCCCGACTCGGCGAGCTCGGCGCCGAGCCGGTCGAGGTCGGACGTGCCGGCCCGGTGCGCGTCGACGAGCTTGTCGTCGCGCGACATGTTGATCACGAGCACGCGCTCGTCGTGGACCCGGGCCTCCGCGACCGCGGCGGCCAGGGCCGCCTCGCCCTGGACGGTCGGGATGTAGCCGACGACGATCGTCATGCCATCACCTCCGTGCCGGTGCGGTCCCGGTCCGAGTCGCCGCCGGATCCGTTGCCGCGGTGGAACGCCCGAGCGAGGAGCGGCCACAGCAGCACGATCGCGATGATCGAGTAGCAGACCCACGCGACCGGCCCACCGAGCAGACCACTCAGCTCGCCGCCGCTCAGCTGGAGCGAACGACGACCCTGCAGCTCGGCCAGCGGCCCGAGGATGACGCCGATGATGAGCGGCAGCACGGGCAGGCCGAAGCGGCGCAGCGCGAAGCCGAGCATCCCCAGCCCGAGCAGGAGGAACAGGTCGAACGGCTGGGCGTTGACGGCATACGCCCCCATCGAGGCGAAGAAGAGGATGCCGGCGTAGAGGTACGGACGGGGGATCTGGAGGAGCTTGGCCCAGGCCGGCGCGATCGGCAGGTTGAGGAGCAGCAGCATCGTGTTGCCGATGAACAGGCTCGCGATGAGCGTCCAGACGAGCACCGGCTGCTTCGCCATGAGCAGTGGACCCGGCTCCAGGCCGTAGCCCTGCAGCGCGGCAAGCATGATCGCCGCGGTCGCGTTGGTCGGCAGGCCGAGGGCGAGCATCGGGACGAGCGTCCCTGCCGCAGAGGCGTTGTTGGCCGCCTCCGGGCCGGCGACTCCCTCGATGGCGCCGTTGCCGAACTCCTCCGGTCGCTTCGAGAGCTTGCGCTCGGTCATGTAGGACAGAAACGTCGGGATCTCCGCCCCGCCCGCGGGAAGAGCGCCGAAGGGGAAGCCGAAGGCGGTCCCGCGCAGCCACGGCTTCCACGAGCGCTTCCAGTCCTCCTTGCCCATCCACGGCCGGCCGACCGGGATGACCGCGCCCGCCGTGCGACGCAGGTGCGCCGCGACCCACAGGGCCTCGCCGACCGCGAAGATGCCGACCGCGACGACGACGACGTCGATGCCGTCGGCGAGCTGCGGTACCCCGAAGGTCATCCGCTGCTGGCCGGTGACCCGATCGATGCCGATGACCCCGATGGTGAGCCCGACGAGGAGCGCGGCGAACCCGCGGATGCGGGAGCTGCCGAGCACCGCGCTTGCACCGACGAAGGCGAGCATCATGATCGCGAAGTACTCCGGCGCCCCGAGGCTGACCGCGAACTTCACGACCTGCGGCATGACGAGCACGAGCAGGATCGTGCCGATGGTGCCAGCGATGAAGGAGCCGATGGCGGCCGTCGCGAGGGCCTGCGACGCGCGCCCGGCCTTGGCCATCTTGTTGCCCTCGATGGCCGTGACGACAGAAGAGGACTCACCGGGGGTGTTGAGCAGGATCGAGGTCGTCGACCCGCCGTACATGCCCCCGTAGAAGATGCCGGCGAAGAGGATCAGCGCCTGGGTCGGCTCGAGGCCGTAGGTGATCGGCAGGAGCAGTGCCACCGTCATCGCTGGGCCGATGCCGGGGAGCACCCCGACCGCGGTGCCGACGGTGACGCCGACGAGGGCGAAGAGGAGGTTCATCGGGGTCAGGACGTTGCCGAACCCCTCGATGAGCTGCTGCAGGTTGTCCATCAGAGGATCCCTTGGAGGACGCCGGCGGGCAGGTTGACCCCGAGCCCGACGGCGAACGCGTAGAAGGTGATGAGGGCGAGCGCGAGGCCGAAGAGCAGCCCGCGGACGTGGTGCCGGTTGCCCAGCGCGTAGGCCGACCCCCAGAAGAGGATGGTGCCGCTGATCACCCAGCCGAGCGGTTCGATGAGCACGGCGTTGAGGACGAACGCTGCAGCGAGCAGCCCGAGCGTGCGCCAGTCCGAGCCAGTCGAGAGGTCGACGTCCTCGCCCTCCTCGGCCGCGCCGACTCCCCCGCGGGCCACGTCGACGGCATACAACGCGGCAGTGAGGAGCAGCAGGACGCCGAGGATGACCGGGACGGGGCGGGGACCGACCGGGTCGTTGCTGCTCGCCGCGTGCCCGATCCGGGAGGCGTCGAACAGGAGCAGGGCCCCGGCCAGGGCGAGGCCCGCGCACATGCCGTACTGCGCGCGGTCCCCGCCGGTCGGCCGGGTCGCCCCGGCCCCGGGCGGGTCGAGGACGTCACTCACCTCGGTGACCTCGGTTGGATCGACCATGGTCAGCTCGCCAGGCCGAGGGTCTTGAGGATCTTGGCGACGTCGGTGTCCTGCTGCTTGAGGAAGGAGGTGAACTCGTCGCCGGTGACGAACGCGTCGGTCCAGCCGCGCTTGGTCATCTCGTCCTTCCAGCCCTGCGAGTCGTGCATCTTGGTCAGCGCGTCGATCCAGACCTGCTTGTCCGCCTCGGAGATGCCGGGGGGCGCCACGATGCCGCGCCAGTTGGTGAAGGCGAGGTCGATGCCCGACTCCTTGAGCGTGGGCACGTCGGGGAGCACGTCGACGCGCTTCTCGCTCGTGACGGCGAGGACCTTGACCTGGCCCGCCTTGACCTGGTCGAGGAACTCACCGAAGCCGCTGGCCCCGAAGGAGATCTTGTCGCCGATGATCGCGGGGAGCAGCTCGCCGCCGCCGTCGAAGCCGATGTAGCTGACGGTCGTCGGGTCGATGCCGACCGCGGCCGCGAGCTGCATGGGCAGCAGGTGGTCGGGGCCGCCCGGGGAGGATCCGCCGCCGACGTTGATCTTCTTCGGGTCCTTCTTCCACGCGTCGACGAGCGCCGTGATGTCGCCGTAGGGCGAGTCCTTGGGCACGACGATCGCGCCGGCCTCCTCGATGAGCTTGGCGATCGGCGTCGTCTCGTTGAGGGTGGCCTGCGACTTCTGCGTGTAGGCGGCGCCGACGACGCCGAGGCCCATCTGCATCGCGAGCTTGCCGTTGCCCTTCTCGTTGACGGTGCGCTGCAGCCCGACCGTGCCGCCGGCGCCGGGGAGGTTGAAGACCTGGATGCTGCCGGTGATGTCGGCCGCCTCCATCACCTTCGCGGCGGTGCGGGCGGTCGTGTCGTAGCCGCCGCCGGGGCTGTTGGGGACCATGATCTGCAGGTTCGCCGCGGGGGGCGCGTCGGCGCCGGTGGCGGCTGAGTCGGTGCCCTTGCTGGCCGTCGCGCCGCAGGCGCTGAGGGTGAGGGCTGCGACGGCCATGGTGGCCAGGGAGGCCCGGAGCCGGACGGCGCGGCTGACGGGAAGGCGGGTGCTCATCATTGAGGTCTCTCTAGGCGGGTGTGGCGATGGGAGAGTGGAACGGGTCGATCGTGCTGCTGCCGTGAGCCGTTGTCGCCGTTGTGACCGCAAGGGAGGTTGAGTTCTTTGTGGTCACGCCCGAAGGTCTGGCCCCCACCTAGCGTGACGCGGCATGATCGGGGCGCGCTGCCGCACGGTGGCGCCGCCCTGCCACCCCGCACCCACCACCGTCAGGTCCCGACCCGATCATGCGCCGCCGCCGTCTCACCCTCGCGGGCCAGCTCCTCGTGGCCCAGCTCGCCATCCTGCTCACGGTGCTCGTGGCGGTGGCGCTGGTGTCGCTGGCGCAGTCCGAGGCGACGTTCACCCGCACCGAGGGCCGCCGGGTCTTCGCCATCGCCGAGCAGCTGGCGAGCACGCCGATCATTCGGGCGGAGATGGCGGTGGGCGGCGTCGTCAACACGATGCCGGCGGTCATCCAGTCCACGGTGACGCAGTATGCCGTCAGCGCCGTGACGATCGCCGACCCCTCCGGCGTGGTCCGGGTCTCCTCCGACCCGACCATGGACGGCACGACCGTGCCCTACGGCGCACCGTCGGTCGGGGCGGGTGCGAGCTGGACGGGGACGATGGACCTCGGCGGCCAGCGGATGCTCGTCGCGCAGACGCCGATCCTCTACGCCCCCTCGGGGGATCCGGCGGCCACGGGTCCCCGGGTCGGCGCCCGGCTCGGGACGGTCGTCGTCGCCGTCGCGATGCCGTCGGTCGTCGACCGGCTCCTCGGCGGGTCGTCCTACCTGCTCACCTACCTCGGGCTTGCGCTCGCCCTCGGCGGGCTCGGTTCCTGGCTGCTCGCGCGATGGATCAAGCGGCAGACACTGGGTCTCGAGCCGTCTGAGATCACCGGGCTGGCCGAGAGCCGCGAGGCGATGCTCTCGGGGCTGGCCGAGGGGGTCGTCGCCCTCGACACCGGGCACCGGATCACGCTCGTCAACGACGTCGCCCGCCGGTTGCTCGACCTGCCGGAGCACGCGATCGGGATGCGCCTGGCCGACCTCAGCATGAGCGACCGGCTGCGTGACGTGCTGCTCGGTGTCGACGACTCCGGCCTCGGGGTGAGGCCGGCGCGAGGCGAGGTGGGCGCCGCGCCACGGGACCAGGTCGTCCTGCGGCGGGGACGCGTCCTGGTGATGAACCGGATGGAGGTCGCCAAGGACGGGCGTCCCCTCGGCTCCGTCACGACGCTGCGCGACCGGACCGAGCTCGCCGCCCTCGAGCGCGAGATCGGCTCCTTCCGCAGCACGACCGAGCTGCTCCGGGCCCAGGCGCACGAGTTCGCCAACCAGCTGCACACGATCTCGGGGCTCATCCAGCTGGGCGAGCACGACGAGGTCGTGCGCTACGTCGACTCCGTCAGCGAGCACCGGGCGCAGCTCGACCTCGCCGTCGCGCGCCGGATCCGGGACACGGCCGTCACCGCCCTCGTCATGGCCAAGGCGGCTCAAGCGACCGAGCGCCGGGTCGAGCTGCGGGTCTCCGACGAGACGTCGCTCGGGCGGATCGGGTCGGCGGACTCGGCCGACGTCGCCGCGGTCGTCGGCAACCTCGTCGACAACGCCATCGACGCCGCCGCCTCGGGTGACCCGCTCGACCGCTGGGTCGAGCTGACGATCCGGCACGATGCGAGCACCGTCGAGGTCAGCGTCGTCGACTCCGGGCCGGGGGTCGCACCGGAGCTCGTCACCGAGGTCTTCACACACGGGTTCACGACGAAGGCGGCGCAGGCCGGGGAGCGCGGAATCGGCCTCGCGCTGACCCGGCTCATCTGCCAGCGCCGCGGGGGCGAGGTGCAGGTGGAGAACACTCCGTCCGGGGCCCGCTTCGCCGCCCGGCTCACCGTCGCAGGGGACCGGTCGACCGACCCCGCGGAGCCGGTGCGACTCGCCCACCCCGAGCAGGTGCGGTCGTGATCCGGGTCCTCGTCGTCGACGACGACTTCATGGTCGCGCGGATCCACCGCGGCTTCGTCGAGCGCGTGCCGGGATTCGAGGTCGTCGGCGACGCCCACAACGGCGTTGAGGCGCTCGCGATGGTCGCCGAGCTGCAGCCGGACCTCGTGCTGCTCGATCTCTACCTGCCCGACCACTTCGGCCTCGACGTCGTGACGCGCCTCCGCGCGGCGGGGGAGACGTGCGACGTCCTCGTCGTCACGGCCGCCAAGGAGGCCGACTCGGTCCGCGGCGCCGTCCGCCACGGCGTCGTGGGTTACCTCCTCAAGCCCTTCAGCCAGCGCGATCTGCGCGAGCGTCTCGAGCTGTATGCCGCCGAGCGGGCCAAGGCGGTCAGTGACGGCGAGCTGACCCAGCAGGAGATCGACGCCGCCTTCACCCCGACCGGACCCGGCCGGACCGGTGCGGCCACCCTGCCCAAGGGCCTCAGCCCCGAGACCTCGCAGGTCGTCGAGGCGTCGTTGCGGTCGGTCCCGGCGACGATGTCGGCGACGGAGTGCGCCGAGGCGGTCGGCATCTCGCGAGTCAGCGCCCGGCGCTACCTCGAGCACTTCGTGACGTCGGGGCGGGCCGAGGTCACCCTCCGCTACGGCGCGACGGGCCGGCCGGAGCGCCGCTACCGCGCCACCTGAGCGCCCGGCCGGCCCCCAGCCTGCGTCGAGTGCCCACTTCTGCACGCCGTACGGCGT